>NZ_JAUSVK010000001.1:5618240-5943780 GCF_030814655.1 Labrys monachus
CGATTAAGCCGTCCGGGTCCAGACTGGTATTCGAGGCGGGGTTTGGGCGTACTTCTTGATGAAAGGAGCGTTCGATGTTTCGAAAACTTGCATTGGCCGCCGTCGCCGCGATCGGGCTGGCGGCGGTTTCGGTCGGTGCCTCAGTGCCGGCCCAGGCCGCACCGCCCGACCGCGGCTATGGCGGGCAGCGCTTCATTCCCCATGGGCACGGAGGATGGGGGCACGGCGGCGGTGGCTGGCATGGCGGCGGCGGCGGATGGGGCCACGGCGGCGGCTGGCATGGCGGCGGCGGCGGATGGGGCCATCATCGCCGCTGGTATGGCGGTGGGGGTGGCGGCTGGGGCTACGGCGTGCCGTTCTACGGCTTTTACGGCGACCCCTATTATGATGACGACTATACGGTCTGCCGCTATCGGACCGTGCGAGTCTGGACGCGCTACGGCGTGCGGTGGGTGCGCCGGCGCGTCTGCTGGTAGGCTCCCGAGCGATCTTCCAGCGTTGCAGCCGCACCGGTCATCCGGTGCGGTTCCCTTTTCGACGCAGGTTTGCCGCCAAGCGACATGATAGAGATTCTCTATCGTGCGATGAGAATCGGTTCTTGATTGCCATCAAACGACGGCGCATTTTCCAGTCTGGAAATGGTCGAAAGTGAGTGGCATCGCATGTCCGAGCCTGGGCACGAGGACTGGAATACGGCACGGGCTGCCGAAATCATCGCCGCCGGCCGGGGCCTGGAAGGGCCGTTGCTGCCGATCCTGCACGGCTTCGTGCAGGCGTTCGGCTATGTTCCCGAGCCCGCCGTGCCGATGGTCGCCGAGGCGCTCAACCTGTCCCGCGCCGAGGTGCACGGCGTCGTCACCTTCTATCACGACTTCCGGCGCGAGCCTGCCGGCGACCATGTCGTCAAGCTCTGCCGCGCCGAGGCGTGCCAGGCGGCCGGCTGCGAGGCGCTCGCCGATCACCTCACCGGCAGGCTCGGCATCGGCTTCGGCGAGACGACGCCGGACGGCCGCGTCACGCTGGAGCCCGTCTACTGCCTCGGCCTGTGCGCCGTCTCGCCCGCGGCGATGATCGACGGCCGCCTGGTGGCGCGGCTCGACGAGAAGCGGCTCGACCGGGCGCTCGACGAGGTGGCGCGATGACCCTTCGCCTTTACATCCCCCGCGACGCCGCTGCCGTCGCCTGTGGTGCCGACGAGGTCGCTGCCGCCCTCCAGGTCGCCGCCATCGCCCGCAATCTCGACGTCGAGATCGTCCGCAACGGCTCGCGCGGCCTCGCCTGGCTGGAGCCCCTGGTCGAGCTCGTCACGCCCGAAGGCCGGATCGGCTACGGGCCGGCGGAGCCGGAGGACGCGGAAAGCCTGATCGCCGCCTTTGCCGGCGACGGCGCGCACCGGCTGCGGGTCGGCAGGCCCGAGGAACTGCCCTTCCTCAAGCGCCAGACCCGGCTGACCTTCGCCCGCGTCGGCATCGTCGATCCGCGCGACCTCGACGACTATAGGGCGCATGGCGGCCTCAAGGGGCTCGAAAAGGCGATCGCGCTCGGTCCCGCCGGCATCATCGAGGAAGTGACGAAATCCGGGCTGCGCGGGCGCGGCGGCGCCGGCTTTCCCACCGGCATCAAATGGAAGACGGTGGCCGACGCCAGGGGCGAGCGCAAATACATCGTCTGCAACGCCGACGAGGGCGACAGCGGCACCTTCGCCGACCGCATGCTGATGGAGGGCGACCCGTTCTGCCTGATCGAGGGCATGGCGATCGCCGGCATCGCCACCGGCGCCGCCAAGGGCTTCGTCTATATCCGCTCCGAATACCCGCATGCCATCGCGGCGATGAACGCCGCCGTCGACAAGGCCCGGCGCGCGGGCGTCCTCGGCCCCGCCGTGCTCGGCTCGGCCCATGGCTTCGACATGGAGGTGCGCGTCGGCGCCGGCGCCTATGTCTGCGGCGAGGAGACTTCGCTGCTCGAAAGCCTGGAGGGCCGCCGCGGCACGGTGCGCGCCAAGCCGCCGCTGCCGGCCCATAAGGGCCTGTTCGGCATGCCGACGGTGATCAACAACGTGCTGTCGCTGGCGACGGTCCCGGTGATCCTCGCCGATGGTGCCGAAGCCTATCGCGATTTCGGCATGGGCCGCTCGCGCGGCACGATGCCGATCCAGCTCGCCGGCAACCTCAATTATGGCGGCCTGTTCGAGACCGCCTTCGGCATCACGCTGGGCCAGCTCGTGGACGAGATCGGCGGGGGCTGCTTCACCGGCCGCCCGATCCGCGCCGTGCAGGTCGGCGGCCCGCTCGGCGCCTATTTCCCGCGCGAACTGTTCGACACGCCTTTCGACTACGAGGCCTTCGCCGCCCGCGACGGGCTCATCGGCCATGGCGGCATCGTCGTGTTCGACGACAGCGTCGACATGCGCCACCAGGCCCGCTTCGCCATGGCATTCTGCGCCGTCGAAAGCTGCGGCAAATGCACGCCCTGCCGCATCGGCTCGACCCGCGGCGCCGAGACGATCGACAAGATCATCGCCGGCCGGGACGTGGCGCGCAACATCGCCATCGTCGAGGACCTCTGCCAGACGATGAAGTTCGGCTCCCTGTGCGCGCTCGGCGGCTTCACGCCCTATCCGGTGCTGTCGGCGATCCGCCATTTTCCCGAGGACTTCCACCGCACGCCCCAGCGTGTCGCGGCGGAGTGAGGGTGATGATGGCCACAGTCCTCATGTCATCCCGGAAGCGCGCAGCGCTATCCGGGACCGTCACCAGAACCATTCTTGCCCGCGGTCCCGTGTCTGCACCGCACCACTTCGTGGTGCCGTGCGCACGGGATGACAGGCCCAGTGTCCCTCTTCTCGCCGAGGTGCGGTAATGTCTCTCGTCCACGAAATCGACTACGGCACGCCGCTCTCCAAGTCCGAGAAGATGGTCACCCTGACCATCGACGGCAACGAGGTGACCGTGCCGGAAGGCACCTCGATCATGCGCGCGGCGATGGAGATGGGCACGCAGATCCCCAAGCTCTGCGCCACCGACATGGTCGACGCCTGGGGCTCCTGCCGGATGTGCCTGGTCGAGATCGAGGGCCGCAACGGCACGCCGGCGTCCTGCACCACGCCGGTCGCGCCGGGCATCCGGGTCAAGACGCAGACGCAGCGCCTGGCCGAGATCCGCAAGGGCGTGATGGAGCTCTACATCTCCGACCATCCGCTCGACTGCCTCACCTGCGCCGCCAACGGCGATTGCGAATTGCAGGACATGGCGGGCGCGGTCGGCCTGCGCGAGGTGCGCTACGGCTATGAGGGCGACGATCACCTCGGCCTGGAGAAGGACACCTCCAACCCCTATTTCACCTTCGACACCTCCAAATGCATCGTCTGCTCGCGCTGCGTGCGCGCCTGCGAGGAGGTCCAGGGCACCTTCGCGCTGACGATCTCCGGCCGCGGCTTCGACAGCCGCGTCTCCCCGGGCATGGACGAGAATTTCTTCGATTCCGAATGCGTCTCCTGCGGCGCCTGCGTGCAGGCCTGCCCGACCGCGACGCTCACCGAGAACAAGGTGATCGAGATCGGCCAGCCCGAGCATTCGGTGGTGACGACCTGCGCCTATTGCGGCGTCGGCTGCGCCTTCAAGGCCGAGATGCGCGGCGAGGAACTCGTGCGCATGGTGCCCTACAAGGACGGCAAGGCCAATCGCGGCCATTCCTGCATCAAGGGCCGCTTCGCCTGGGGCTACGCCACCCACAAGGAGCGCATCCTCAAGCCGATGGTGCGCGCCAAGATCACCGACCCGTGGCGCGAAGTGTCGTGGGAGGAGGCGATCGGCCATGCCGCCTCCGAGTTCCGCCGCATCCAGGCCAAGGCCGGCCGCACCGCCATCGGCGGCATCACCTCCTCGCGCTGCACCAATGAGGAAACCTATCTGGTGCAGAAGCTGATCCGCGCCGGCTTCGGCAACAACAATGTCGATACCTGCGCCCGCGTCTGCCATTCCCCCACCGGCTACGGCCTCGGCCAGGCCTTCGGCACCTCGGCCGGCACCCAGGATTTCGATTCGGTCGAAGAGAGCGACGTCGTCATCATCATCGGCGCCAACCCGACCGACGGCCATCCGGTGTTCGGCTCGCGCCTGAAGAAGCGGCTGCGCGAAGGCGCACGCCTCATCGTCATCGATCCGCGCAAGACCGACATCGTGCGCACGCCGCATGTCGAGGCCGACTACCATCTGCCGCTGCTCCCCGGCACCAATGTCGCTGTTCTCACCGCCCTCGCCCATGTCATCGTCACCGAGGGCCTGGTGGACGAGGATTTCGTGCGCGAGCGCTGCGACTGGGACGATTTCCAGGAATGGGCGAGCTTCGTCGCCGAACCGCGCCATGCGCCGGAAGCGACGGCCGCGATGACCGGCGTGCCGGCCGAACTGGTGCGCGGCGCCGCCCGCCTCTACGCCACCGGCGGCAATGGCGCGATCTATTACGGCCTCGGCGTCACCGAGCACAGCCAGGGCTCGACCACGGTGATGGCGATCGCCAACCTGGCGATGGCGACCGGCAATATCGGCCGCCGCGGCGTCGGCGTGAACCCGCTGCGCGGCCAGAACAATGTGCAGGGCTCCTGCGACATGGGTTCGTTCCCGCATGAATTCACCGGCTACCGCCACGTCGCCACCGATGCCGTGCGCTCGACCTTCGAATCGCTGTGGGGCGTGACGCTCGACAAGGAGCCGGGCCTGCGCATCCCCAACATGTTCGATGCGGCGATCGACGGCACCTTCCTCGGCCTCTATGTCCAGGGCGAGGACATCGTCCAGTCGGACCCCGATACCAAGCACGTCACCGCCGGCCTCTCGGCGATGGAATGCGTCGTCGTGCAGGATCTCTTCCTCAACGAGACCGCGAACTACGCCCATGTCTTCCTGCCGGGCTCGACCTTCCTGGAAAAGGACGGCACCTTCACCAATGCCGAACGCCGCATCCAGCGCGTGCGCAAGGTGATGGCGCCGAAATCGGGCTATGCCGACTGGGAGATCACCCTGCTCCTCGCCAAGGCGCTCGGCTACGAGATGGCCTACAGTCATCCGTCCGAGATCATGGACGAGATCGCCAAGATGACGCCGACCTTCACCGGCGTCTCCTATGCCAAGCTCGAGGAAATGGGCTCGGTGCAGTGGCCCTGCAACGAGAAGGCGCCGGAGGGCACGCCGGTCATGCATATCGACCAGTTCGTGCGCGGCAAGGGCCGCTTCGTCGTCACCGAATACATCCCCACCGACGAGCGCACCGGCCCGCGCTATCCGCTGCTCCTCACCACCGGCCGCATCCTGTCGCAATACAATGTCGGCGCGCAGACGCGGCGGACGGAGAATTCGATGTGGCACGAGGAGGACGTGCTCGAGATCCATCCGCACGACGCCGAGCAGCGCGGCATCCGCGACGGCGACTGGGTCCGCCTCGAAAGCCGCTCCGGCTCGACCTCGCTGCGCGCGACGATCAGCGAGCGCGTGGCGCCCGGCGTGATCTACACCACCTTCCACCATCCGGCGACGCAGGCCAACGTCATCACCACGGACTATTCGGACTGGGCGACCAACTGCCCCGAATACAAGGTCACGGCGGTGCAGGTGATGCCCTCCAACGGGCCGACCGAGTGGCAGGAAGAATATGAGGCGCTGGCCAGGAACGCCCGGCGCATCGCGGCGGAGTGAGGGTTTGGGTAGTCGTGCCTGAGAAGGTCGCGCTGCCCCTCACCTCTATCCTCTCCCCGCAAGCGGGGAGAGGAGGCACGATCGCCGCGGCTTCCGTGTTGCGCGTCTCATCTCGCGCAACCGCCGGGCGAGACTCGGCGCTTCAAGCCGCCCTGAACGTCGAAGCCCCCTCGCCCCGCTTGCGGGGAGAGGATAGAGGTGAGGGGCAGCGCAACTCTCTTTAAGGGCCATAGATCCGAGACCCCATGACGAACGAGACGCCATCCCCCACCCGCTCCGTCACCCGCCTCGCCTGGCGCGAAGGCGTGTTCTCGCAAGGCGAGCGTGTCATCCCCGAGGAGACCGCCGTCTCGCTCGTCTATGACGGCGGCTCGCATGCGGTGATGATGGCGAGCCCTGCCGACCTCGGGGATTTCGCCGTCGGCTTCTCGCTCACCGAAGGCATCATCGCCTCGCCCGACGACATCGCCGAGTTCGAGCGCGTCGACCATGACGAGGGCATCGAGCTGCGCCTGTGGCTGAAGGGCGACCGCGGCGCGGCGCTCGGCGCCCGCCGGCGCATGCTGGCCGGCCCGACGGGCTGCGGCCTGTGCGGCATCGACAGCCTCGCCGAGGCCGTGCGCAAGCCGCGCGCGATCGAGAGCGCGGCGACCTTCTCGCCCGCCGACGTCGAGGCGGCGCTGGCCTCTCTGCCGTCCGCGCAGGAACTCGGCCGCCTGACGAGGGCGGTGCATGCCGCCGGCTTCTGGACCAAGGCCGACGGGCTCCTCGCCCTGCGCGAGGATGTCGGCCGGCACAACGCGCTGGACAAGCTCGCCGGGGCCCTCGCCGCGAGCGATGCGGTTGCAGGAGCGGACGTCGCGACAACCGGCAAGGCCGATGGTGCGGTGACGTCCGCGCTCCCGGGCATCCTCGTCCTCACCAGCCGCATCTCGGTCGAGATGGTGCAGAAGGCGGCGATGATCGGCGCGCCGGTGGTGGTGGCGGTGTCGGCGCCGACCGCGCTCGCCGTCCGCATCGCCGGCGAAGCCGGCATCACCCTGATCGGCGTCGCGCGGTCCGACGGCTTCGAGATCTTCACCCATCCGCACCGCATCGTCCCCGAAAGGCTCGCCCATGTCGCATGATGGATCGGAAAAGCTCGTAATGATGGCGAACCAGATCGGCAAGTTCTTCGCCTCGCAGCGCGAGGAGAGCCGGGTGCCGGGCATCGCCGAGCATATCCGCAAATTCTGGGATCCGCGCATGCGCGAGAAGATCTTCGCCCATCTCGACGCCGGCGGCGCCGGCATCGATCCCACGGTGCGCGAGGCGCTGGAGAGCCTGCGACAGAAGGCGGACTGAGTGCCGGCACGCCGGTGGGCGGGTCCCCCCGACCCGCCTTCTCTGCACCCGCGACGGTTCCATGCCGGTCGGGGACTGGCATACCGGGCTTGCTTTCCCGCACAGCCCTCCCACATAAATATCCGGGCAGGCGCTTTATCGCACCGATCTTCGGGCTTTCACCTTGCTCGTGGCGCGCCATCTTGATATGGAACTGCGCATCTGATGCTCGCCTGTCCTGGGACGCGCGCGCCGGCACGACCATCATCGATTGCCGGCCCGTGTTCAGACAATAGATGGAACGACGTTCTCGCCTTGCGGGCCATGCGCCGGCCGGTCGTGCCTTCGATAAGGGCACGCCGTCTGAAGTTGCCCGATGCAGCTTCGCCGCGCGGCGGGAACGATGATCAACGCAAACCGCCGGCGCCAGGAAAACTATATGTCCTTACAGACAAACGTGATGCGCGACGACTTCGCTGCGATGCTCGACGAGACGTTCGGCACCAGCGACATGGCCGAAGGTTCGGTCGTCAAGGGAACCGTCGTCGCCATCGAGAAGGACCTTGCGGTTATCGATATCGGCCTGAAGACCGAAGGCCGCGTCGCCCTCAAGGAATTCAACGGACCGGGCCGCGAGAACGCGATCAAGGTCGGCGATGTCGTCGAAGTCTATCTCGAGCGCATCGAAAATGCTTTGGGCGAAGCCGTCATCTCGCGTGACAAGGCTCGCCGCGAAGAGAGCTGGGTCAAGCTCGAAAAGTCGTTCGAGGCCAATGAAAAGGTCGACGGCGTCATCTTCAACCAGGTCAAGGGCGGCTTCACGGTCGATCTCGACGGCGCCGTGGCGTTCCTGCCGCGCAGCCAGGTCGACATCCGGCCGATCCGCGACGTGACCCCGCTGATGAACGTGCCGCAGCCCTTCCAGATCCTCAAGATGGATCGCCGCCGCGGCAACATCGTCGTTTCGCGCCGCACGGTCCTCGAAGAGAGCCGCGCCGAACAGCGCCACGAGATCGTCCAGAACCTCGAAGAGGGCCAGGTCGTCGACGGCGTCGTCAAGAACATCACCGATTACGGTGCGTTCGTCGACCTCGGCGGCATCGACGGCCTCCTGCATGTCACCGACATCGCATGGCGCCGCGTCAACCATCCGACCGAGCTCCTGACCATCGGCCAGCAGGTCAAGGTCAAGATCATCAAGATCAACCACGAGACGCACCGCATCTCGCTGGGCATGAAGCAGCTCCAGGCCGATCCGTGGCTCGGCATCGACGCCAAGTATCCGCTGCAGGCCAAGTTCACCGGCCGCGTCACCAACATCACGGACTACGGCGCGTTCGTGGAACTGGAGCCGGGCATCGAAGGCCTGATCCACGTCTCCGAAATGTCGTGGACCAAGAAGAACGTCCATCCCGGCAAGATCGTCGCCACCTCGCAGGAAGTGGAAGTGCAGATCCTCGAGGTGGACCCGATCAAGCGCCGCATCTCGCTCGGCCTCAAGCAGACGCTTTCCAACCCCTGGGAAGATTTTGCCGACAAGCATCCGAACGGTTCGGTGGTCGAAGGCGAAGTCAAGAACAAGACCGAGTTCGGCCTGTTCATCGGCCTCGACGGCGATGTGGACGGCATGGTCCATCTCTCCGACCTCGACTGGAACCGTCCGGGCGAGCAGGTCATCGACGATTTCCGCAAGGGCGACATGGTCAAGGCCGTGGTGCTCGACGTGGATGTCGAGAAGGAGCGCATCTCGCTGGGCATCAAGCAGCTCGCGGGTGATCCCTTCGTCGATGCCGGCGAACTGAAGAAGAACCAGGTCGTCACCTGCGAAGTGACCGACGTGAAGGAAGGCGGCATCGACGTCAAGATCGCCGGCACCGACCTCACGGCGTTCATCCGCCGTGGCGACCTCGCCCGCGACCGCGCCGACCAGCGCCCCGAGCGTTTCGCCGCCGGCGAAAAGGTCGACGCCCGCGTCATCCAGTTCGATCGCAAGGCCCGCAAGGTGCAGGTCTCGATCAAGGCTCTGGAAATGGCCGAGGAGAAGGAAGCGATCGCGACCTACGGCTCGTCCGATGCCGGCGCCTCGCTCGGCGACATTCTCGGCGCAGCGCTGCGCGCCCGCACCGAGAAGCGCTGAGACCCGATCGAAGCTTCGGCTTCAGGAACCCGCGCCGGGCAACCGGCGCGGGTTTTTTGTCGGGCGTCCGCAGTCGGGGTGGGGTGTCGCATGCCTTCGCGCCGCAATCGGGTCGGCGGCGCATATTGTCTATGTCGCGCGGGGCTTCTTCTCCACCTCATAGGCATGCAGATCCCTGTCGCCGATGCCGAGTGCAGGCCAGCTTGCCCTCCAGACGGCGATATGGTCGGACGCAAAATGCCGATCCAGCGCGGCTTGATCCCGCCAGATCTCCTTGACGTGGATGAGACCCCGATCAAGGACGTCTTCGGCATAGGCATATTCCACGCAGCCATCCTCCGCCCTGCTTGCCGACACCATGGCCCGCATCGCGGGGCGTGCCTTCTCGAGGTTGGCGGGCGGCAAGCGAACTGTTCCGACAATGAGCAACATTTGGTTTCCATCATGACGATGCCGGCCGGAAGCCGGCGGTCCCAGGGCGCTCGCGCCCTCTATCGGCCCGTGCGGGCGAGCAGGCTTTCGACCTCGGCCTGGGTCGGCAGGGCCGACTGCGCGCCGTAGCCGGTGGTGGACAGCGACGCGGCGCCGTTGGCGAAGCGCAGGGCCTCCGGCCAGTCGAGGCCCTGCACGATGCGAGCCTGGAGGCAGGCGGCGGCGAAGCAGTCGCCCGCGCCGGTGGTGTCCATCACCTCGGCCGGGAAGCCGGGAATCTGCACCGCGCCGCCCTCCCCGTCGACGCGGCTGCCTTCGGCGCCGAGCGTGGTCACCACCTGCGCCACCAGGCCGAACAGGTCGCGCCCGAGCGCCTCGTCCAGCGCCGCGCGCGATTCGGCGTTGCAGAAGAGGAGATCGAAGCCGCGGATGGCGCGCCGGATCTCGTCGCCGTCCTTCGGCAGGTCGGCGCGTTCCATGTCGAGCGAGCAGGTCGCCCCCGCCGCATGGGCCGCCTCGACCAGCCGCTCGCACAAAGCCGGATCGCCGCCGGAGGTCAGATGCGCATGGGCGACGCCGGCGAGCACGCCGGGCACGATGTCGTCCGCCTCGGGTCGGTAGGCCGGCGTCATCAGCTTGACCAGCGACTTCTCGCCGTCGGGCGTGATCAGCCCGATGCAGGAAAAGGTGTCGACACCCGCCATCCGCACCACGAAGCCGGTGTCGACGCCGGCGCCGGCCAGTCCTTGGAGCGCGAACACGCCGTCCTCGTCGTCGCCGACACGTCCAAGCAGGCGCACGCGCGCCCCGAGCCGCGCCAGGCCCATCGAGACGTTGCCGGCCATGCCGCCGGGCACGCGCTGCAGCCGGCGCCCGTTGACCTTGCTGTCGCGGACGGGCAGGCGGTCGACGCCGAAGAGGATATCGACGTCGATGTCGCCGATGCACAGGAAGAGGGGCAAGGCGTTCTTGCTCGTGGTGTCGTTCATGGCTTTTCCGTTCGAGGCGGCGTGCTGTCCAGCCCGCCCTTTCCGATTGATAGAACGAATTTGGCAATTTTTCTCTAACTCATTGTTTTGGTGCATTTTCTCAATCGAGAAAGTCGATCAGCCCGTCTGGAGGATGCTCCCGCCGCCGCCGGGCAGAGCCGTCCTCGCCGCAGGCGGCCCCCCGCATGGGCCTCGGCGCCAGGGGGCAGCCGGTCTGTGCCGGGACGGCGATTTTCGCGCCTGTCGCATGGCGCGTGGATACGCCCGGGGAGCCTTCCCGTGATAAGGATCAGGCATGCCCTCGATACCGCTGCCCTTCGTCATTTCCCTCGTTCTCTGCCTTGTCCTTTTGCGGATGATGCGGCAGGAAAAGCGAAAGCTCGGCCTGTTTCCCCTGCTCGTCGCGACCTTCGCCGTTCAAGCGGCGTTGTCGGGGTTGAACTGGAACGCCGGCTGGTATCCCGCCCGCTTTATCCAGCCGGTCGTCGCCGCGGTCCTGCCTGCGCTCTCCTTCGCGGCCTTCGATCAGCTTCGCCGCAACACCCCCGCAAAGCCCTCAAGCCTGTTGCCGCATCTGGCGCCGGCGACCCTGGTCGCGGTTCTCGTCGCCTTCTGGCGCGCGCCGGTCGATATCGCCCTCTTCGCCATCTATCTCGGATACGGTCTTGCGCTCCTGCGGGTTGCGCGGCAGGGGCCGGTCGCGCTTTCCGCCGTCCGCATCACCGATGAGTGGACCGCCCACAAGGCGCTCGTCGCGATGGCGGTCCTGTTCGTGACGACGGCCTTCATCGATGCGGCGATATCGCTCGATTTCTTCCTCGGCGACGGCCGGCAGGCCCGGACGCTCCTGACCGTCGCGAGCGTCCTGTGGCTGGCGGTCGCCGGCTACGCCGCCACGGTCGCGGACGATGCGCGTCCGGGCAACGAGGCCGACACGCCCGAGGAGAATTTCGTGCCCTCCCCCTCCGGCCCTCCGCCTGCCCCTTCGAGCATCGAGGATGACGCGGCCATAGCGGACCGGATCGACATCCTGATGAGGGAACAGCACCTCTATCGCGATCCGGACCTGACCCTGGAGCGTCTCGCACGGCGTGCTGGCATCCCGGGACGCCGGATTTCCGGCGCCCTGAACCGAATTCACGGTCGCAACATCTCTCAGATCGTCAATGAGTACCGGGTCGGCGAGGCCAAGCGCCGCCTGATCTCCACGCGCGATCCGGTGACGGCCATCATGCTGGAAGCGGGTTTCGGCACGAAATCGAATTTCAACCGGGAATTCCTGCGCGTCACCGGCATGACCCCGAGCAGCTATCGCCGTGCCGGCGGAGAAACAGCCGCGGCGCCCGATGCGCCAACCCAGGCGCCCGCCGCGTAGTCCTTTCCCATCGCACCGGACGCCCTCGAACGCGATCTCGTCCGTCCGGGATCGTGTTCGAGGGCGAACCGTTGCGGCTTCCGGCCGATCCTGCGCCTGACACACGCTGCCCCGTGCCGCCCGCATGCGCGTCCGGCGATCGACGGCATGTCGCGGACAAAGGCCAAAGAGGAAACCAATGAAGGTCGTGATTGAGATCGCGGCGGCGCTTTGCATCGCCGTCGCTGCGACGGCGATGGGGCAACAATCAGCCCTCGCCAGCGACAATGTCGGGGTGCGTCAGATTGCGGCTCCCTCCAAGGAACGCGGCGGCGATCTTGCCGTGACCGTGTGGTATCCGGCGGATGCAGGAGGCAGACCCGTCACGCTTGGCGAGAGCGTCTTCTTTATCGGGACGCCCGCCATGCTGGACGCCCCTCTGTCGCAGGGAAAATATCCTGTGATCCTGCTATCCCATGGCGCAGGCCTGGGAGGAACCGCGCAAGCCATGAGCTGGATTGCGACGCCCCTGGCCAGGCGGGGCTTCATCGTGGCGGCTCCCACCCATCCGGGCAATACCGGTGCGAACCGATCCGCCGCGGAGACGATGAAGCTCTGGCTGAGACCCTCGGATGTCAGCGCGGCCTTGGACGCGGTCGAGAAGGAGGCCGCCTTCAAGGACAGCCTCGATGCCGGGAAGGTCGGCGTCCTCGGGCTGTCCATGGGCGGCAACACCGCCCTGGCGCTGGCCGGCGCCCGCATCGATCCACGACGCCTGGCGGGCTATTGCGACACCGGCGCACCCAACACCTCGCTGTGCGGATGGGTGAGGCAGAGCGGCGTCGATCTCCACGCCATGGACATGCGCCTCGCCGGCCGTGACAACGAAGACAAGCGGATTCGCTTCGCCATGGCGATCGATCCCGCCCCGGTCGACGTCTTTCAGGCCGATACGTTTTCCCGGATTTCGATCCCTGTCGGCATCGTGAATCTCGGCCAGCCGGGGAAGATCCCGCCGGCCACGCAAGCCGCGGGGATCGCGAAAGCCATTCCCCGCAACAGCTACGCCACGATCGCCGATGCGAGCCACTTCAGCATGTTCGCCGTGTGCAAGGCCGGCGCTGCCGATCTCGCCGACGCCGAAAAGATCGGCGATCCCATCTGTTCGGACGGCGGAGGCCGTTCGCGGCTCGAGATCCACGAACAGCTGATCGATAGGGTCACCGACGCTTTCAGCCGGGCGCTCGGGACGAACCGTTGATCGCGTAGCGAGCCTTCGAGACAGTTCGGGACGGCTCCGGCGCGAACGCCGGAGCCGGGCGCCGCATCACATGCAGTCGCCCTTGTACTCGTATTTGTCGGCGGTCGCGGTGTCGCCGGCCTTGATGGTGACGATCTCGGTCAGCGTCGTCTTGTCGAGATGGCCGCCCTTGGTCAGCGTGAGCGCCGTCTGCATGGCGACCTCGCCTTCGACCTTGGGATTCTGGGCGATCAGCGCCTGGATGCTGCCGTTCTTGAAGGCGGCGACCTCCGCGCTCGCCGCGTCATAGGCGACGACCTTGACCTTGCCGAGCGCCCCCGCCTGCCGCAGGCCGGTCAGCGCGCCGATGGCGCCCTGGTCGTTGGTGGAGAAGATGCCGGCGAGGTCGGGATGAGCCGACAGCGTGGAGGTGACGATCTCCGCCGCCTTCTGCGGGTCGTCGCTCTGATATTGCGGCCCGAGATAATCGAGGCCGGCATATTTCTTCAGCTCCTCCTCGAAGCCGGTGGTGCGGGCGTCCTGCGCCGCCGATCCCGGCGGCTGGGTGATGACCAGCACCTTGCCCTTGCCGCCCAGCAGCGTGTTCATGGCGTCGGCGGCCTGCTTGCCGCCCTGCTCGTTGTCGGTGACGATCTGCGTCTCGACGAAGGAATTGTCGCGGACCGTCTGGTCGACGGTGACGATCCTGGTGCCGAGGCCGGCGAGCTGCTTCAGCGGGGCGACGAGCGCCTGCGCGTCCGTCGGCACCACCACGGCGACCGCCGGCTTGGTGGCGGCGACGGCGTTGACCACCGGGATCTGGCTGTCGGCGGCGAACTGGTCGGGCGCCGAGACGGTGAGGGCGAGGCCGAGCTCCTTGGCCTTGGCCTGGGCGCCGCAGGCGAGCGCCTGGTAGAACGGGCTGCCCTTGACGCCGAGCACGAGCGCGACCGAAGGCTCGGCGGCGAAGGCGGCGGTGGACAAAAGGAAGCCTGCGGCGGCAAGCCCGGCCGCGACGGGAAGATGTTTCGTCTTCATCTGCGTTCTCCTGTTGGATGGTTGAGTCTCAGCCGCGTTCTCTCGCGCGGCGCTTGAGCTGGTCGATCCAGACGGCGAGGACGAGCACGGCGCCCGTCGCCACCGTCTGCCAGAACGGCGGGATGCCGAGGATCACGAAGCCGTTCAGCAGGACGATGGGGATGAACACGCCGACCACCGTGCCGGCGATGCTGCCGATGCCGCCGAACAGGCTGGTGCCGCCGAGCACCACCGCCGAGATGGTCGAGAGATTGTCCATCGCATGGCCGCCGATGGTCGTGGTGCCGAAGCGGGCCGTCGACATCATCGCCGCAAGGCCGGCGAGCATGCCCGACAGCACATAGATGCCGATGAGGCGCGCCCGCACATTGATGCCCGACCGCCGCGCCGCCTCGGCATCCGAGCCGACGGCGAAGACATGCAGGCCGAAGCGCGTGAGATGCAGCACGACGGCGCCGAGCAGGCTGACGAGGATGGCGATCACGACGAGCACCGGCACGCCGGCGACCGTGCCGGAGCCGATGACGTCGACGAGCAGTTCCGGCACGGCGCGGACATCGACGCCGTTGGTGAGGATCTGCGCGAAGCCGAGCGCCATGCCGAAGGTGCCGAGCGTGACGATCAGCGCGGGAATGCGCGCCACGGCGACGAGGAAGCCGTTCACCGCGCCCCAGAAGGCGCCGCTGGCCAGGGCGACGGCGAGGCCGGCGAGGACGACGCCCCAGCCGCCGCCGGTCGTGCCGTAGGTGCCGCCGGGCGCGCCGGACAGATGCAGCATCGCCTGCGCCGAGGTGATGGAGGCGAAGACGAGGACGGCGCCGACCGACAGGTCGATGCCGGCGGCGATGATGACGAAGGTCTGCCCGACCGACAGCACCAGCAGGATCGCGGCATTCACCGCGAGCATCGACAGGTTGTAGGCGGAGCCGAACTGCGTCGGCCGCAGCGCCGAGAAGATCACGATCAGGGCGATCAGCAGCAGGAAGATCCAGCCGCCGCCGAGAAGGCGGCCCCAGACATCGCGGCTCGCGCCGGCCTCGGCCTCGGCGGCGGAAGTGGGATCGTTGGCGCTCGCCATCACGGCATCTCCTTGGCGTCGGCCGTGCCGCTCGTCATCGCGGCGATCAGGCTGTCGACGCTGGCCGTCGCGGCCTCGATCCTCGCCACCCGCCGGCCGAGGCGAAGCACCTCGATGCGGTCGGCGACGGCGAGCACCTGGGGCATGTTGTGGCTGATGAGGACGACGGCGATGCCCTGGTCGCGCACCTGGCGGATGAGCTCGATCACCCGGCCGGTCTGCACCACGCCGAGGGCGGCGGTGGGCTCGTCCATGAAGATCACCTTGTCGGCCCACATCGCCGCCCGGGCGATGGCGACGGACTGGCGCTGGCCGCCGGACAGCGAGGAGACGGAGACGCGGGCCGAGCGCAGCCGCACGCCGAGCCGGGCGAACTGGTCCGCCGCCTTGCGCCGCATCGAGGCGCGGTCGAGAAATCCGAGCGTGCCGAGCAGGCCGGGCTTCATCTCCTCCCGGCCGAGGAAGAGGTTCTCGAACGGCGCCAGCTCGGGGGCGAGCGCCAGGTCCTGGTAGACGGTGGCGATGCCGTGGCGCTGGGCGGCATGGGGCGAATCGAAGGAGACGGGCTGGCCGCCGAGCAGGATCTGGCCGCCGTCCGGCCGGTCCGCACCCGACAGGATCTTGACGAGCGAGGACTTGCCGGCGCCGTTGTCGCCGATCAGGGCGCAGATCTCGCCGGGGAAGACGGTGAAGTCCGCTCCATCCAGCGCGTGCACATGGCCGAACTGGCGCCGGATGCCACGCGCTTCGAGGAGCGGGACCGCCGTCACGGCAGCACCTCGGCGGAGAGGCCGACATTGTTGGCGAAGGCGAACCATTCGCCATAGGCCCTCGCCGTCAGGCCGGCCCAATGCTCGAACGCCGCCTCCGGGCTCGGGAAGCGCCAGACCTCCACCGTCTCGTAATCATGCTGGCCGCGCACGTGATAGGCACCGAGAGGCTCGGCGCCCTTCGCCGCGGACGCCTGCGCGACCTCGCGCCAGGCCGCTTTGTGCTCGGCCTGCTGCTCGGGGCCGAGCCCGTACCAATGCGGGCGGGGGCGGGCATAGTGGATCCAGATCGTTGCGTTCATGATGCGCTCCTCAGGCGGCGGCCAGCAGGTCGGCCAGCGGCCTGCGACGGCCGATGAAATGGCGGGAGGTGGTGAACTTGAAGTCGGCCGCGTGCTCATGCCCGGTCATCGCCTCGTCCACCGTCGCCAGGTCCGGCACCTCCCAGATGCCGAGATGATGCCAGGAGCTCGCCCAGTCGAGGCGGTGGCGGCCGGCGATCGTCACGTCGAGCGCGAGGTCGTTCCTGAAGGCGACGTCGCATTCGGCGTCGTATTCCCGGCGCTCGTCCGGGGTGGCCGCCGCCCAGGCATCGTTCCATTCCCACAGAGCGAGGAAGCCCCAGTCGCGTTCCGTCGCCGCCCCCTGCCCGCGCACGGTGGCGAATTCGCGCGGGCCGAGCAGCCATTCGGTGGCGAAGCGCCGCGACCAGCCGGCCCGCTCGAGGCGGATGGTGCCCTCGACGGCGGCCGAGACCGTCGGCGCCTCGAAGGCGCCGGCGATGTCGACATTGTGGGCGAAGCCGCAATCGAACGCCGCGGGCTCCGCGCCGTCGCCGTCCCCGAACATCGCCCGCACCGACAGGTGCCAGCCCTCGGCCGCGAGGTCGCGCAGGACGGCGCCGACCGCCTCGCGCTCGCGGGCGCCGAAGATGCCCCCGGCGGCGGGCAGGCGCCTGGCCAGGAAGGCGACGACGCAGCGCTGCCCGGTCGCGGCTGCGGAGAAGACGTCCGTTTCGCCGGTGAGCAGGGTCATGCCGCGCTCCTCACGGCGGAGACGGCGTTCATCAGCGCCTCGACGCGGCGGGGATCGACGGCGTTCCACCAGCGCCCGTCATGCTTGAGCCACTGGCCGACGATGGCGCCGTCGGCGACGCCGAACAGCGACGGCACCTGCTCGGCGGTGAGGCCGGAGCCGACGATGACCGGCAGGTTGGTGCCGCCCCTCACCTCCTCGACCTCGCGCGGCTCGGTGGGCGAGCCCGTCCGCGTGCCGGAGGCGATCAGCACGTCGGCGTCGAACCATTCGGCATCCGTCGCCTGCTCGGCGATGCTGCGGTCGGCGGTGATGGCATGGGCGCCGAACTTGACGTGGACGTCGGCGAAGATGGCGACCTCGTCGGCGCGGATGCGGGAGCGGTAGCGCATCGCCTCCGGGGCGGGGCCGTTGAGGATGCCCTCATTGGCGACATAGGCGTTGACCCACTGGTTGGCCCGAACCCAGCGGGCGCCCACGGCCTTGGCGACGGCCAGGGCCGGAATGACGCCGTTGGCGACGCAGGTGATGCCGATCGGGGTGTCGACCGCCCCG
Source organism: Labrys monachus (assembly GCF_030814655.1). Classification (NCBI taxonomy): domain Bacteria; kingdom Pseudomonadati; phylum Pseudomonadota; class Alphaproteobacteria; order Hyphomicrobiales; family Xanthobacteraceae; genus Labrys; species Labrys monachus. The sequence goes on from NZ_JAUSVK010000001.1 coordinate 5,635,885, forward strand.
CGCACCGCGAGGCAGGCCGCCGTCAGCGCCGCCACCGTCTCGGGGCCGATATGCTCTGGCCGGGCGAACGGCATGTCGCTGGCGTTTTCCAGGATGATGCCGTCGATGCCGCCCTGCGAGAGCGTCCGCGCATCGGCCACCGCCGCCGCATAGATGTCCCCGACCGGCTCGTTGGCATAGCGCGGCGCGCCCGGCAGGGGACGCAGATGGATGACGCCGATCACCGGCTTCTTCACCGGAAACAGCGTCTCCAGCATGTTGGGCTTGGCAGGCAGGACCTGGGGTTTCACGGGCAATCACTCTTTTCAATCAAGGGGAGGCGCGGACGGGACATGGCGTCATGCCCGCGCGAGGTCGACGCTGAAACGGTAGCGGTCGGCGCGATAGCGCATCACCGCATATTCGACGGGCCTGCCGTCCGGCCCCCATGAGCGGCGGCGCGCGACGAGGATCGGCGCGTTCCGCGCCACGCCGAGGCTTCGCGCCGTGGCGGCGTCGGCACCGGCCGCCTCGATATATTCGTGCCCGCCGGTGATCCGCGCGCCGCAATGGCGCGCGAGCCAGGCATAGAGGGAGCCGGCGTCGAGGTCGGCGACGGTCGGCGGCGCCGAGGTGGCGAGGACCTCCGGCGCCAGCCAGGAGACGGATAGCCCCATCGGCTCGCCGTCCGCCTGGAGGAGCCGGTGGATGCAGAAGGCCTCGGCGCCCTGCGCCAAGCCCAGCGCCTCCGCCGCCTCGCTCGTCAGCGGCGCGGGCGCGGCGCTCGCCGTCGCATAGGAGGCCCGCAGGCCGCGCCGGCTCATATCCTCGGAAAAGCTGGCGAGCTGGTTGGCCGGCTGCTCGACCTTGGGCTTCAGCAGGATCGAGCCCCGTCCGGCATGGCGGCTGATCAGCCCTTCCTGCCGCAGCCGCTCCAGCGAGGCGCGGGCCGTCGTCCGGCTCACGCCGAAGGCGGCGTGCAGCTCGGCCTCGGACGGGAGCACGTCACCGGCCGAAAACGTGCCCGCGGCGATGGCGGCGCGCAGGCGCTCCGCGATCTGAAACCACAGGGGGACGGGGCCGTGCGACAGGGGTGTGGCGTTCCAGCTCATGGGCGAATGTAGGAACATTATGACAATTGAGTCCAGCCCGGATTCCGGGCAGCGGCGCGAAATTTTCAGGCAGCCGAAAGGCGCGTCTCACCGAAAGCGCGGCCGGCCCGCGCGCGGTTTCGAGCGGGCATCGGCCCAAATTTTCCGGCTGCCGGCCCGAAGCCCTCTTGCATTGCGCGAAGGTTTCGTTGATCGCTTGGCGGGAGATTCAGGCCCGCATGCGCCGGGGAGGCGAAGCGTGCGGGCCTGCCGGCGAAGCAGGGAAAACACTATGCGCATCGGACGATTGGCGCTCGCAGCGGGCGTGGCACTGGCATTTCTGCATTCGGCGGCCTTCGCCGCCGACAAGGTGACGGTCGACGTCACCGCCATCGTCGAGCATCCGGCCCTCGACGCGGCGCGCGACGGCGTCAAGAAGGCGCTGGAGGAAGCCGGCTACAAGGACGGCGAGAACCTCGTCTTCCACTATGAATCCGCGCAGGGCAACCCGGCCACCGCCGCGCAGATCGCCCAGAAATATATCGGCGAGAACCCGACCGTCATCGTGCCGATCGCCACGCCCTCGGCGCAGGCCGTGGTCGCCGCGACGCAGGACATCCCGGTGGTGTTCACCGCCGTCACCGATCCGGTCGGCGCCCAGCTCGTCAAAGATCGCGACCATCCCGGCGGCAACGTCACCGGCATCGCCGATTTCTCGCCGCTGGCCGACCACCTCGATCTCATCAAGGAGATCCTGCCCAACACCCGCAAGATCGGCGTGCCCTACAATCCGGGCGAAGCCAACGGCGCGGTGCTGGTCGCCGCGCTGCAGAAGATGGCGCCGAAGTGGAATGTCGAGATCGTGGTCGCGCCCGCCTCGAAATCGGCCGACGTGCAGGCGGCGGCCGAGAGCCTGGTCGGCAAGGTCGACGTGATCTACGTCCCCACCGACAACACCATCGTCTCGGCGCTCGAGGCGGTGATCGGCGTCGGCACCGACAACAAGATCCCGGTGTTCTCCGGCGACACCGACAGCGTGGTGCGCGGCACCATCGCCTCGGTCGGCTTCAACTATTACGAGATCGGCCGCCAGACCGGCGCCGTCGTCGTGCGCGTGCTGAAGGGCGAGAAGCCCGGCGACATCCCCGTGCGCAACGCCAGCGGCACCGATCTGTTCATCAACACCAAGGCCGCCGCCGCCATGGGCGTCACCATCCCGCCGGCGGTGCTGAGCCGCGCCAAGAAGGTGATCGACTGAGGATCGGCAGCGCGGGATCTTGCCCGTATGCTCTCGAGCAAAGCGCGTTTAGGCAGAAACGGCGCTTTGCTCTAACTCCTTGTTTTTCGACGCGTCTTTGCGCTTTGCTGATTCCGTCAAAACACAAGACGCTCTGGGATCCGAGAATTGGCCGCCTTCTCCCGGGCCGGGAGAAGGTCCCGGCAGGGGGATGAGGGTCTAAACCTCGACGAATAGCTCGATAAAGATGTTTGAATTGTCGAAGTTGAGTCCCTCATCCGGCGCTGCGCGCCACCTTCTCCCACACGGGAGAAGGCAAATCGTGCCTTCGCCGGCCAGGTCCGATGCCTGTGGACAGAATGTCCACGCACCCCGGCACACCTTCAGCAGGATAAGCCGATGAGCCTGTTCGCCTTTCTGGGCGCCATCGAAATCGGCCTGGTCTATGCCCTGGTCGCGCTCGGGGTGTATCTGTCCTTCCGGGTCCTCAACTTTCCGGACCTCACGGTCGACGGCAGCTTCCCGCTCGGCGCCGCCACGGCGGCGACGCTGATCGTCGCCGGGGTCGATCCGGTGCTGGCGACGCTCGCCGCCATCGCCGCCGGCGCCGTCGCCGGGCTGGTGACGGCCTGGCTCAATGTCCGTTTCGGCATCCTGCATCTGCTCGCCAGCATCCTGACGATGATCGCGCTGTTCTCTGTCAATCTGCGCATCATGGGCAAGCCGAACGTCGCGCTGATCAACCAGGACACGGTAGTGAACCTGTTCACCTGGCTGTCGCCGGCGATCGCCGCCCTCGGCCTGCCGGTGCGGGCCATGCTGAAGGTGGTGACGCTCGCCGTCGTCGTCCTCGCCGTCGGGCTGGCGCTCGGCCGCTTCCTGACCTCGGAATTCGGCCTGGCGATGCGGGCCACCGGCGCCAATGCGCGCATGGCGCGGGCGCAGGGCATCTCGACCAGCCTGCACATCTATGTCGGCATGGCGCTGTCGAACGGCCTCGTCGCCCTCGCCGGCGCCCTGTTCGCGCAGACCGCGGGTTTCGCCGACGTCACCGTCGGCACCGGCACCATCGTCAGCGGCCTCGCCGCCGTCATCCTCGGCGAGACATTGTTCCGCACCCGCTCGATCGTCGTGATGCTGCTGGCCTGCGTGATCGGCGCGCTCGTCTACCGCATCGCCATCGCGCTGGCCCTCAACACCGGCGTGCTCGGCCTGCAGGCCTCCGACCTCAATCTGGTGACGGCGGTGCTCGTCGGCCTGGCGCTGATGCTGCCGAGCATGCGCAATCCGCTCAAATCCCTGTTCCGGCGGAGCGCCTGAGATGATCGCGGTCCAGGGCGTCCATGTCACCTTCGGCCGGGGCACGCCGCTCGAGAACCGCGCCTTGCGCGGCCTCGACCTCGCCATTCCCGCCGGCGAATTCGTCACGGTGATCGGTTCGAACGGCGCCGGCAAGTCGACCCTGCTGAACGTGCTGAGCGGCGATGTCGCCGCCGAGCGCGGCCGGGTCGAGATCGGCGGCATCGACGTCACCCGCTGGTCGGCGCCGCGGCGCGCCGGCCTCGTCGCCCGCGTGTTCCAGGATCCGATGGCCGGCACCTGCGAGGCGCTGTCGATCGAGGAGAACATGGCGCTCGCCCATGCCCGCGGCCGTGCGCGCGGGCTCAGGGCCTCGCTCGACGCCGCCCGCCGCGCCGTCTTCCGCGACCGGCTGGCGGTGCTGGGCCTCGGCCTCGAAAACCGCCTCGGCGATTCCATGGGCCTGCTCTCCGGCGGCCAGCGCCAGGCCGTCAGCCTGCTGATGGCGACGCTCGCCGGCATGAAGATCCTGCTGCTCGACGAACACACCGCCGCGCTCGATCCGCGCACCGCCGATTTCGTGCTGCAATTGACCCGCCGCATCGTGGAGGAGCAGAAGCTCACCGCTTTGATGGTGACCCATTCGATGCGCCACGCGCTCGACTACGGCACCCGCACGGTGATGCTGCACGAAGGCAAGGTCGCCTTCGACCTCGCCGGCAACGAGCGCCAAGGCCTCGACGTGCCGGATCTCCTCAAGCTGTTCAGCAGGGTGCGCGGGGAAGAGCTGGACGACGATAGCTTGCTGCTGGGGTGAGGCTCGCTTCCTTTGCACCGACGGGAGCGCTTATACAACAGTGCATGAAGCGATCCAAATCATTACGACGTCGGTCAAGATGGGCAATCATGCTCAGTTACGGCCAAACTGCCTATCAACCGATTATCGCTATCCAAGTAGTAATAACGAAACGTCGAGCCATTCCTCATGAGGTCTAATGTATTTGCATTCGATTTACAAAGCGAATTTGAGACGCTTACCTTTAGGCGATTAAGAAAACCGTCTTTGTCAGTGACGGGAACTGTGATTGTCTCGTAATATTGGATTCCATCTCTGTCGATATTGATCTTGTTGAGCCGCGTAACCGCATCGATCATCTTTGGAAGATCTGAATTCAAGCCCGCCATCATCGCCTGATACTGCATCTTCTCGTCTGGCGAACTTGAACTTTCAGTTGTCAAAGCCTTTCGGCTATCTCTCGACATTTGAATCCCGACATTTGAAACGAACGAGACAAATCCCAGAAACACCACAATTTGCGCTAAAATAGCCCGTCCTTTTTTGTCCGGTTTCAGCTTGGCGTATTTTGCCGCACTGCGCCATATAGCTACAAAAACGAATATGAAATATGCAGATACAACACCCCAGGCAAGGTACAGTATCGCGCTGACGTCGAAATTACTGAGGTTCTTAGCGTTTGCGAAAACGAGATAAGTGACCCCAGGAAGCGCCAATCGCAGTATCGCCCCGACCACAACGCCGAATACCCAGTAAGTCACCGCGAGCGGCACATCTCCGCGCCACAGCCGAACAATCAAAGAATCGGATTGCCGTCTCGTAATTTCAATTTCAGTCATAACTCCCCCAGATTTTCAAAGCCCATGCACATAAACGTTTCTATTCAAGTCTATTCAACCCGTGTGCAGCATCTTTATACACTCGACACCAATCCGAAACAATCTATCATCGTAGGCGCTCACGATGAACGTGACAGTCAAGCTAGTGGATCGCATCCAAAGCTTGGCGCCCACGTTTGCGGCAACGCTGATATTGTTTGGATCGACGTAAGGACTTCAAGTCTTTGTCGACCTTGGAAGTACACCAGGGGCAAATTCATCTGGGCTGCCGAGAGGCAAATGGAGCACATCATGGAGATGCGTCGATTAAACGAACATAATCACACTATGCCGCGGCGATGCCAACAAAACAAGAACAAATCGTGACATCCGCCCTTCCGCCTAGCATACTTTCCTTCGAAACGAAGCGCGGCAGGACCAAGGCTCGCGATACCAGCCCGCCCCTTCCACCCGCTCCGGCCGACTCCATCCTCCGTTCACGCCGTCGGACGAAGACCCGGATCCGATCACTTCCGGCCTATTGTCGAGCCGCCAGACACGGGAATCTATTGACGATAACCGCCGTCCGATAATTGAAATACAGTCGGCGGCGCGTAGCGGAAACGTCCGGTATGCAGGTCCGCCGCAGGCACTTTGGCGGTGCCGACCATGGGCCTGCCGTTCACGTCCAGCGGCCACACCTGAATAACGGTGACGCTGCACTTTATTCGTCCCCTGTCCTTGCCTTCATGGCCGCCCCACGCCTTGGTTTTCGGCCCATCGGCCGCCATGTCCTTATGGAACAAAACACGCACAGACCTTGACATTCGCCCTTTGCCATGGCCTACTTTTCCTCGGAACGAAGCGCGGCGGGGCCAAGGTTCGCGATACCGCTCCGTGCCTTCCACCCACCCCGGCCGATCCCGGTTTACGCCTGCGGCGTGCCAGCCGCATCGAGGCGCTTGTCCGTCTTGCCATGGTGTTGGAAGCCATGGCTGGGCCGGCGCCGAAAGGGATCGCTGCAGACCGCCCCATTGCGTCTTCTTCAGGCGCGATGCCGGGACCGCCGACATCCGGTAGCGCCGGGTGTGCGATCACCCGGCCGTCAGGTCTGCACACGGGGCTCGATGAGGAACTTGCCGGGATCGGGCCGCCTTCGGGCCTGCCCTCGATCCCGCGCGAGACAGGAGAGGCGCCGGCCGCCGGCCGAACCGTCCGCGAGGATGGGACAGCGGGCATATCCAGGCCGGATCGCCTTGTCGGACGCCGGCGGCCGGCAAACCCGGCCCGCAGCGTCCGCGGCCGCGGCAGCACGGGGACCCGGCTGCCCGGCCGGCGGGGTGCGGCGAAGATATAAGCCGTCCGCCAAGGCCCCTGTCCCGCCGTTCCGTGGGTGAGGCTTGCACGTCCCGATCGGCTTCCCTGGCCCGGAAGCCGTGTCGGGATGCGTGGCCTGTCCGGCAGGACTGGCGATGGAGGGAACCGTGCCCTCCGGCGCCGGCGATGCCTCCCGTCCGGCACCCCGGTTCAGGCCGAAGGCTTGATCCGGATCGATGGGAGAGAGCCGAGCCTCGGCGCGTTGCCTGTTGGCGCGCCTCGGCTTGGCGGGAAAGGGGCGACGGCGGCCTTGCACAACATGCCAGGCCCCGATTCCTCACGTCCATAGCCAACCACCGCACCACGGCTGACACCACACAGCCGTCGTCGCCCCGACTTCCCGTGCACAATCCGGCCCGGTCAGGGTGCGGCGAGGAAGACGCATGCCTGAAGCTCCTACGTGCTGGGAAGAAAATAGATCGCAACACATTGATTCAATTGGAACGGGCATTTTCTCTCACGGGGGCGGCCAAGAGCCGGTGACGAACCAGCTTTGCCGAAAATAGCGCGATTTTCCTTCTCCCAAGCGGGAGAAGGTGGCGCGCAGCGCCGGATGAGGGTCTAGACTTCTGCAATTCCAGCGAAGCTATTGAGCTATCTACGTCGAAGTTTAGACCCTCATCCCCTACCGGACCTTCTCCCGACTCGGGAGAAGGCAGGCAATTCCCTTATGCCAGCGCAATGTGCCTGAAGCCCGCGCATGGCCGGACAGGTCGACAGCCCCGTCCTCGATCGCATTCCTGTCATCGCCACCTTCCGCGCCGCCGCGGCAGGCCGCCATCCGCATCGCATCATCGGAGGCCTGCTCAGGCTTCACGCCTAGGGCGGCCCGTCGGCTCGCTCGCCCCGGATTGAACCAGGCCGGGTTTGCCGGAGGCGGTTTCGTTTGAGTCACGCCGCGATGGCGAACTCGGATTGTTGAGCCCAGTAGCGGGCCTCGGCTTCGGCCGGCGGCATGTTGCCGATCGGCTCGAGTAGTCTGCGATTGTTGAACCAGTCGACCCATTCGAGGGTGGCCATCTCGACTTCGCTCATGGTGCGCCATGAGCTTCGGCGATGGATCACCTCGGCCTTGTAGAGGCCGTTGATGGTCTCGGCGAGGGCATTGTCGTAGCTGTCACCGACACTGCCGACCGAGGGCTCGACGCCGGCGTCCTTCAATCGATCGGTATATTTGATCGAGACATATTGCACCCCTCGATCGGAATGATGGATCAGGCCTTCGCCTTTGATGGGCTGACGAGCATGCAAGGCCTGCTCCAGGGCATCCAGCACGAAGGCCGACTGCATGGAGGTCGAGGCCTTCCAGCCGACAATCCGGCGGGCAAAGGCATCGATCACGAACGCGACGTAGACGAAGCTCGACAAGGTCGAGACATAGGTGAAGTCCGACAGCCACAAGGCATTGGGACGGGCCGCCTTGAAGTTGCGGTTGACCTTGTCTGCCGGACAGGGCGTGGCCGGGGAACTCACGGTCGTCTTGACCGTCTTGCCCCGGATAACCCCGCGCAGGTCCAGGCGCTTCATCAGGCGGCGCACCGTGCAGCGCGCGACCCGATGACCCTCCCGGCCAAGCTGGAGCCAGACCTTGCGGGCGCCGTAGACCGAGAGATTCTCAGCGTGGACCCGCCGGATCTGAGGGCTCAGCGCCGCATCGCGCCGATCCCGCTCGGGTACCCGAGCGGGATCGGCCTGGCGGCCAGCATGCTCCCAGTAGGTGGAAGGGGCGATCGGCAATACCTTGCAGATCGGCTCGACCCCATAATCCGAGCGATGCTCGTCGATGAAGGCTTTCATGGCTTGCGTGGGCGGTCGAGCTCCGCCTGGGCAAAATAAGCTGATGCCTTGCGCAGGATCTCGTTCGCCTGGCGAAGCTCACGAACCTCGCGCTCGAGCTCCTTGATCCGCGCCTGCTCCGTCGTCGTCGGGCCCGGCCGCTGGCCTTCATCCCGCTCGGCCTGACGAACCCACAGCCGCAATGTCTCCGCCTTGCAGCCGATCTTCTCCGCTATCGAGACGATCGCTGCCCATTCCGAATTGTACTCGCCCTTATGCTCGCGAACCATGCGGACCGCTCGTTCGTGCACTTCAGGCGAATGCTTGACCTGTCCTAATTTGCTCATAGCTCCACTTTCTCAAAGTTTGGAGCCTCCGGCAAACCCGGCCTGGTTCAGATACTTCTTTCGTATCGGCCGGGAATACCTCAAATTAAAAGATCGGCGCCATGCAGGTGACGCCGCCTCTCTCGCCGGCACGGGTGCTTCTCGATGGCGAACACGACACCGCGCGATGTTGGCGAAGTCCGGCAGGAGGCCGGGCCGACGCAAAGCGGGAAACATCCGGAAGGCAGGGTACATCATCTCGCCTCGGCCGGTCTCCTGCACGCCGCCCTCGACCGCCTGCTGCCGCCCGATCCCGGCTCCCTCCGGCTGCTGGCGGCGCTGAGGGCCACGCTGGCGGGCACGCTGACCTTCTTTCTCGTGGTCCTGATCGGGACGGCGGTCGAACTCCCGATCCTCGACCGCGTCCTCGGCTTCGCCGTCGCGCTGTTCATCGCCGCGACGGTGCCGCCCTTGTCCACCGGCGAGAAACTGAAGACGATCCTGTTCGCCGGCCTCGGCGCCTGCGCGACGACCTTCGCGGCCTCCGTCCTCGGCGGCCAGTCCGTGGCCGGAAAGGTCGCCCTGCCGGTGCTGATGTTCGCCGTCACCTATTTCGCGGTCCGCGGCCCGCGCTATGTCTCGATCGGCATGGTGTCGCTCGTGGCCTATGTCTTCGCCCTCGTCGCCGGCCAGCCGGTCGAAACCGTGCCGATGCGGATGCTGGTCCTCGCCTTGGCGGCGGCCGACGCGGCGCTGCTGCGCTGCGTGCTGATGCCGGAAAGGCCGGCCGCAGAGTTCGAACGGCTGCAAGGCGCGATCCGCGGCCGCATCGACCGCATGCTCGCACTGATCGGGGCCGCCGCCGCTGCGGGCGCCTGGAAGCCTGGCGGAAAGGCGGCGCTCGGCCGCGAGGTCGAGCGGCTCGCCGAGGCGATCCTGCTGGCCCAGGCGCGCCTCAACGCCATCGCCGGAGCGGCCGGCGTCTATGGCAGAAGCTGGCTCCAGCTTCTGGAAATCGGGCTGGGCGCCGAACGGGTTGCCCGCATCGCCGGCGAGGACCTCGGCACGCCGGCAGAACGCGCCGCGATCGTCTCGGAACTGGCGGCGTCATACGCGAACAACGGCGATCGTCCCGCCCGCTCGGAAGGCGGCCCGCTCGGCACGGCGATCGCGATGCTGAAGCATGTCCAGCGGAAGGCGCCGAGCGCCGGGCCGGACAAGCCTGCGGTCGCCCCGCCTGTCCCGGCGATCGCCGGGTGGAAGCCGGCGCTCCAGACCGCGCTCGCGACCGCCCTCGCCATCATGCTGAGCGAAATCGTCCTGCCGAACCGCTGGTACTGGGCGGCCTTCGCCGCCTTCGTCATGTTCCAGGGAACGCGCTCGCGGGGCGAATCCATCGCCAAGGGGATGGCCTTCATCCTCGGCACCACTGGCGGGCTGGTCGGCGGCGTGCTCCTCGCCACGCTGCTGGCGGGCCACGAACTGGCGAGCCTCGCCGTCATCATCGTCGCCGTCTTTCTCGCCTTCCAGGCCAATGTCGCGGCCTATGGCGTCATGGTGTTCTGGATCACCATCATCCTCGGACTGCTGTTCGGCATGCTCGGCTACTTCACCTTCGACGTCCTCCTGCTGCGCCTGGAGGAGGCGGCCGTCGGCGTGATCTCGGGCGGGCTCGTCGCCAGCCTGGTGCTGGTGCGGCGGGATCGCCACGTCGTCGACCAGGCGACATCAGCCTTCGCGCAGGCGCTGGTGGATCTCGTCCGCGGCTCGGCCGCGGTGATGCTGGACGAGGCTTCTTCCGCGGACCTGCCCTCCCGCATCCTCACGGTGAGCCAGCGATTCGGCGAGTTGCGCACCGCCGCGGCCTCCCGGCTGTCCGGCTTCCAGCTATCGCGGGACGGCGAGTTGCAGCGGCGCATGGTCCTGCTCGGCGGATGCGAGAGCTGGGCGCGCGAACTCGCGGACATCGCCCTCAGGGGCGCGCCGATCACTGATCCGGCCCTGGTCGGCCCGGCGCGCCGCGCCGTGGAAGGGATCGGGGCGTGGCTGGGGCGGCTCACCGCCGGCACGCCTCCGCCGCCGCAGGAGGCCGACACCGGCACCGAGGTCGTCCCGGCGCTCGACGACAGGGCGCATCACGCCGTCCGGCTGCTGCTGCGCATCGACGCGGCGCTGGCCGCCTGTTCCTTCCCCGGCGCGGCTCCTCATCCCCTCCCCGCGCAGCGTGCGGGCTGAACGGAGATCAGAACCCGCCTCTTCGCGTTGCGGCGCCGAGAGGCACCGGCCTGAACGCCTGTTGCAATCGCTGGCGGCTCGAAAGGTCAGCCCTGCCACAGGAACTTGCCGCTGCCCTCCGCGCAATCGCATTCAAAAAGATACCCGTAACCACCCGCGAAGTTCACGCTTTCCCCCGAACGGTTTCGCTCTCGGACGGCGCACGCGCCGCTCCCCGCTTCCATCGCAGGACGACATAAATTCCGGCCACAACCCAGGCGCGCAAAACCCTACGAAGGTTTAATCCCGCGACAGTCGCCTTGCCGGATTCCCGTCAAAGTCGACGCCGATGTCTCTGCCCGTAACGAGCGGTGCGGGGCTGGGCCGCCGCCAATGAACCATCGACGGGAGAGACCTGACCATGCGCCTTCACCCCCTTGCCTCGGCACTCCTTCTTTCCGGAGGATTGATGCTGGCCGCCGCCCCGGCCTTCGCCGCGGACCAGCCCGCCAAGCCCGCCGGCCTGTGGCTCGCCACCGACTTTCCCAGCCTGACCGAGCATATCGGCGACGCGACCTCCCTCCCCGTCACCCTCTCCAATGTCGGCAAGCCGCTGACCACCGTCTCCTTCTCCGTCGACGGCCTGCCGAAGGGCTGGAGCTGGCAGCTCACCGGCGACGGCAAGCCCGTCACCGCCGCCATGGTCTCGCCCGACGAGAACCAGCGCCTCAGCCTCAAGCTGACGATGCCGAAGGACGTGAAGCCGGGCGACTACGCCTTCACGGTGAAGGGCAAGACCGCCGACGGCCAGGCGCTCGATCTGCCGATCGCGCTGACGCTGGCGGCGCAGGCCCCGGCCAAGACCGCACTGCAGCCGGAGCTGCCGGCCTTGCGCGGCACCGCCAATTCGAGCTTCGACTTCAACGTCACCCTCAAGAACGACAGCCCGGACGACGCCACCTACAATCTCGTCGCCGCCGCTCCGCCCGGCTTCGTCGCTACCTTCAAGGAGCAGTACGGCACCCAGGAGCTGACGAGCATCCCCGTCAAGGCCGGCGCTTCCAAGACGCTCAAGGTCTCCGTCGCCCCGCCCAAGACCATCGCGGCCGGGCAGTATGCGGTGGAGATCGCCGCGACGAGCGCCCGGACGAAGAGCGAGACCCGACTCGGGCTCGACATCACCGGCCAGCCGCGGATCAGCCTGTCCGGCCCCGACGGGCGGCTCTCCGGCCAGGCCGAGGCCGGCAAGGACCAGGACTTCACCTTCACCCTCGGCAATTCCGGCACCGCGCCGGCCAAGAATGTCTCGCTGTCGGCCAGCGCGCCCTCGGGCTGGAAGACGGAATTCGAGCCGAAAAGCTTCGACGCCATCGCGCCCAACGGCCAGCAGCAGGTCGTCGTGCACATGACGCCCTCCGACAAGGCGATCGCCGGCGACTACATGGTCAATGTCAGCGCCTCCGGCGACGGCGCCTCCGACAATGCCGATTTCCGCGTGACCGTGACGACCTCGACGATGTGGGGTGCGGCCGGCATCGGCATCATCGGCGCGGCGGTGGTCGTGCTCGGCTTCGCCGTCACCCGGTATGGCCGGCGATGAGCGGCCCCGTCATCGAGGCGAAAGGCCTCACCAAGCGCTACGGCCAGGCGATCGCGGTCGATGCGCTCGATCTCACCGTCGAACGGGGCGAGATCTTCGGCCTGCTCGGCCCCAACGGTGCCGGCAAGACGACGACGATCCTGCTGCTGCTCGGCCTCACCGAGCCGACGGCCGGGCAAGTGCGCGTCCTCGGCCTCGATCCGCTGCGCCAGCCGCTGCAGGTGAAGAAGCGGGTCGGCTACCTGCCTGACGCCGTCGGCTTCTATGACGGCATGACCGCGCGCGAGAACCTCGCCTATACGGCGCGGCTCGGCGGCGTCCCGATAGAGGAGGCGCGCAGCCGCATCGCGCAGGCGCTCGCCCGCGTCCGCCTGCAGGACGTGGCGGACCGGCGCGTCGCCACCTTTTCGCGCGGCATGCGCCAGCGCCTTGGCATCGCCGACCTGCTGGTCAAGGCCTGCGAGGTCGCCATCCTGGACGAGCCGACCTCGGGCCTCGACCCGCAATCGACGCAGGAGCTGCTCGACCTCATCGCCCGGCTGGCGCGCGAGGGCATGACCATCGTGCTCTCCTCGCATCTGCTCGGCATGGTGCAGACGCTGTGCACCCGGGTGGCGCTGTTCCATCGCGGCAAGGTCGGCCTCATCGGCAAGGTCGGCGATCTCGCCAGCCGCGTGCTCGGCGGCTCCTACGTCGTCGAGATCGAGGCCTCCGGCTGCGACGTCGCGGCGGCGGTGCAGGGCCTCGCCGGGATCACGCGCGTCGCGCCGGTCGGATCCGGCCTGGTGCGCATCGATGCCGACCGCGACGTGCGCGGCGACGCCGCGCGGCGGATCGTCGAAGCGGGCGGCGCGCTGACGCGGCTCTCGATGGACCGTTCCAGCCTCGATGAGGTCTATGTCCGCTATTTCGAGCAGGTGTCCCATGCGGCGTGAAGGTTCCCCGTTTACCGGCGCTTCGACCGTCGCCCTCAAGGAGGCGGCCGACCACATGACCAGTGCGCGGCTTCACCTGGTCGTCCTCCTCGTCATCCTCACCGCCGCCGGCTCGATCTACGGCGCCATCGGCCAGATCAAGGCCAATGTCGGCGAGGATCCGTTCCTGTTCCTGCGCCTGCTGACGACGGCGCGCGCTCCGCTGCCCTCCTTCGTCGCCTTCCTCGGCTTCCTCCTGCCGCTGGTGGCGATCGCCCTCGGCTTCGACGCGGTGAACGGCGAATACAGCCGGCGCACCATGAGCCGCATCCTGTCGCAGCCGATCTACCGGGACGCGCTGCTCGCCGGCAAGTTCCTGGGCGGGCTGATCGTGATCGGCATCTGCCTCGTCACGCTCTGGCTGCTCGTCACCGGCATGGGCATCCTGACGCTCGGCCTGCCGCCCTCGGGCGAGGAGATCCTGCGCGGCATCGCCTTCCTGGTCGCCTCGCTCGCCTATGCCGGCGTGTGGCTGGCGGTGGCGGTGCTGTTCTCGACCTTGTTCCGTTCGCCGGCGACTTCAGCGCTGGCGGCGCTGACGCTCTGGCTCGTGCTCACCCTGTTCTGGGGCATGATCGGACCGCTGGCCGCCAGCATCCTCGCGCCGGTCAATCCCTTCGACCCCGCGACGATGGTGCACCAGCTCGAAGTCAGCCAGGCGATCGGCCGGATCTCGCCCAACACGCTCTATGGCGAGGCGATGCAGGCACTGCTCGACCCGGCGACGCGCTCGCTCGGCCTCGTCTTCATGAGCCAGCTCGAAGGCGCGGTAATGGGGGCGCCTCTCCCCTTCGGCCAGAGCGCGCTGCTGATCTGGCCCCAGCTTTCCGGCCTGATCGCCGCCATGGTGCTGGTCTACACCATCGCCTATGTCGCGTTCCAACGCCAGGAGGTCAGGGCCTGAGCCCTCGCCGGGGCGGTTGGGGACCGATCACCGATCGCCCCCTCCCCTCCGACAGAGCGGGCCGTATGCTCCCGGGAGAAGCGCCACCTCCCGGGAGCGCGGACGTCCCGTCCGTCCGCCTCTCGGAAACGCCGAGCGCCGAGTGAAACGGAGCGCCGGCCGCTCCTCCACCCCCGGCGCCGGCGAGCGAAGGAGCGTGTCCTCACCGAATCCGCAGCCTTTTCGCCAGACAGCAGCCGCACGGTCAGCTTTGCCACAGGAACTTGCCGCTGCCTCCCGCGCAGTCGCATTCGAAGAGATACCCACAGCCGCCGCCGAAGTTCATTCCGCTCCCGTCGTCGGGGCCTTCTTCAAGCTGAACGACGAAGCGCATCGGCTCGCCGCAATGATCGCAGCTCGGCGTCTCATCGCCCTGCAGCCAGTCCGCCTCGCCGCCGATGAACCCGAGAACCTCCTGCTCGCGGCCGGGATGGCGCTCTTCCCAGAGCGTGCGGGCCTGCCCGTAATCGGCGGCCTGGACCTGCTCGATGCGGGCGCCATAGGGCTTGCCCCGCACGACCTCGCCCTCGGACGGCGCCTCCACGATCCCGAGGCCGTCGATGCCGGTGCCTATCACGGCATTGCATCCGCCATCCGCTTCCCAATCCGAACACATGCCGGGATCGTTCGCGCACATGAAGATGAGGTGGAGCCGCCGCGCTCCGGCAAGCCGGACCTGACCGAGGAACTGCATGTTGCCGCCGCATTCCCGGCATGCGGGCCAGGCGACGTCGCTGTCGGCCGACGGCAGGCCGCCGAACCTCGTATCCGCGGATGGTGCCTCGGTCACGTTGCGATCGAGAACAAGAAGGTCGATATCGGACATGGATGGCTTTCCAATCAATCTTTCCGGGCCGCAGACGGCTTCTGAAAGCATCGCGCGAAAACCGGCGGCGCCCCGTTTCCATTCTATTCCTGCGATTCGATCGACAGGCGGCAAACTGTAGCAAGTGAAAGAAACGCAGGATACCGTACGGAACAAAAAGCGTACGAAACATTGACTCCTCCGCTTGCGACATGCAGGCTGAGACGATGACGACATTGGGCGCCCGGAGCTTTGCTTCGGGCGTTTTGCGTTTTCGGACGCCGTCGTCGTCTTCGCGCGGGCATGGCCCGCGCGCCCACAGGTCCGGCGTCGCCCCCTGTCCCGATCCCGATCCGCACTGACCGTCCGGCCCGCTCCCGAACCCACCCAGCCCGCCCTCACCGGCGGGCTTTTGTTTGGAGCAAGCCTTGCCCCGTTTTCCCGATTACGTGGCGCAGGAGGGCCTTGCCGTGCCCGCCGCGCCGCAGATCCAGGCCTATGACGACGCCGCCAAGGCGCTGCAGCAGCTCGGCCAGACCGTCGGCGACGTCGCCGCCCGCTGGCTGGCGCGCCAGAAGCAACAGGCCGATTTCGACGACCAGGTCGCCTTCCAGCGCCACAGCCTCACCCAGGACCAGGCCCTGCAGCAGGCCCGCGCCGGCATGGCGCCTGAGGCCACCGGCTTCCACGACGCCGTCATGGCCGGCCGCACCCAGGCGGACGACGATTTCCTCAAGACCGTCTCCCCCGCCAATCGCGACATTTATGCCGGCCTGCTCGCGCAGGACCGCGACCGCGCCTCCCTCGCCGCCGCCCGCATGGAGCTGGAGGGGCGCGGCGCCTATGAGCAGGCCGCCTTCGGCCGGTCGGTCTCGGATATGGCCGACCAGGTGCGCGCCAGTCCGGGGCTCCTGCCCTCGGCCCTCGGCGTGCTGAAGGCGCAGCAGGCCAACCAGTCGAGCGTGCCGGCGGCGGCGCGCGCAGCGCAATGGACGGCGACGCAGCAGGCCCTGCAGACCGCCCCCTGGCAGGGCCGCCATGGCGACGATCCCTCCGGCCGAGGCCTCGCCGAACTCGGGATGACGCTCTCGCCCGAGGACCGGGCCGTCCTGCCGCTCATGATGGACGAAGGGCCGGTCGATCCCAGCGTCGACACCCTCACCCCGGCGCAGCGCCAGCAACTCGCGCTCGACTGGCAGACGAACCAGGCCCAGAAGCAGGCCGCCGCCCGGGCCGATGTCGCCGGGCTGCAGCAGCGCCTCGCCGACGCCCCGCTCACCGGCAGGCTCGACGGGCCGCCGCCCGACCGGCAGACCTTCATCACCGCCTATGGCCCCGAGGAGGGCGCCCGGCGCTTCGACGAGGCCGATGCCTTCGTCAGCAAGGACGCGCCGGCGATCACCGCCCTGCTGCATCAGCCCGATGCCGCCCAGGACGCCGCGCTCGCCCATTACGCGACCGCCACCGACCCTGACGGCCAGCGCTTCCTCGCCAACGCCGCCGCCGCCGTCGCCCGCTACCGGGCCGAACGCGCCGCCGACCCCGTCGGCACCCTCGGCAAGCTCTATCCCGCCCTCGCCCAAAGCTGGCAGGCCCTCGAAGGCGCCGATCCCGCCACGCTGCGCCGGACCCTGCCCGGCCTCGTCGACCGGACCGCCGCCCTGATGGATGCCGCCGGCGTGCCGGCAGGCGAGCGGCGCTATCTGCCCCGGGCCATGGCCTCCGCCATCGTCGGGGCCTTCGCCGATACGAGCAGGCCGATGGCCGAGCGCATCGGCCCGCTGCGCGACACCATCGCGGCGATCCGCGATCCCGCCCGGCAAGACGCCCTGTTCCGGCAACTCGTCGACAGCGGCATTCCCCGCCTGCTCGAACCGAGCCGTCGCCGCCTATGCCCGCGGCGACAACCCCGTCGCCGGCCGCCTGTTCGCCGCCGTCCTGCCGGATCCGGCACAAGGCGAGGGTGCGGGCGCCGCCGCACCGGCGAGCCCCGTGGCGCTCGACAATGCCGCCATGCCCCCGGCGCCGCCCCGCCCCGGCGCCGGCACGGACATCGATCTCTCCGCATCGGCGGCGAGCGAGATCGCCCGCACCGGCGGCATAGCGGGCGTGGACCCCTCACCGATCGCGCAGGCGCTCTTCCCGCGCCTGGTACAGAACAACCTCAAGACCAATGGCGGCGACATCCCCGCCGCCAAAGCCCTCGCCGCCGCCGACCTGCGCAAACCCGTCAGCGACACCCCCGTCCGCTATGCCTATCTGCTGCGCACCGGCAAAAGCGGACCGGGCCAATCCGGCATCCTCGTTCCGAAGCCCCAGGCACCCCTAGCGCCCAGCGCGCCGCCCCCTTCATCAGGCGAAACGCCCACCGGCGAGACCCCTGCGAGCCCGCAGTCCACCGGCCGTGTCGGCTATGTCGGCATGCCGGAAGAGCCGCTGACGGCGATGCCCCTCTCGGAATTCCTCAGCCGTTACGTCAAGCGAGGTGGCCTCGCAAATGCAGCGGACCTTGTCGCGGCCGGGCTCTTCTCGGCTCTAACGCTGCCCTCCGACATGTCTGAACCCTATCAAGGCACCCTGATCCCAAAGAGCTACTCCCTCTTGCCCTTCGGCGGCACCGACGTCCCGCCGGCTGTCTCCAGCTACATCTGGAAGGAGGCAACGAAAGCATCAACCGCTGGCGTCGATCTCAACATCGTCACTCGCTTTCGGGCGGAAAACTTCAGCGATTTCAACAGCGATATCAATGCCGCACGTGCACTCTTGCCCGATCAGCCCGGACCGGAGGACTACAAGCGGTATTATTTGGCCGGTGGCTACGACTTCCTCTTCGCGCCGCCGCAGCGGCCCGGCGGAAAGGTAACGGTCGTTGCCCTTCGAACCACGGCAGGTTGGTTGTCGCCCGCAGGCCCCTGGTGGGGCGATCCGGATGCGTGGCAACGCTCGCAGCAACCGGGCGCCACCGCAACGACATCCTCCGCAGCGCCGACCGCCACAGCCGATGATCCACCGGCGCGGCAGCCCATACAGGTCCAGCCCAGCCACGGGGTCGATGACGCATACGACCCCGCAGACTACCAAGCCGCACGCAATGCGGGCCTCAGCCATGAAGCGGCAACCGTCCAGGCAAAGAACAATTATCGAAACAGTAATTCGAAAGAGACCACAGAATCCGACAGGAACAAAAATGACACATATATTAATGAAACTGCAAACCCGCCCCCTCCCTGGACTAAGGCGTTATTCGACGCGAAGACTCAGGCGGAAACGGATTATGCCCTCAAGGCGCGAACCTATCAAATGGCCAATCCAGGCAAGACGCTTCGCAAGCCCGATGTCTTTGCCGTCGGGAGGATCGACGACAGAACGGAGTACAGCGTAAATCAGAGATCTCGTCCCGATTACATCGATCCAAACCAGGACACGTTGATAGGAGGTCATGTTCGAGATCTACTGGCGGACACCGACCGAACCCAGAATGCAAATGAGAAACAATCAAATGCCCATGCCGAACTCGCTGTCCTGCAGAAATTCTACGATTCCGGTTTAACACAGGGTGGGACATTGAGAATGATTGTAACCGGCCAAGATTTGTGTCGATTCTGCCTGAGAGATTTACCAGTCGCTGCAAATAATTCAGGCTTGCAAGAATTAACAATATACCAAGAATTTAGTGGCAAGACCTTAATATGGAAAAAAGGAAGCGACAAATTCCTCACCATCGACGGAGTAACAAAATGACAGAATTATTCGATAAAATATGCTTTGCGTGGGGAATTGTCTATTCAGACGGACGCCATGACGGCAATCACACCTTCAAGCCACGCTGGGAACTCATCGAGGAGAAGTTGACGGACATTCGCAATCGAGAAGGGAGCATTGCACTCGATATCAACGAAACTAGCGCGAATGCCAAAGGCCTGAGTCTCTATGCCGAGAACGGTCATTACCATCTTATATTCGTGGATGAAAGGAGCGGTGTCCCGAGCTTCCGTCTCTCCTTCGACGCCAAGAGACCCAAAGGAATTTTCGAAATCAGAGGCGAGGACTACGACAACCGCACGGTCTTTACCGATTATGACTGGGTCTACGACATCTTCCGGCAGCTCTACGAGACGGGCACGATCGTTTCTCCCCGGATCACGGCTTGGGGAGTGCGGCACGAATAATCGACTTGAGCAGATGAGGATTGCCTGCCGCGGGCGAGCGACGGCCATGGTCTGGCGAATTCGAGCGTAGCGGATATCCTGTCGGCTCCCCGAAGGGCTATGGCGGAGGAGAGGCGAGTGGAATGTCCGCGCCCCCACCGATCACCGCCGCCACCGCCTCGTCCATCGTCGCCGCCGGCAGCTCCATGACCTGCGCCGTCACGGTCCAAACGATGGCGCCGCGGATCGGGCGGTCGGGATAGAGGCGGGCGAGGAGGTGGCGGTAGAGGGCGATCTGCGCCACATAGGCAGGCGGTACCTCGGCGAGCCCGGCCGGCGGGCGGCTGTTGGTCTTGAAATCGGCGATCCACACCGCCTCGGGCGTGACGGCGAGGCGGTCGATGCGGCCGGCGACGGCATAGTCGGGCTTGCCCGGCCGGGCGATGGCGCCGCCGAGATCGACCTCGGCGCGGCTGCCCGGACCGAACAGCGGCGCGAGATCCGGGAGGGCAAGCACGGCGAGCGCTTCCTGCGCCCAGGATTCGTGGTCCCCGGGCCATTCCGGCGCGGCCCGTGCCAGGAAATCGAGCGCCCGCTGCTGCCGCTCGGCGGGCGCCACCGCCGGCAGGCGCTGCAGCAAAGCGTGGATGAGCCCGCCGCGGCGCAGGACGCGCCGGTCGGCCGGCAGGCCGGTCCGCGGCGCCGGCCCCTCCTCGTCATCCCCCGCAGCGACGGCCTCCGACGGATTGAGCGTGACCCGGGCCGGCCCTTCGGCCGCGGCCGGCCGGCGCAGCCAGGGCGGCTCCGCGACGGCGCCTTCCGCGCCGGCCGCCGCGGGGCTTGCCATCACCACGCGCGGCGTCGGCTCCCACACGAGGCGCTCGCCGGTGCCGCCCGGCATCGGCTCGGTGCGGGCGCCGGCCTCGCGCAGGGCGGTCGCGACCATGTCGTACCAATTGCCCGGCCGCCTTGCCGTCGCGCCCTCGAAGCCGGCGACGATCAGCCTGTCCTCGGCTCGCGTCAGCGCCACATAGAGCAGGCGGCGATGCTCGGCCTCGCCTTCGGCCCGGATGCGCGCCCGCGCCTCGGCGACGCAGGGGGGATCCGCCGCCTTGTTCGGCGACCACACCGGCAGGCTGCTGCCCGCGGCGCGGCCGGGGCTCTGCACCCAGAACAGCTTGGGATCGTGCCGCCCGTCCGGCGCGCCGCAGGTGTCGGCGAGGATGACGATCTTGGCCTCCAGCCCCTTGGCGCCGTGCACCGTCATCACCCGCACCTCGCCCCGCGCCACATCCATGTCGCGCTTGATCTCGGCCCGGGCCTCGGCGAGCCAGGCGAGGAAGCCCTGCAGGCTCGCGGTGTTGGCGCGTTCATACTCGGCGGCGACGCGGAGGAATTCGTCGAGCGCATCCGCCGCCTCGTGGCCGAAGCGGGCGAGCAGGATGCGCCGGCCGCCGTCACGCGCCAGGATGTCGGCGAAGAAGGCGAAGGGCGTCTTGAAGGCCGCCTCGTTCAGCCACAGCGACAGGCGGCGATGGGCGGCGGCCCAGCGCGCATCCGCCCCGGCCGCCGCGGCCAGCGCCGCCCACAGCGTCCCCTTCCGGCCGGGCGCGAGGCGGATGAGGTCGTCGTCGTCGAGCCCGACCAGCGGCGTCTTCAGCAGGGTGGCGAGGGTGAGGTCGTCCGCCGGCAGCAGCGTGAAGCGCGCCAGCGCCATCAGGTCCATCACGGCGATATGGTCGGTGAGGACGATGCGGTCGGCGCCGGCCACCGGCACGCCGGCGAATTTGAGAGCGCGGATCACCGCCTCGAACAAAGCGTTGCGGCTGCGCACCAGCACCATGACGTCGCCGGGCTGCCAGCGCAGGCCGACGGCCGGATCGCCCTCGCGCACGAGCCGCGCCACCTCGGCGGCGATGCCGCGCGCCAGGCGGATCACCGGGCTCGTCGGCGGCGTGGTGTCGAAGGGGGCGTCCCAGGCCGGGATGTCGGCGGCCGGCTCGGGCTTTTCCACCGGCCAGACCTCGACGCGGCCGGGATCGGCGCTGCGCACCGTCTCGTGCAGGGTCGGCACGTCGTCGGAGGACAGGCCCCGTCGGTTGTCCGCGGGGGTGAAGACATGGTCGACGGCGGTGAGGATGTCGGGGGTCGAGCGGAAGGACTGCTTGAGCTCGATCGCCTCGAAGGCCTGCTCGGCCGCGGTGATGCGCGCCTGGAACAAGGCGCGCATGCGGGCGAACTCGGCCGGCGCCGCGCCCTGGAAGGAGAAGATCGACTGCTTCTCGTCGCCGACCGCGAAGATGGTGCGCCGGCCCGGCCGTGCCCCGGCGCCGGCGGTGAATTCGTGGGCGAGCTTCTCGACGATCCGCCACTGCGCCGGGCTGGTGTCCTGCGCCTCGTCGACGAGGATGTGGTCGATGCCGCGGTCGAGCTTGTAGAGCACCCATTCGGCGCCGGCGCGGGTCATCAGCTGCGAGGTCTTCTGCACGAGATCGTCGAAATCGAGGGCGGCGCGGCGGGCCTTGCCGGCTTCGTAGCGCCTCAGCAGCGCCTCGGCGATGACGAGGAGCGCCTCGCTCCGCTCGAGCGCGGCGGCGGCCTTGCGCCGTTCGAGCAAGGCGGCGATGCGGGTGAGCTCGTCGAGCAGCGCCTGGGCGAGCGCCGGATGGGCCTTGGCGAAGGCCTGGTTGAGGAAGCGGGCCGGCGAGCGCGCCTCGCCTTTCTCCGTGAGGAACAGGCCGCGATAAGCGAGGCGGCGCGCCTCGCCCTGCAGCGCCGACGCCCGCAGCAGGCCGTCGGCGAGGTCGTCGGTGCCCTTCTTGCCGGCCTCGCGCAGAGCGGCGGCGATCGAAGGCCATTCGCTCGCCGGCAGGCCGTCGCCGTCGATCGCCGCGTCGAGGGCGGCGGTGCCGTCCTCCGGCGCGAGGTCGAGCGCCCGCCGGATCTGCGCCAGCACGGTCTCGTGGCCGTCGGCCAGCACGGCGCGCAGGGCTTCGCGTGCGCCGGTGATCTCGGCGAGCAGCCCGTCGAAGGCGTCCTCCCCCGCCTCTTCCAGCAGCCGCGCCAGGGCGGCGCCGAGCGGGCCGTCGGGGGCGATGTCGGCCGCCGCGATCAGCCCGGCCCGCGCCGCATCCAGCAATTCGCGCGCCGCCCGGTCGTCCAGCACGGAGAATTGCGCGGGCACGTTGGCCTCGAACGGGAAGAGGTGCAGCACGCGCTCGCAGAAGGCGTGGATGGTGAGGATCTTGAGGCCGCCCGGCGTCTCGATCGCCGCGGCGAAGAGCTGGCGGGCCCGGCGCAGGCCGGCGATGTCGGGCCGCTCGCCGGTGATGCCGGCGATCGCCTCGGCCAGGGCCCGCTCGTCCATGACGGCCCATTGGCCGAGCAACGCGAAGATGCGGTTCTGCATGTTGGCGGCCGCTGCCTTGGTGAAGGTCAGGCAGAGGATCGCCGAGGGGTCGACGCCGTCGAGCAGCAGGCGGATGACGCGCCGCGTCAGCACCGTCGTCTTGCCGGAGCCGGCATTGGCCGAGACCCAGGCCGACAGGCGCGGATCGGAGGCGAGGCGCTGGCGGTGGATCGTCTCGGCGGAAGGCCGGCGCGGCGTCATTCCTCGCTCTCCGCGCCGAGAGACCATTCGCGCACCCGGGCGAGATGATCGTAATCGCCGTAGCGGCGGCCCTTGAACATCGGGTGCAGCAGCGAGGCGTAGGGGGTCTCCTCGTTCTCGAAGCGGTCGATCAGCGCCTTGACGCGGGCCAGCGTTTCCATCGCGACCTCGATCGGCTCCATGTCCTCGAAGGCGAGGGGGATCTCGCGGATGTCCTTGCGGCGGGCGCCGAGCTTCACGATGCTGGGCGCCGCGAGCGCGTCGGGCGCCGGGAAGCCCTGGAAGCCGGCTTCGACCAGCATCGCCATCTCCAGGGCGACCTGCGGGCTGAGGCCGCGCTGCACCTGCCGGGCGGTCGGCGCCTGGCCGGTCTTGAAATCGAGCAGCCGCACCACGCCGTCCGCCGCGACCTCGATGCGGTCGGCCCGGGCGGCGAGCGTGAAGGCGCGCCCGGCGATGGTCTCCCAGGCGATGGTGCCGCCGATCTCGCTCTCCACCCGGGCGAGGCGCGGCCGCCGCTCGGCCTCCCAGTCGGCGAGGAAGCCGGCGATGGCGGCAAAGCGCGGCCGCCAGAATGCCAGCACGTCGGGGAAATCGGCGAGGTCGGCGAAGAGGCTCTCGCCGATCGCCATCAATCGCGCCAGCGCGTCCGGCGGCACGCCGCCGGCGCAGATCCCGGCGAATTGCCGGAGCGCCTCGTGGATCAGCGTGCCTCGGTCGGCGGCGCCGGGCGGCATCGCGATGTCGTCGAGCGGCTCCAGGCGCAGGATGTGGCGGGCATGGATCGTATAGGGATCGCGCACGAGATGCTCGATCTGGGTCACCGACAGGCGGGTCGGGCGCAGCGCCAGCGGCGGACGCGGCGTCGGCGCCGCCGGGGCGGGAGACGGCGCCGCGCCGGCGTCGAGCTGGCGGGCGAGCGCGCAGAGCCGGCCCCCCCTCACCTGCATCGCCGCATAGGCGGGCCCGAGAAAGGCACCGAGCCGCTGCAGCCAGCGTGACGGCACCGTCGGCGAACCGCCGCGCTTCAGGGCACGGGTGATGACTACGTCGGCGCAGCCGAGCGCCTGCTCGAAATCATGGGAGGCGAGGCCGATGCGCTTTTCCGGCGCGGACAGGCCGATCGCCGCCCGCATCGGCCGGTTGAGCCAGGGATCGGCCTTGACGTCGGGCGGCCACACGCCCTCGTCGAGGCCGGCGAGCACCAGCCGGTCGACCGGCAGCAGCCGAGCCTCCAGCAGCCCGTATATGGCGATGCGCGGATGCCTCGGTTCGCCGCCGCGCACGGTGCGTCCGGCCAGCAGCGCCGCGAACAGGCCGGGGAACTCGGCGGCGGCCAGCGCCAGGGCATCGGGGGCGACGGTGCCGAGATCGGCGAAGAAGGCTTCGAGCGCCAGGCCCGCCTCCTGGGCGTAGAGGACGGCCTCCTCGTCCTCAGCCGGAGCAGCCGCGGCCTCCGCCGCGAGGCGATGGGCCGCGAAGAAGGCCGATGCCGGATAGGCTTCGCGCCTGCGCAGCAGCGCGGCGAAGGGCTCCAGCGCCCCTTGCAGCGCCTCGACCAGCGCTTCGGCGGCCGTCCAGTCCGCGTCGGAGAGGCCGCGCCGCGCCGCTGGGGCATGCGGCTCGCCGAGGCTCGCCCGGCCGCGGGCGAGCGCCTTGGCGACGCCGGCGAGCCCCGGCGCCGGCCGCGGGCCGCGCAGGGCGCCGATCTCCAGGGCCGCGGTGGCGCGCCGGATCGCCGCCCTCGGCCGGCCGAGCCGGGCGAAGGGATGTTTCAGCAGGGCCAGCAGCGGGATCGGCGCGAAATCGTTCAGCGCGGCATCGAGCACGAGGCGCGCGAACAGGCCGGGCGGCGCATCGGCCAGAGGCCGGCCGGCGCTGTCGTCGGCGAGGATGTCCCAGCGTCCGAGTTCGGTGACCACCCGCCGGGCGAGCAGGCGGTTGGGCGTGACGAGCGCCGCGGTCCGGCCGGGCACGGTCAGCGCTTCGCGCAAGGCGAGGGCCGCGACGAGGGCCTCCTCGCCCTCATGCGCCGCCTCGACCAGCGTGACGCCGGCGAAGGCCTCGGCCACCGCCCCGGGATCGCCGCCGCGCCGGCCCGCCCACAGATCGGTGGTCTCGGCCGGCCGCAGCGCCTGCGACACCAGAGCGGCGCGGCGCGCCAGCGCCGGCGGCGGCTCCTTCAGCAGGCCGACGCCGTCGCGGTCGACGCCGATCGCCGCCAGCAGGGCGGCGAGGCCGGCCTGCGGATGGCCCGGCGCGCCGGCTCCGGTGGCGATGGCGGTCCAGCCGGCGAGGTCGAGATCGAGATCGAGCCCGGGCAGCACGACGGCACCGCCCGGATGGGCCGCGACCGCCTTGATGAGGTCGCGCGTCGCCGGGATCGAGCCGGTCGAGCCGGCGACGATCACCGGTCCGGCCTGCGGATCGGCGGCGAGCCGCGCGGCCTCGGCCATCATGCGGGCATTGCGCAGCAGGACGGCGTCGCCTTTGCCGATCTCGGCCAGATGCGCCGGCCAATGGACGGTGGCGATCTCCAGGAAGCGCAGGGTCAGGTCCCAATATTTGTCGTAGAGCCCGGCATGGGTGGCGCTCAGCGTCGCCAGGGCGGCGGGCTCGACCCGGTCGATCTGCATGCCGTCGAGGAATTGGCCGAGCTCGGCGGCGAGCCCGGCCGCGTCGCCGGGCGAGGACGGGATCAGCAGCGGCTCCTCCGCTCCCGGCAGCGGCAGCAGGGCCTGCTTCAGCGCGGCGCTCCATTGCAGGATCAGGCGCGTCAGCGCGATCTGCCGGTCGAGCCCCGCCACCGGCTCGCCGAAGTCCGGCGCCTCGGCATCGAAGGCGGCCTCGTCGTCATCGACCTCGCCGAGGGCGAGCAGGCGCGGCAGCAACACGGCGCCGGTGCCGAGGCGGTCGAGGAAGATCATGCGCAGCGCCCGGATGGCGCGGCGGGTCGGCAGATAGAGGGTGGCGGCCGACAGTGCCAGCGGGTCGCGGCGCGGCGCATAGCCGGGCACGAGCCGGCCGTCCAGCAGCGCGTCGACCAGCGTCTCCAGAAAGGGCGTGCCGGGTGCAATGGTGAGGAGGTTGGGGCGATGCACCATCGGGCGACATTAAGCAGACCCGCGCGGCCCTGTCACGCAGGGAGCCGCGGGAGCGCGGACATCCAGCCCGTCCTTCCCGGGCGGGCCTCGCGTTTCCAAAAGCAGGCTGGAAGCCCATATGCGCTAACATAACGGAAATACCCGCCTTCTCCCGGTTCGGGAGAAGGTCCCGGCAGGGGGATGAGGGTCTAAACTTCAACGCAGATAGCTCAATAGTCGCGCTGGAATTGCACAAGTCCAGACCCTCATCCGGCGCTTCGCGCCACCCCCAGCATTTCCGCAGGAAATGCGAAGTCCCGCATGGGAGAAGGAAAATCGCGCTATTGTCGGCAAAGTTAGCGCATATGGGCGAGACGCCCGCGGTCCCGGGGCTACCGCCCCTTCCAGACCGGCGGGCGCTTCTCGACGAAGGCCTTGGCGCCTTCGCGCGAATCCTCGGAGAGCTGCATGGCGCGATGGGCCGGCACCTTGCCGGCGGCGACGTGCTCATAGGCCTCGCGCACGCTCATGCCGTCGGTGGCGGCGAGGATGGCCTTGATGGCGCGCACGGAGAGCGGCGCCGCGGCGGCGATCCGGCCGGCCAGCGCCCGGGCGGTCTCCATCAGCTCGGCCGAGGGCACCACCGCATTGGCGAGCCCCCAACCCAGCGCCTCCGCCGCGGTGAAGCGGCGGCCGGTGAGCAGCAGCTCGGTGGCGATGGCGGCGGGGATGCGGCGCGGCAGGCGCTGCACGCCGCCGGCGTCCGGAACGAGGCCGACCGTGGCTTCCGACAGGGCGAATTCGGCATGGTCGGCGACCACCATGAGGTCGGCGGCGAGCGCCAGCTCGCAGCCGCCGGCGATCGCCACGCCGTTGACGGCTACGATGACCGGCTTGGACAGGTCCCAGAACGCCGTCAGCCCGGCAAAGCCGCCCTCGCCGAAATCGGTATCGGGCTCCTCGGTGCCGGCGGCGACCGCCTTGAGGTCCCAGCCGGCCGAAAAGATCCGCTCGCCCGCCCCGGTGAGGATGGCGACGCGCAGGGCCGGATCGTCCTCCAGGGTGCGGAAGGCGGCATGCAGCGCCTTCGAGGTCGCGAGGTCGATGGCGTTGGCCTTCGGCCGGTCCAGCGTGATTTCGAGCACCGCCCCGCGGCGCTCCAGTTTGACGGCTTCGGTCATGTCGGTCATTCCTCGAGGCGGTTCGGGAGGCTGCGGGGACGCCCGCACGCCCGGCAGGTGTCAGTCGATCATGCGGATGAGGGCGTCGGCCGCGACGGCGCCGCGCCCTTCCGGCAGCACGAAGAGCGGATTGACGTCGAGCTCGACCAGCCGGTCGGCGTGGCGCTCGGCGAAGGCGGCGATGGCGAGGATGGCCTTGATGGTGCCGCGGATGTCGCCGCGCGGCTTGCCACGGAAGCCTTCGAGCAGGCGGGCGACGCGCAGGCCCATCAGCTTCTCGCGGATCTCCTCCGCGCTGGCGGGCAGCAGCATCACCGCGGCGTCCTGCAGCACCTCGACCAGCACGCCGCCGGCGCCGATCGTCAGCGTCGGGCCGAACTGGGGATCGCGCACCACGCCGACGATGAGTTCCGCCACGGCGCCCTCGACCATGCGCTCGACCAGGAAGCGCTCGCCCAGATGCAGCATGGAGGCGACGGCGTCGGTGACGTCGGCACGCGTGCGCAGGCCGAGCTTGACGCCGCCGACATCCGACTTATGCGCGATCCGGTCGCTGTGGATCTTGATCGCCACGGGAAAGCCGAGCGCCGCCGCCGTGGACGGCGCCTCCACCGCGCCGGCGATGCGGCTCGGCGGCAGGTCCAGGCCGTGGCGGCCGAGCAGGTGCTTGGATTCATGTTCGCTGAGCAGGCGCGCCTTGGCGACGTCGATGAGCGCGGCCCGCTTGAGCGGCACCAGCCGGTCCCGCCGCCCGCGGGCGAGGCCGTAATCGGCCCCGTGCGAGATCGCCGTCAGGGCGTCGCCGATGCCCTGCATGGGCAAGATGCCGCGCGCCATCAGCGCCTTGGCGTCGTCCTCCCGCATGTTCTCGGGCAGAGAGGAGACGACCGCCGCCCGCGCGCCGGTGGCTGCCGCGGCCTCCGCCATCGCGGCGCGGGCGGCGTCGAAGCCGCCGTCGGGGACGAGGCCGCGATCGGCGCGCGGCTGGTCGAGCACCAGCAGGTTGAGGTCGAAGCCCGATTGCAGCATCTCGCCGAACACGGCGGCGTTGGCCTGCCGGTCGCCCCAGATATAGGTGTGGTAGTCGAGCGGATTGGCGACATGCACCTTCTCGGTGAGGAGTTCCTGCAGCCGCGCCGCATTGTCGGGCGGGATCGGCCCGAATTCGAGCGCGCGGTCGGCGGCGAGGTCGGCGATCAGCGCCGCCTCCCCACCCGAGCAGCTCATCGAGGAGATGCGCCGGCCCGGCAGGCCGCCGAACACATGCATGAGCTTGAGCGTCTCGATGAAGGCCGGCACGTCGTTGAGGCGGGCGATGCCGTAGCGGGCGAACAGCGCGTCGTAGAGCGAATCGGCGCCGGCGAGCGAGGAGGTGTGGCTCATCGCCATTTCGGCGCCGATATGCGAGCGGCCGGTCTTCAGCACCACGAGCGGCACGCCCTTTTCGAGCGCCTTGATCGCGGCCTTGGAGAACAGGGCGGCATCCTCGATGCCTTCGATATGCAGGCCGATGGCGGTGACGCGGTCGTCGGCCAGCAGCGCCTCGATATAGTCGCCATGGTCGCCGACCGCCTTGTTGCCGACGGCGATCACATAGGCGATCGGCAGGCTGCGGCGCTGCATGGTGATGTTGAGGGCGATATTGCCGGACTGGGTGATGATGGCGACGCCGCGCTCGACGCGCTCGGCGCCGTGGGTGTCGGCCCACAGCACGCAGCCGTCGAGCAGGTTGAGCACGCCGTAGCAATTGGGCCCGACGATCGGCATGCCGCGCGCCGCCTCGACCAGGCGCTCCTGCAGGACAACGCCCTTGCCGCCGATCTCGGCGAAGCCGGCGGCATAGCAGACCGCGGCGCCGGCGCCGCGCTCGGCGAGGGCCGCGACGATGTCGACGGTCGGCTCGCTCGGCGTCGCCACGAAGGTGGCGTCCGGTGCCTCGGGCAGGTCCGCCACCGTCCTGTAGGCCCGGTGGCCGGCGATCTCGTCCTTGTCGGGATGAATCGGCCAGATCGGGCCGGCATAGCCGATGCGGTCGCATTCGCGGATGATGATCGACGCCAGCCGCCCTCCCGCGACGGCGATATGACGAGGTTTCAGCAGGCGGCGAAGGCCATCGACGAGAGACATACGGGGAACCTATGGGAGGGAATGGCAGTGCAGGGGGCGGCACGCTAGAGGCATGCTTCTTGCTACAAGGTTGACGAGCGGATGCGTTTCGTCAATCGGCGCGTGGAAGCGTTTTGGATCTGCGATGGAGGGATCCTCGATTGTTTGCAAAATCAAACCTAATCGTTATTATTTAATTCGATTAGGGAGTGCTTCACGATGGCGCGGGTGACCGACACGAAAGTTTTGACCGCTCACATACCTTTGCCGTTGGCGGACAAAATCGACGCCCTCGCAGCTCGTCTCGAGCGTTCGCGGGGCTGGATCATCAAGCAGGCCCTGGCGGATTGGATTGATCAGGAAGAAGAGCGCGACCGTCTCAC
This sequence comes from Labrys monachus, assembly GCF_030814655.1. NCBI lineage: Bacteria > Pseudomonadati > Pseudomonadota > Alphaproteobacteria > Hyphomicrobiales > Xanthobacteraceae > Labrys > Labrys monachus. Next base: position 5,665,631 of record NZ_JAUSVK010000001.1, read on the forward strand.
ACGCGAAGCTCTCGCCGATGTGGATGCAGGGCGCGTCATCGACCACGAAAGCGTTCTGGCATGGGCGGAAAGCCTCGGCACTGACGAACCGTTGCCGGTGCCTCGCCGGTGAAAGTTCAGTGGACCGAAAAGGCCCTTTTGGACCTCGCCCGGCTCCACGATTTTCTTGCCCCCGTGAACAGAAGTGCTGCAGAGCGGGTGGTCAAGATGCTTTCGGCCGCGCCGACGACTCTATCGCTGAATCCTCGTATCGGGAATCGACTGGAGGGGTTCGCGCCGCGTGAGGTGCGCCGAATTGTCATTCAGCACTATGAAATGCGCTATGAAATCCGCGATGCGACCCTTTTCGTCCTGCGCCTGTGGCACACGCGGGAGGATCGCTGAAACCGGGATATTGCCCATGTCGTCACGGGCCGCATAGACGCGATCCACACGGCACGCCGGAAGCTGCAATCCGGCTTCCTCCTTCACTTCCCCTCGTGCGGGCGCAGCATCTGGCGGGCGATGATCAGGCGCTGGATCTCGCTGGTGCCGTCCCAGATGCGCTCGACGCGGGCGTCCTTCCACCAGCCGGCGATGGGCAGCGTGTCCATCAGTCCCATGCCGCCGAAGGTCTGGATGGCGCGGTCGGTCAGCCGGCCGAGCATCTCGGAGGCGGCGAGCTTGGCCATGGCGAAATCGGCGTCGGTCGCCTTGCCCTGGTCGAGCAGCCAGGCGGCGCGCAGCGTCAGCAGGTCGGCGGCTTCGAGCTCCACCATCAGGTCGGCCAGCGGGAAGGACACGCCCTGGAACTGCGAGATCGGCTGGCCGAACTGCTTGCGCTGGCCGGCCCAGGCCAGCGTCTCGTCCATCACCCGTCGCGCCCGGCCGACCGAGGTCGCCGCGACGGTGAGGCGGGTGGCGCCGAGCCATTCGCTCATCAGGTCGAAGCCCTTGCCCTCCTCGCCGAGCAAATTGCCGGCCGGGATCTCGCAATCGTCGAAATAGAGCTCGCAATTGTGGTAGCCGCGATGCGACAGCGCCTGCGGACCGGGCCGCACCGTCAGGCCCGGGGTGTCCTTGTCGACGAGGAAGCCGGAGATCTGGTTGCGCGGGCCGCGCCTGGTTTCCTCGGTGCCGGTGACGGCGAACAGGATGATGAAGTCGGCCTTGTCGGCATGGCTGATGAAATGCTTCTGGCCGTTGACGACGTAGCGCTCGCCCTTGCGCACGGCGCGCGTCTTCATCGAGCGGACGTCGGAGCCGGCGCCCGGCTCGGTCATCGCCAGGCAATCGGTACGCTCGCCCCGTATCGCCGGCAGGAGCCAGCGCTCGCGCTGCTCGCCGACGCAGCCCTGCAGGATGTTGGAGGGCCGCGCCACCACCATCTGCAGGCCGTAATTGGCCCGGCCGAGCTCGCGTTCGAGCAGGGCGATCCCGACCGCGTCGAGGCCGCCGCCGCCGAGCTCGACCGGCATGTTGGCGGCATAGAGCCCGAGATCCATCGCCTTCTGCCGGATCCTGGCGGCAACGTCCTCCGGCACCTCGTCGGTGCGCTCCACCAGCGCCTCGTGGGGATAGAGCTCCTCCTCGACGAAGCGGCGGACCGTCTCGACCAGCATCGACTGCTCTTCGGTCAACGCGAACTGCATGGAACTCCCCTGGCTTCCTGATCCGACGTCAATCTCGGCGATTTCGCCGCGGGCCGGCAAGCCCGCGGCGACACCGATCAGGCATAATCCGACGCGTCCATCTCGATGATCGTGGTGGCGGCCCGGGCCGAGGCGGCGAGCAGCGCGGCCCGGACCTCCGCGAGGGAGCGCGCCATGCGGTGGTCCGCCCCGAAGGCCTTCGCCATCGCGGCGAAGTCGGTGGCATGCAGGCGGACGCCGAGCGGCGCGATCTGGTAGCGGACCATGTATTCCTCGATCTCGCCATAGCGCCTGTCGTTCCACAGAAGGACGATCACCGGCGCGCCGGCATCGGCGGCGCTGGCGAGTTCCGGCATGGTGAAATGCAGGCCGCCATCGCCGATGATGCAGACGACAGGCGCCTCCGGCCGGCCGACCTTGGCGCCGATCGCCGCCGGCAGGGCATAGCCGAGAGTGCCAAAGCCGGTCGCCGCGCTCATCCAGCGCCGCGGCGCCGGCGGCTCGGCGAGGAAATTGCCGCCATAGCTCGCGGCGGTCGAATCGGCGGCCACCACCGCGTCCGGCAGGACCTCCCAGATCGCCTCCAGCAGCGGCAGATGGCGCGTATAACGCGGTTCGGCGCCGTCGAGCCGGGCGGCATGCAGGCGCTGCGCATAGGCCTCCCCGCCCGGACGCGGGCGCGTCAGCAGGGGCGCGAGCAGGGCGGCGAAGCGGCCGGCATCGCCGACCACCGGCAAAGCGGGCACCGCGTTGCGGCCGAGCTGGCGTGCATCGATGTCGACGCGGATGACCGCGCCCTTCAGGCCGAGCCCGGCATCGCCGTACCAGAAGTCGGTCTCGCCGAGCTCGGTGCCGAGGGCCAGGACGACGTCGGCTTCGTCGAGCATGGCGTGCTGGGCCGCCGTCAGCACGCAGCCGCCCGCGAGCAGCGGATGGCCGCCGGGCAGGATGCCCTTGGCGTTGGTGGTGAGGAGCGTCGCCGCGCCGAGCGTCTCGACGAGCGCGCGGACGGCCGGCGCACCCGCCACGCAGCCGCCGCCTGCGATCACCAGCGGGTTGCGGGCTGCGTCGAGGAGGCGCGCCGCCGCTTCGACGTCGTCCATGCACGGCGGCGGCGGCCCGGCCGGCCGGCGCGCGCCGCTATCGGGAACGAGGAAGGGCTCCGACAGGAGATCGATCGGGATCTCGATCAGCACCGGGCCGGGACGCGAGGAGGCGAGGAAGGCGAAGGCCTCGTCCAGGGCCGGGACGAGCTGGCCGGCGGTGAGCACCGTCAGCGCCAGCGCGGAAATCTCGCGCCCGACGATCGACTGCCCGCGCAATTCGTGCAGGCGTCCCTCGCCCCGTCCGAGGGTCGCCCGCGGATTGAGGGTGGTGATCACCAGCATGGGGATGCTGTCGGCGAGCGCCTGTGCCATGGCGGTCGCGGCATTGAGCAGCCCCGGGCCGGTCACGATGAAGCAGGCGGCGGGCCTTCCGGTGGCGCGGGCATAGCCGTCGGCCATGAAGCCGGCGCCCTGTTCGTGGCGGGGCGTGACATGGGTGAGGCCCGATCCGGGCAGGCCGCGATAGAGCTCGACGGTGTGCACGCCGGGGATGCCGAACACGGTGTCGATGCCGCGCTGGACCAGCAGCCCGGGGATGGCGGAGCCGAGAGGCGGATGGTCGGTCATGGAACCCCTTGGGAGCGTGGACATCCTGTCCGCCTCTTTGTCTTCTGTGACGTTTCCGATGTTGTGTGACGTTTCCAAGCGGCGGACGGGATGTCCGCGCTCCGGCGTTCAGGCCGCCTTGCCCTGGCTGAGGCGGATGGCGAGGCGGATCATCCGGCTCGCCGCCTCGCGCAGCATGGGCGCCTCGGCGGTGAGGCTGACGCGGACATGCCCCGATGCCTGGCGGCCGAAGGAGGAGCCCGGCATCACCGCCACCCGTTCCTCGTCGAGCAGGCGCCAGGCGAAGGCCTCGCCGTCGAGCCCGGTGCCGGAGACGTCGACCATGGCGAACATGCCGCCTTCGGGCATGGCGCAGCGCAGGCCCGGCGCGTTGGCGAGCGCCTCGGGAAAGATCGCGGCGCGGCGGGCGAGGACCTCGACCATCTCGGTGCATTCGGGGAAGGCGGCGCCGATGGCCTTCGCCGCGGCATCCTGGATGAAGGGCTGGGCGCCGAACAGCATGGTCTCCGACACCGGCAGCAGGCGGTCGATGAACTCGACCGGGCCGACGCACCAGCCGGACCGGAAGCCCGGCAGCATATGCGACTTCGAGATCGAGGAGACGACGACGGTGCGCTCGGCGCCCGCCGGCAGGTCGAAGGGCGAGGCGAAGGCCGCGCCATAGGCCATCGTCTCGTAGACCTCGTCCGACACGATCCACAGATCGTGCCGGCGGCAGACCTCGACGATCTCGGCGATCTCGGCCGCCGAAAGCGTCGCGCCCGTCGGGTTGTGCGGCGAGTTGAGCAGCAGCGCCCGCGAGCGCGGCGTGATGCGGGCCTCGATGTCGGCGGCGCGCATGTGGAAGCCGTTCGCCGGGTCGAGCGGCACATAGGCAACGTCGGCGCCGGACGAGCGGATCACGCCCTCATAGGTGGCGTAGAGCGGATCGCCGACCAGCACCTCGTCGCCCGCCTCCGCCAGCACGCGCATGGCGGCGTAGAGGGCCGTCTGCGTGCCCGGCATATAGGCGACATTGCCGGCGGTGACCGCCCGTCCCGTCCGCGCCGCATATTTGGCGGCGATCGCCTCCACGACGACGCTCTCGCCCCGCCCGCCGGTATATCGGGTGCGCCGGGCATGCAGGCCGGCGATCGCCGCATCGATCAGCGCCTGCGGCGCCGGCGTGTCCGGCTCGCCGATGGTGAGCTCGATGATATCCTCGCCGCTGCCGACCCGCCGGCGGCTCTCCTGATGCAGGACCCACTTGTCCGCGCCGAGGCCCGCCAGACGATCGGTAACGGAAGCAAAGCGCACGGCGGACTCCTGGCAGGCCTTCGAGGATGAGGGATGGGAACGGCCAATAGCACGGTCTCCCGGCCGGCGTAACCCCGGGCAGGCCTTGATTCCACCCGCCGCGACGCCGCACTTTTGTCCGTTTAATGAAGCATCGCACCGCCACCGGCACGCCGAGCTGCGTCAGCCGCTGATCGATGAGAACGAAAACAGGCCCGGCTTGTCGTCCATCTGGTCGGGGGCCGCCATGACGATGCCATGCTCCAGGTTGGGCCGATGAATGTTCCATCCGATCGACATTTCCATATTCCTGTCGTTCGTGATCCGCAGGCCGCGTTCGTTGCGCCGCATGCCTGCCCGGCCTGTCTCGTGCGCCTGTATGGTCTCGATCTTCTGGACATGCGTGCCGAGGAAGGCGGCCATGTACGGCGAACCGTAGTCGGGGTCTGATGCTTCGATCGGCACGATCGGGTCTGTCCCCGGTATATCTTTTCGCATATCCGCGAGGGTGGGAAATTCCCTTGTATGCTGAAGGGCAATGGACCGATTCTCTCCTAGCCGCCTTAGAGCGAAATTGTTCAGACTGTAGAATATCCAGCATTAGAGAAGTAATTTCTGCATTCGGACGGGGAGAAGCGCGGGAGAGTTTTGGCGATTTCGTCCCAGAGATCGTGGATGGATCGGGTTGCAGCCGCGCGCAGGAGAGCTTTGAGCTTTGCGAAGAGGTTCTCGATCGGATTGAGATCGGGGGAGTAGGCGGGCAAGTAAAGCAGTTCCGCCCCTGCGGCCTCGATGGCTTGGCGCACACCCGGGACTTTGTGGCTGCTCAGATTGTCCATGATGACGATATCGCCGTAATTGAGGGTGGGAACGAGGATCTGCGCGACATAGGCCTTGAAGCAATCGCCGTTGACTGGGCCGTCGAGCACGCAGGGAGCTGTCAATCCCCCGCTGCGCAGAGCGCCAATGAAGGTCGTGGTTTTCCAATGGCCATGCGGCACGTAGTCGATCAGGCGCTGTCCGCGCTTGCACCTGCCGTAGTGGCGCGCCATCGCGGTCGAGGCCCAGGTCTCGTCAATGAAGACCAGACGCGAGGGCCTCAGCCAGATTTGGTTGCTGTGCCATTTGCGGCGAGCGGCCGCGACATCGGGGCGTTTTTGCTCGCTGGCGTGGATCGTCTTTTTTTATATGTCAGCCCAAGCCGCTTGAGCATATGCCACATCGGGGCATGGCTGATGCTGACCCCCAATTCTTCCTCCGCCCAGGCCCGCAGATCCGCGACACGCGCATCCGGATCCGCCGCGACCTTGGCCCGCAGAACCTCTTCATGCTTGGCAAGCTTGAGCGGAACATGATTGCGCTGGGGGCGGGCACTGACCTCCCCCGTCGCGCACCGCCGCGCTGCCGCCTTGTAGATGTAGGACACACTCACCCTGAAGATTGGTGCGATCGTGCTCGCCGACATCCCGCTATCCAGCGCCCCAAGCACACGATCTCGCAAATCCTGCGAATAGGCTTCACCACGCTTCGTCATGCTTCATCTCCGGAATAGCCCGGAAACCTATGAATCACACTAAGCCATCCAGTGGAATCCCTTCCGATTCCACTCAGACAAATTCCGCTCTAATGCACGGCGATAAGCTTTTGACGGCCTGAAGCGACGATTTGGTTGCCGTTGCGGTGGTTTTCCACGCGCCTCGTCAGGCGCCGGGATTGCTCCGTCGTGATGGCAGTCTTGGGTTTGCAGGTTGGGGTCGACGGGTTTGTTTCGGGGCGTGTGCGCCCCATCGTTATGTCGCGAGTTGGGGGATGCGATCGAGGACGATGCGCAGGATGCGCTGGTCGGGGCACGATGTCGGCAGGTGCAGGCGGATTTGCGATTTCATCTCGACCACCCGCGCGGCGATTTTGATGAGGCGCACTCGCAGCGTGTCGAATTGGGCGACGGCAAAGCTCGAGCGCCTCGGCATCGCGGCCCGCAAGCCCCACATCAGCCAGTAAGCACCGGCATGCAGGAATAGACGGAACTGGTTGGCTGTCGCTCTGGTGCAGGAGGTGCGGTCGGCGGCAAGATGCGTCTTCCACGACTTGATGTGGTTCTCGGCCGCGCCGCGCCGGCAGTAGACATCCTCGTAGAGCGCCTTGGCCTTCCCACCGGCAAGGTTGGTGACGACGAAGCGGGTATCGGCACCTTGGGCGCCGACCTCGACGCGGGCAATGATGCGCTCCACGCGGCTCCAACTGACGGCGCCGTCAAGGAACTCCTTGAAGCGACGGACCTTGCCCGTCTTGGTCGACGCTTCCAAGCGCGCCGTCGTGCTGGCCTCCAGATCCGAGACATGCTCGCGCAGCGTCGTGGTGGGCGCCAGGCCGAGGATGAAGTCGACACCATTGGCGCGGCACCAGTCGATGACCGGCGGACTGCAGTAGTGGCTGTCGGCCCGGATCAGGATCCGAGTGTTCGGCCAATTGCTCCGGATCGCCCGCACGAGGCGGCGCAGGTGGGGACGGATCTCAGCCCCGCTCGGCCGCTTCGCCGGTCGCAGGACCGCACCAACGAAGCGACCGGCACCATCGAACACAACAATCGGCTGGAAGCCGTATTCGTCGTGATGGGCATTGAACAGGCGGAGCTGTTGGCCTCCGTGCACAGCGTCGAAGGTGTCGTCAATGTCGAGCACGATCCGCTTGGGAACCTGTCGGAAGGAGGCGCAATAAAGGTCGACCATCGCCCGGCCCATCGCGACCAGCTCTCGCACGCCGGGCAGGTTCTCCAGCCGGCACAGCGTCGATTGCGAGGCCAGATCCCGACCCGACGGCAGCGCATCCTGGGCCATCTTGAAGACCGGATCGCGGCGCAGCCGGTTGGCGTCGTTGCCGTCCTCGTAGCCGGCGGCGATCATCTTCATGCGAAAGCCGATCATGTCCGCCAGGCTGTGGACGACCTGATCCGGGTTGCGCGGATCGTCGATGCAGCGCGCCAGACGCTCGGCCACCCGCAACCGCTTTTCCACCTCGGCCAGAGCCAGAACGCCGCTGTTGGACGACAGCATGCCGCCGTCGAAACGGGCGACGACGGACTTGCCCCGAACAGATGACAAACCGCTCAGCGGCAGCGTAAGATCATTCATGGCGGGTGTGGTCTCCGGCAAATGGTTGGATCGGCTTAAGCAACCAAATCCTACGTCATTTCAACGGCTTGCACCACATCCGCCAACCACCGTGAATTTTTCGGGCCTAGTTAGGGCCGGATTTAGCGTAGAACCAAAACCGACCCTGGTGATCTCATTGATGTAAAGCCCGAAGGAGCGCGAGAAGGCTTTTTATTTCAAATCCATATGTAATTCGATATTCAAAGAACAATATCCTGTTCTCCGACCTCCGTTACCTTGTTGTCGATCATCGCAACACCAAGCCCGAGGCTTGTATCCCACGTACAATCCAACAGAAAAACAATTTTGTTCTCCCATATCCCATAATGCGGTTTTATAATTATTGCCTGCAACGAAACCAAATCTTTCAGTCCATTGACATCCGAGACGATAGGCATCAGCTCGTCAGCAGAGTCTCCTAAATCATTTCGCAAATTATTCAAAATAGAAAGATAATATTTATAAATTGCATTTTCAATATCACTAAAGCATTTATTTTTATTCCGATCGAATTTGAGGAAGGTCTCTTGTTGTTCAGTCGACGGCAATATATCGGGTTCTTCCCATTCTACTTCTAGCTCAACCTCCTTACTTTCACCAAACATCGAAACTCTATAATTTCGAATCCAGGCCCACTCCGTCTGATCGAGTTCCCCGAAGACCGGATCATTCAGTTTCGTTATCATCGTCGCCTTCCTCTTCTTGATCATAAAGTCTATAGACGGCGTTGAGCTCGCCTACACCTCCAATATGGGGGTAATATTTGTTTATAATGCTCGGAATAAGCTGAAGTGTTCTCAGGTCCTCTTTTTCGTGCCAGGTATATCCATTTGCGATCCGCCAGCGGGCGACATCCCTAGGCACAACACCGATCGCTTTATTCTTCGCCTCTATACCCAGCTCTTTTATCAGTTCAGGCCTTTGGGCGATGTACTTATCGCCTGCGCGGAAATTGTCACGTCTAATCCTCGACATCTGGTCAAGTTGAACGTTCACGCGAGAATGAGGATCGTAATTGGGATAGCCGAAGCGATACTCGATGCCTCGGTAGTTCGTCGCCGCCTGCGCGTCTGGGTTATTGGAGAGAAGATAGCCATTGCCCCTCGTTCCAGCCACCCAAGTTCCTGATTCGTTCCCTGTTCTATCCAATATCTGTTTCCAAGTCGAGTTGTTTCTCGTCACGATCCCTGTGGATTCGTCAAACGAAAAGGACATCATTCTGCGAGGATCGAAAAAGTTTTTTCCCATCGGCGATTTTTTCGCCAGGGTACCCCATGGTCCGAAGATGGTGGTATTGTTCAGTTTGGTGTAACCGTCGGTCCACGCCCCCGAGAAATCCGGCAGAGACGATGACTTTGTTCCTGTTTTGTTCTTATCCGTTTTCGCTTGAGAGGCTTCGGAAGAAAGCGGGTCACTGCTGACCAATACATTTGGAGCGGATTCTGCTTGGTTCCCCTTGGCCAAGGTGCCGTCTCGGGCCGGCAAACCCGCTGTTGGGAAACTGGGTCTTGCTGCGCCATCTCCCGAATGTTGCCCGTTTCTCAGTCGGTAGTTGTATTTTGCTATGTTAATGGCGGAGGCTGGAGGTACTCCACTATTCACGAGTCCGTCATAGTCGATCTTGTCGTACGGATCGTCTGTGCCGTGGCTCGGCGGGAGCTGTATAGGTTGCGGTGCTTGCGACGCATCTGCAGTCGGTGAAGCGGGAGATGCCTTTGCCGTTGTGGGCTCGGAGGTGTATTGCTGCGGTTTTTGCGCCGCATCGGGATCGCCCCACCAAGGCTCGACGGGGGTAGACCAGAAAATTCCGGGGTCTATCTTTCTGATCGCGACAACGACTGCATTGCCCCCCTCTTTTGGATTGGGGGCAAACCGAAACTCGTATTCGCCGGATTCATAAGTTTTTTTATAGTCATCAGGCTCAGGCAAGCGGCGCATAGCTCGCCGGCCGGCATTTATCTGCTCATTTATATATGAAAAAGCGTATGCCCGGGCTCTGTCAGTATCCTCTGGACTAAGAGTAACAGCAGGAAAGGACATGACGAAGTTACGAACATAACTAGAAACGAGTGGAGATACCTCTGTTCCGAAATGAATGTCTTTGTTGACAGAAAACCCTCTCATAGAATATGTCTTGGGAACAAGTGTCCCGGGATAGGGCTCCGACATGTCGTAAGGTTCGATCATGTTCTGGATAAGCGCGGAGATGAGCAAGTCGCCGACACTCGACATGGCCGCTCGTCCCCCGAAGCGGCCGCTAAATTTTCCCAGGGACCTATTTGCCGCGGGCTCTTCCGGCATGCCGATGTAGCCGACGCGGGCGGTTGATCGCGGGCTCGCATCCGCGCCGGCGGCCGCCTCGCTCGAAGGCGCATCCGGTGTCGGCGCCGCGACATAGGCCGGCAAAGCGGGGTTGTTCGTGCTGTTGTCGAAGGCGTACCGCGTCTCCAGAGCCGTCGTGGGAAAAGCGACGTAGCGCGACGGTGTCCAAGGGGCGCTCTGAAGGCTTGCGAAATCCTGGTTTGCCTCGGCTTCCGCAGCACTCCGGTCGCCGCCGTTGATCCGGATTGCGTTCTGGATCATGCGGGCGCGCAGGGTGTTCGCGCGCTCGGCGGCAGGATCGCCGGTGAGGCGCGCATCGTATATCCGCGGAGCGATCGCAGATCCGAGATCTATGCCGGGCCCGTTCAACGGCCGGCGTAGATAGGGAAGGCTCGCTGTATTCGCCGCAGCAACGGGGCTTGAGACGTCGTTATCCTGGCTCCCCGATCGTGTGGTTGACAAGGCACCTTTCTGGACATTCGGATCGACGAGAAGCGCCTGTGCAAATCTGTCGCCTCGAGCCTTGTTGCCACTGGCATAGGCAGCCGCTGCCGGCTCCAGCATGGGTGGGAGGCCGGCCTTGACGAACTGGTCGAACAGAGCCTGCTGCTGGCCGGGATCCTGAACCGCCGCGATGGTGTCGCGCAGCGGGCCGATGCGCTCGGCCATCGGCCTGCTCGTATCGGCGAAGGCCCCGACGATGGCCGAGGCCATGGCCCGGGGCAGATAGCGCCGCTCGCCTGCCGGCACGCCGGCGGCATCCATCAGGGCGGCGGTCCGGCCGACGAGGCTCGGCAGGGTCCGGCGCAGCGTGGCGGGATCGGCGCCTTCGAGGGCCTGCCAGTCCTGGGCGAGAGCGGGATAGAGCTTGCCGAGGGTGCCGACCGGGTCGGCGGCGCGCTCGGCCCGGTAGCGGGCGACGGCGGCGGCGGCGTGGGCGAGGAAGCGCTGGCCGTCAGGGTCGGTGGCGGTCGCGTAATGGGCGAGCGCGGCGTCCTGGGCGGCGTCGGGCTGATGCAGCAGCGCGGTGATCGCCGGCGCGTCCTTGTTGACGAAGGCATCGGCCTCGTCGAAGCGCCGGGCGCCCTCCTCGGGGCCATAGGCGGTGACGAAGGTCTGCCGGTCCGGCGGCGGGCCGTCGAGCCGGCCGGTGAGCGGCAGGTCGGCGAGGCGCTGCTGCAGCCCGGCGACATCGGCCCGGGCGGCGGCCTGCTTCTGGGCCTGCTCGATCTGCCAGTGCAGGGCGAGCTGCCGGCGCTGCGCCGGGGTGAGGGCGTCGACGCTGGGGTCGACCGGCCCTTCGTCCATCAGCAGCGGCAGGACGGCCCGGTCCTGCGGCGAGAGCTTGACGCCGAGCGCGGCGAGGCCCCGGCCGGAGGGGTCGTCGCCATGGCGGCCCTGCCAGGCGGCGGTCTGCAGGGCCTGCTGCGTCGCCGTCCATTGCGCTGCGCGCGCCGCCGCCGGCACGCTCGACTGGTTGGCCTGCTGCGCCTTCAGCACGCCGAGGGCGGAGGGCAGCAGGCCGGGGCTGGCACGGACCTGGTCGGCCATGGCGGCGGCCGACTGGCCGAAGGCGGCCTGCTCATAGGTGCCCCGTCCCTCGAATTCCATGCGGGCGGCGGCGAGCGAGGTGCGGTCGCGGTCGAGGGTGAGCAGGCCGGCATAGGTCTGGCGGTTGGCGGGCGAGACGGTCTTGAGGAACGCATCGTCCGCCCGGGTGCGGCCGGCCATGACGGCGTCGTGGAAGCCGGTGGCCTGCGGCGCCATGCCGGCCCGGGCCTGCTGCAGGGTCTGGTCCTGGGTGAGGCTGTGGCGCTGGAAGGCGACCTGGTCGTCGAAATCGGCCTGCTGCTTCTGGCGCTCGAACCAGCGCTGGCCGACCTGTTCGACGGTCAGGCCGAGCTGTCGCAGCGCCCTGGCGGCGTCGTCATAGGCCTGGATCTGCGGCGCGGAGGGCACGGCAAGGCCCTCCTGCGCCACGTAATCGGGAAAGCGGGGCAAGGCTTGCTCCAAACAAAAGCCCGCCGGTGAGGGCGGGCCGGGTGGGTTCGGGAGCGGGCCGGGCAGTCAGTGCGGATCGGGATCGGGACAGGGGGCGACGCCGGACCTGTGGGCGCGCGGGCCATGCCCGCGCGAGGACGATCACGGCGTCCGAAAACGCAAAACGCCCGAAGCAAAGCTCCGGGCGCCCGATGTCGTCATAGTCTCAGCCTGCCTGCCGCAAGCGGAGGAGTCAATGTTTCGTACGCTTTTTGTTCCATCGTCAGCGGCAAGCCGCCATCGACCAAGGAGGAGGAAGATCGATCGGCTCTGCAGCGGAGCGGCCGGGAGCCCTCTGCCGGCCAACTCACCCTCGTCGGCGGCTGCAGCGCCCTGCGGGCGGCAGCGGCATCGAGGCGTCGTGCGCCGCACCCCGGCGAATGGCCCCCACCGAATTCGACAGGAGGGTATGAAAATTTTGCAATGCTCGAAATTTCATGAAGCTGTAGGATGAATCGATTTATAAATTCTCTGCTGCAATGCGATATCGCATTGCGGCGGAGGCATTCGTAATTCCTCGAGCCTCGTATTTCCGCATGCCGGGCATCCTGCCGGCCGTGCTGCAATTCGTTTTGTCCGCCCCTTGCCTTTCGAAAGTCTCGTCGTGACCCAGCCGGCCACCGCCTCCCTTTCCGATTTCTCCCCCCTTCCCGTCTCCCGCCGCTTCGGCGCCGGCTGGATCGAGCTCGCGCTCGCCGTCGGCGGCTTCGGCGTCTGCTCGGGCGAGTTCGCCAGCATGGGCATCCTCCCCAACGTCGCGACCGGGCTGCAGGTGAGCGAGCCGCAGGCCGGCCACATGATCAGCGCCTATGCGCTGGGAGTGGTCGTCGGTGCCCCGCTCATCGCGGTGATCTCGGCCCGGATGGCACGCCGCACGCTCCTCCTGTGGCTGATGGCCTTCTTCGCGCTCGGCAATGTCGCGAGCGCGCTCGCCCCGACCTATGCCTCCCTCATCCTGTTCCGCTTTCTCGCCGGCGTGCCGCATGGCGCCTTTTTCGGCGTCTCCTTCCTGGTGGCCGCCAGCATGGCCGAACCGAGCCGGCGCGGCCAGGCGGTCGGGCGGGTGATGCTCGGCATCACCCTCGCCACGCTGGTGGGCTCGCCGCTGGCGACGCTGCTCGGCCAGCTGCTCGGCTGGCGCCTCACCTTCGCCGCCGTCGGCGGCATCGGCGCGCTGACGGCCCTGCTGATCGTCATCTTCCTCCCGCTCGACCGGGCCTCGCCGGGCGCGAGCCCGCTGCGGGAACTCGGCGCCCTCCGGCGCAAGCAGGTCTGGCTGACGCTAGGTATCCCCGCCATCGGCCTCGGCGGCATGTTCTCGGTCTATTCCTATGTCGCCTCGACGCTGACGCAGGTCTCCGGCTTCACCGCCGCCTTCGTGCCGGTGGCCCTGGTGCTGTTCGGCATCGGCATGAATGTCGGCAACATGGTCGGCTCCTGGCTGTCCGACCGCGCGCTGATGCCCACCATCGGCGGCATGCTGGTGTGGAACGCCGGGGTGATGGCGCTGTACTGGCTGACGGCCGCCAACCCCTGGGCCGTCTCGCTCTGCATCTTCCTGATCGGCTGCAACTTCGCCATCTGCCCGGCGATCCAGATGCGGCTGATGGATGTGGCGGGCGACGCGCAGACGCTCGCCGCCGCCCTCAACCACTCCGCCTTCAACATCGCCAATGCGCTCGGCGCCTGGCTCGGCGGCGTTGCCATCGCCGCCGGCTTCGGCTGGGCCTCGACCGGCTGGGTCGGCGCGCTGCTGGCGATCGGCGGCCTCGCCGTCTTCGCGGTCTCCTGGTCGCAGGACCGGGCCGACGGCCGCGTGCTTCAGCCGGCCGCCGAGAGCGCGGCGGCGGCCTGACCGGCGGCGAAGCGCCGCCGGTAGTCCCGCGGCGACAGGCCCGTCACCCGCTGGAAGACCTTGCGGAACGCCGCCGGATCCTCATAGCCGACCGCCCATGCGACCTGATCGACGTTCCTCGCCGTCAGTTCCAGCATCGCGCGCGCCTTGCCGACCCGGAGCTGCTGGTAATATTCGGTCGGCTTGAGCCCCGTGGCCTTGGTGAACCGGCGCAGGAAGGTGCGCTCCTCGAGGCCCGCGGTCTCCGCCATCGCCGCGAGCGTGACGCCGCGCATGCCATCGTCGTCCTCGGCCAAGGACTGGAGCCAGCGCTGCACCTTGAGGATGGCCTCGTCGCCATGGCCCAGCGGGGGCGAGAAGCTGCTGTAATAGCGCTGCTCGCGCCCGGGCGGATCGACCAGCAGGAAGCGTGCCGTCTCCAGCATCACCGCCGGGCCGAGCAGGCGGTCGACCAAGCACAGTCCGAGATCGGTCCAGGCCATGATGCCGCCGGCGGTGATGATGTCGCCCTCGTCGATGATCATCCGCTCGACCTCGACGCGGATATCCGGGAAGCGGCGCGACAGCGTCTCGGCGAAGCTCCAATGCGTCGTCACCGCCCGTCCGGCGAGCAGGCCGGTCTCGGCGAGGAGGAAGGCTCCGGCGCAGACGGAGCACAGTGTCGCACCATCGACATGGCGCTCTGATAACCAGCGGGCGAAGGGCGCCGCGACTTCGTGCGTCGGCAACGCACCGAGGGCCGGCAGGACGACGACCGCGACGGGCCGATTGGCGCGTCCGCCATGGGTGTCGGCCACGCAGACGACGTCCGTCCCGCCCTCGGCCATCCTCCACTGGCTGACGCGCAGGCTCGCCGTGCGGGCGCCGTTCAGCGCGAGCGCCGTATCGTTGGCGGCGTCGAACAGGTCGATCATGCCGTAGACGGCGGCGGTGCGCACGCCCGGATAGAGCAGCAGGGCGATCTCGAAGGGATTGTCATCAGCCGGCATTTTGTCAGTTTTGCCCCGATCAATGTCACTTTCGCCAATCTGCATAGCATGACCGGCGCTGTATTCAACCCGCTGGAGGGCAGGGCGCCTTCCAAAGCCGATGAGGATGGACAATGAGCACGATCACGACGAAAGACGGCACGCAGATCTTCTACAGGGATTTCGGTTCGGGACAGCCGGTGATCTTCTCGCATGGCTGGCCGCTGAGCGCCGACGCCTGGGACGCCCAGATGGTGTTCCTCGGACAGCACGGCTATCGCGTCATCGCCCATGACCGGCGCAGCCACGGCCGTTCGACCCAGACCTGGGACGGCAACCACATGGATCAATATGCCGACGACCTGGCGGAGCTGATCGAGGCCCTCGACCTCCGCGACGCGGTCATGGTCGGCCACTCCACCGGCGGCGGCGAGGTCGCCCGCTATCTCGGCCGCCATGGCAGCGGCCGCATCGCCAAGGCCGTGCTGGTCGGCGCCGTGCCACCGCTGATGCTCAAGACGCCGGGCAATCCGGGCGGCCTGCCGATCGAGGTGTTCGACGGCATCCGCAAGGGAACGTTCGACAATCGCAGCCAGTTCTACAAGGACCTGGCCGTGCCTTTCTACGGCTATAACCGGCCGGGCGCCGCAGTGTCCGAGGGCGCACGCGATTCCTTCTGGCTGCAGGGCATGCTGGGCGGGCTCAAGGGCCAGCTCGACTGCATCAAGCAGTTCTCCGAGACCGACTTCACCGAAGACCTGAAGAAGATCGACATCCCCACCCTCTTCATTCATGGCGACGACGACCAGATCGTGCCGATCGCGGCGGCATCCGAGATCGCCGTCACGCTGGTGCCCCATGCCACACTCACCGTCTATCCCGGCGGCGCGCACGGGCTGAGCCTGACGGAGCAGGACAAGTTCAACGCCGACCTGCTGGCCTTCATCAAGGCCTGACGGCGGCCGGATGCCATCGGGGGGCGATCGCTGATCGCCCCTCCCGGCGATGCCGAGCGCATGGGAAAGAAAACGGGCGATCGGCGATCGCCCCTCCTTCCGATGCGCCTTCCTGCCGGCCATCGGCCTCACGGCGGGCCGGCAGGGCCGTCCGCCGCGGATCGCGCCTCCCGCGTGAGCCGCACGAGCATGCCGCGCAGCGCCTGCGCGTCGTGCACCGGCTCGGGAAAGGCCAGGCGCAGCGTCCTGCCGGCGAAGGCGAGATCGGCGCCTTCGGGATCGAGGCCGGTCATCCGCCACGGGCCGTCCCGGCCGCCGAGGAGCCGGGTGGCATAGAGCCGGACCGCATCGGCATGGTCGGCGTTCATATGCGCGAGGGCGCCGGGCGCCGCTTCCATCAGCGCCGCCGCCTGGCTGCAATCGGTCGTCAGCTCCGCCGCGGAGAGCTCGGCCGCGCGCGCGAAGCCGCCATTGAGATGGCCGGCGCCGATGGCGACGCGGAAGAAGCCGAAATCGGCGAAGCCGGCATAGAGGGCCGATTTGGGATGCTTGGCCAGGAAGCGCTCCCTGCAGCGCGCCTGCACGGCCTCGCCCCCGGCCGGTTCGGCGCGGCCGGTGACGGTCAGCCGCGCATGGGCCAGCGGATCGCCCTTGCCGGTCTCGGCCAGCAGCAGGGAGATGCGGGGATCCGCCTCGATATTGGCGCGATGCGCCGCCAGCTTCGACAGCAGCAGCAGCGGCGAGCCGTCGAAATCGGTCGCGACATTGACGAGGCTGGCGAAGGGCCCGCCGTCGCGGCGGTCGAGCGTCGCCAGCGCCCCGGCCTGGATCCGGCGCAGCAGCGCCTTGCCCTGGCGCACGGGGTCGAAATCGGCCGGCTGGCTCGCCGGTGTCGGCTGGCCCGGCCGGCGGGTCGTCTTGTCTGTCGTCATCGTAAAGGAACTGCCCTGTTGCACGGGGTTGGGACGCGTGACGCATGACTTTCATGCCGGGGCCCGAAATCAAGGGGGCGGCGGCAAAAATGGCCTTTCATTACCAATAAGCAACATGACAGGGCAGCCGGACCAATAATCGGTCACATTTCTGCCGGTTTGAGCGTAGAATGCCAGAAGGGTGGTGATTTGCCGGATGGGGATCGCCACTATAGAGAGCGAGGCTGTCCCGAGCCGGCCTCGTGTCTGTTCTCCGTCCTGCTTCTTCTGCACCGAACCGCAGGAGAAGCCGAAGCGGATCGCTCCGCGAAATGCGAGGAATGCAATGCCTACCATCGCGCTGGTCGATGACGACCGCAACATCCTGACTTCGGTCTCCATCGCGCTGGAAGCGGAAGGCTACCGTATCCAGACCTACAATGACGGCATGTCGGCGCTCGATGGGTTGAAGGCCAACCCGCCCGATCTGGCGATCTTCGACATCAAGATGCCGCGCATGGACGGCATGGAGCTTCTGCGCCGCCTGCGCCAGAAATCCGAGCTGCCGGTGATCTTCCTCACCTCCAAGGACGAGGAGATCGACGAGCTCTTCGGCCTGAAGATGGGTGCCGACGACTTCATCCGCAAACCCTTCTCCCAGCGCCTGCTGGTCGAGCGCGTCAAGGCGGTGCTGCGCCGCTTCCAGCCCAAGGATGCGGCCGCGGCCAAGGCGTCGGACGCCAAGATCCTCGAGCGCGGGCTGCTGCGCATGGATCCGGAACGCCATACCTGCACCTGGAAGGGCGAGCCGGTGGTGCTCACCGTCACCGAGTTCCTCATCCTGCATGCGCTCGCGCAGCGGCCCGGCGTGGTCAAGAGCCGGAACGCGCTGATGGATGCCGCCTATGACGACCAGGTCTATGTCGACGACCGCACCATCGACAGCCACATCAAGCGCCTGCGCAAGAAGTTCAAGCAGGCCGACGACGATTTCGAAATGATCGAGACGCTGTATGGCGTGGGCTACCGCTTCAAGGAAGCGTAAGGCGGAAGGCCGGTCGCCGACCGACCTCCCCCAGACTGGCGCTGACCGTCTCAAACGCGGGTTCTTCAGCAGCCCCGCGTCGCGTGACCATGTTGTTCAGATGCCGATAAGCGCCGACCGAGATCCGGACGATCCCGAACTCCCCAAGCCCTCGCTGAGCCTGCGCCGCCGCCTCCGGCGCATGATGCGGGCGCTCGGCGTGCAGACCTTCTCGAGCCTCACCCGGCGGATCGTCATCCTCAACCTGGCCGGGCTGGTGGCGCTGGTCGTCGGCATCTTCTATCTCAACCAGTTCCGCGAGGGCCTGATCGATGCCCGCGTGCAGGCGCTGCTGACCCAGGGCGAGATCATGGCGAGCGCCGTCGCGGCCTCCGCCACGGTGGAGACCGGCTCGATCCATATCGATCCGGAGAAGCTCCTGGAGCAGCAGGCGGCGGGCGACGAGGATCCGGACGATTCGACCTCGCTCGACTTCCCGATCAATCCGGAGAAGGTCGCGCCGCTGATGCGGCGCCTGATCTCGCCGACGAAGCTGCGGGCCCGCGTCTACGACCGCGACGGCAATCTGGTGATCGATTCGCGCGCTTTGTTCATCTACAGCGACATCATCCGCTCCGACCTGCCGCCGCCCAGGGAGACCCCGAACGTCGTCGAGCGGGCGTGGAACGAGGTCAAGCGCTTCATCTTCCGCTCCGACACGCCGCTCTACAAGGAACTCGGCAACCGCAACGGCAAGGGCTACAGCGAAGTGGTGACGGCGCTCAACGGCTCGCCATCCACGCTGGTGCGCGTCAACGAGAAGAACGAATCGATCGTCTCGGTGGCGGTGCCGATCCAGCGCTTCAAATCCGTGCTCGGCGTCCTCCTGCTGTCGACCCGGCCCGGCGACATCGACGAGATCGTCACGGCGGAGCGGCTCGCCATCCTCAGGGTCTTCGCGGTGGCCGCCGCCGTCACCGTCATCCTGTCGATCCTGCTCGCGGGCACCATCGCCGGTCCGGTCCGGCGGCTGGCGGAGGCGGCGGAACGGGTGCGCTACGGCGTCAAGTCGCGCTACGAGATCCCCGACTTCACCGAGCGTTCCGACGAGATCGGCCATTTGTCCGGGGCGCTGCGCGACATGACGAAGGCGCTGTTCAGCCGCATCGAGGCGATCGAGAGCTTCGCCGCCGACGTGGCGCATGAATTGAAGAACCCGCTGACCTCGCTGCGCTCGGCGGTGGAGACCCTGCCGCTCGCCAAGAGCGACACCTCGCGCGCCCGCCTGCTCGAAGTGATCCAGCACGACGTGCGCCGGCTCGACCGCCTGATCTCCGACATTTCCGACGCCTCGCGCCTCGATGCCGAGTTGCTGCGCTCGACCGCCGAGCCGGTCGACCTCGTCAAGCTGCTCGGGGCGCTGACCAGCGTGTTCAACAGCGTCGAGCGGGATGACGGCGTGAAGGTCCGCCTGTCGGTGCCGACCGGCCTGCCCGCCGCCGCCTTCCTCATCAACGGCCATGATTCGCGGCTCGGCCAGGTCATCAACAACCTCGTGGACAATGCCCGCTCCTTCTCGCCGCCCGGCGGCGAGGTGCGCATCAACCTGCGCCGCAACAAGAACGACATCGAGATCGCCATCGAGGATGACGGGCCGGGCATCCCGGACCACGCGCTGAGCCGCATCTTCGAACGCTTCTACACCGACCGGCCGGAAGACCAGGGCTTCGGCCAGAATTCCGGCCTCGGCCTGTCGATCTCCAAGCAGATCATCGATGCGCATGGCGGCAAGCTGTGGGCGGAGACGCGCAAGAAGGACGGGGTCGTGCTCGGCGCCCGCTTCGTGGCCCGCCTGCCCGCCACCGCGGTATGAGGAAGCCGACCATCCATGCCACCTGCGTCGTCGTCGGCGGCCACGGCGTGCTGCTGCGCGGCCCCTCCCGCGCCGGCAAGAGCCGGCTTGCGCTGCATTTCATCGAGAGCGCGCCGGCGGCCGGGCGTTTCGCCCGCCTCGTCGGCGACGACCGCGTCTATGTCGAGCCGGAGCGCGGCCATCTCGTCGCCCATGTCCCGGATACCATCGCCGGACTGATCGAACGCCGGGGCGCCGGCATCGAGGCAATCGCCTATCAGCCCTCCGCGCCGGTCGCCCTGGTTGTGGATATCCTCGCCGACGCGGAATTTTCCGCGCTGGCTTCCGACGCCGCCGATCGCATCGCGATCGAGGGCATCGAGGTCGCCCATCTCTACGTGCCGCGGGATTTCGACCGCGCCGTGGCCCGCATCGAAGCGATTTTGCCCCTTCTCGGCCCGGCAGCCTGTTGACAATGTCAGCCCGGGCGGCGACGCTGCCGTTCACATTCCCTTAACGGCTGCGGCCAGCGTGTGACGAGACTGCGACAATGTGAGCCGGCGAGAGACTTGTTTTTGTGCATCGCAAGAATATTATCAGGCAGATGAGCTACGGATTGTTCAGGCGCCTTCAAAGCGCCCCAGCCGTGCGTTACGGAGGCGTCGTCTCAATTTGCTCAGCACCGGGTGGCGCGAAAGCGAAAAGGACCTTGCCTGTTGTTGCGTGCGCGGCAGCAAGCGGGAACTCATGGTACAGGTTCAACGATGATCGGCTTGGTTCTCGTAACCCACGGTCATCTGGCTACCGAGTTCCTCGCGGCCCTGGAACATGTGGTAGGGCCGCAACGCAATGTTGAAGCGATCGATATCGGTCCCGAGGACGATGTCGAGCAGCGTCGGCATGACATCATCGATGCCGTTGCCAGGGTTGAAACCGGCTCCGGCGTGGTGGTGTTGACGGATATGTTCGGCGGGACTCCTTCCAATCTCGCGATCTCGGTGATGAGCGGCCCCTCGATCGAGGTGCTTGCCGGCATCAACCTTCCCATGCTGGTCAAACTGGCACGTCTGCGCAGCGAGGTTCCCCTCGCCGAAGCCGTGACCCGTGCACAGGAGGCCGGCCGTAAATACATCAATATCGCCAGTCGTGTGTTGTCAGGACAATGAGTCGTCGTTCCCTTCAACTGGCGGCCTGCGAGCCGCAATTCGCTGCCGGCGCGCTCGCCGACACGGTGACCTACATCAATCCGTGGGCCGAATGTTGGGGCTCGAGGACATCGGGTGCCTGTACGCAAATCCAGATGCAGGCGGAGGCCTCCATGAGTAGCCAGGGGGGTGCAGACCCGGGAAACGACGGCCCGCCTTGCGAAGAGGCGCCGGTACCGTTGCCGAGCGTCGAGGGTGCGATCGTCCGGGTGCTGCCGATCGTCAACAACAAGGGCCTGCACGCCCGCGCTTCGGCGAAATTCGTGCAGACGGTCGAAGGCTTCGACGCCGCCGTGAAGGTCTCGCGCTGCGGCGAGACGGTGGGCGGCCAGTCGATCATGGGCCTGATGATGCTGGCGGCAGCCCGCGGAACCACCATTACCGTCGAAACCTCCGGCCGGCAGGCCGAGGCCTGCATGGAAGCCATCGAGGCTCTGCTGGCCCATAAGTTCGGCGAAGAATCCTGATCCTTCCCCTCCCCTCATGACGAAATCGTGATCGGTCCCGCCCGGGCCTGAACTGCTCGGGGCATCGGGCCGCTGCGTCGTCCGCAACGGGCGGAAACGCGTGGGATCACCGCGGTTTCGGAGCGAAAAAGCCTTGTTTGCCAAGCAGATCGCCGGCGCGCGCGCCGATGCGCCGACCAGCGGATTCGCCTCGCCGCAAGCAGAAACACAACTTCATCAAAAGTCACGTTTCCGCCGCAATACGGCCTATCGGAAGCCTCAGCCCGGCGCGAGGTTCTTCAACGTTACCTCGGCACCCGGTCCGGCGACAGCCGGAAACCTCAGCCCCCCAGCCCCCCGACTTTGTCGGATCGGGTTTGCCGAGGTGGCGTATTTCGACCCCCAATATCTCAAGCCGGTCCTTTCCAGGGCCGGCTTTTTTGTCTCGCTCGGTCCCGGCGGCCGGGCTGCGGCGACCATCGGCGTCGAGCCCCCCTCGGAGGCGGAATCCGGCCCGAATTCGGCGAATCTCCTCGTCTTCCCCGTCTACCCGCCTTGAAACGCACGGATGAATTGTCCATTTGTGCTGCGGCGAAGTCCTTCGCCCCTTTCCGACAATCATCATGAGTGAAGAATCGTTATGAGTGCTGAAGAGCAGAGCGCCTCGCCGGACACACAGGCGCCGCAGAGCCGCACTTTCGAGGCAGACGTCGCCAAATTGCTGCACCTGATGGTGCATTCGGTCTATTCGGACAAGGACGTGTTCCTGCGTGAACTGGTGTCCAACGCTGCCGATGCCTGCGAAAAGCTGCGTTACGAGGCCCTGTCGCATCCCGACCTTCTCGGCGAGGACCAGAAGGGCGCCATCCGCATCACCCTCGACCCCGACAATGGCCGCCTGACGGTCGCCGACAACGGCATCGGCATGAGCGCGGAGGAGATGATCGAGGCGCTCGGCACCATCGCCCGCTCGGGCACCAGGGCCTTCGTGGAGCGGCTGGAGACGGCCCAGCAGGCCGAAGGCAGCCAGTTGATCGGCCAGTTCGGCGTCGGCTTCTATTCCACCTTCATGGTGGCCGACAAGGTGGAGGTGTTCTCGCGCCGCGCCGGCAGCCAGGCCGCCAATGTCTGGGTCTCCGACGGCAAGGGCGCCTATTCGGTCGCCGCCGTGAACCTGGAGGACGCCCCGGAGCGCGGCACGCGGGTGGTGCTGCACCTGATGGAGGACGCCAGGTCCTACGCCGAGGCCCATACCGTCGAGCGCCTGATCAAGACCCATTCCGGCCATGTGCCGGTGCCGATCTTCCTCGCCGACAAGCCCGATGCCGAGCCGCGCGAGATCTCTGACGGCGCCGCCCTGTGGGCGCGGCCGAAGGCGGAGATCGCGGCGGCGGACTACACGGACTTCTATCGCGGCGTCGCCGGCCAGTTCGACGAGCCCGCGCTCACCATCCACTTCCGCGCCGAGGGCCGGCAGGAATACACGATGCTGGCCTTCGTGCCCGGCTCGCGCCCGTTCGACCTGTTCGACCCGCAGCGCAAGGCCCGCATGAAGCTCTATGTGCGGCGGGTGCTGATTTCCGACGAAGCCGACCTGCTGCCGGGCTATCTGCGCTTCATGCGCGGCCTCGTCGATTCCGCCGACCTGCCGCTCAACGTCTCGCGCGAGATGATCCAGGAGAGCCCGCTGCTCGCCGCCATCCGCAAGGCAGTGACCGGCCGTGTCCTCAGCGAGCTGGAAAAGCTGTCGACCGCCGATGCCGGCGCCTATGCCAAGGTGTGGGACAATTTCGGCGCGGTGCTCAAGGAGGGGCTCTACGAGGACTTCGAGCGCCGCGACGCGCTGCTGGGCCTCGCCCGCTTCAAGACGACCTCTTCGGGCGGCGAGTGGCGCTCGCTCAAGGATTATGTCGCAGGCCTGAAGGACAACCAGACGGCGATCTACTATCTGGCAGGCGACGATGCCAGGCGCATCGAGACCTCGCCCCACCTCGAGGGCTTCCGCGCCCGCGGCATCGAGGTGCTGCTGCTCGCCGATCCGGTCGACAGCTTCTGGGTGACCTCGGCGCTCGGCTATGAGGGCAAGCCCTTCAAGTCGGTGACGCAGGGCGCGGCCGACCTCGCTCTCATTCCCCTCCTCGACAAGCCGGAGGAAGCGGCGCCGGACGTCTCGTCCGCCGTCGCCGCCTATCTCGCCTTCGCCAAGTCGACGCTGGGCGAGGACGTTTCGGACGTGCGCGCCTCCGAGCGCCTGACCTCGAGCGCCGTCTGCCTCGTGGCGCCCGAACACGGCATGGACAAGCGCCTGGAGCAGATCCTGGCCGGCGCCGGCAAGCTCGAAGGCGCGCTGCAGAAGCCGGTGCTGGAGATCAATCCGCGCCATGCGCTGGTGGCGCGCCTGGCGGCGGCGCGCGAAGCGGGGGCCGACCTGCCCTTCGTCGAAAGCGCGACACGGCTGCTGCTCGACGAAGCCCGCATCCTCGACGGCACGGTGCCGGCCGATCCGGCCGCCTTCGCCGAAAGACTGTCGCAGGTGCTGTCCCGCAGCCTGGGGTAGGGCTGCTTCCCGGGAGCGCGGGCGTTCGTCCGCCTCCCGTCTGACAGCAAGGGGCAGGCGGAAGGCCCATGGACGCTGGGATAAGGCGATTCTTGGCCCGTAACGGTTCAGGATTTGTCATTGCCGGGCTTGTCCCGGCAACCCAGCCGGGCCGCTTGCCTCCTTCTGCACGACGTCTCGATACCCGGGATAAGCCCCGGGGATGATAAAACTGCGCCTCTTCCTTTTATCTCGGCGCTCATGGGCGGGATGCCCGCTCCCGGGAAGCTCCCCGCCGCGCCCTGCGCCGCGGCGAAGCCGCCCGGGGCGACGGCCGGGACGATGATCTCCCCGATCAGGATGGTGCCGCTCCCGCCGGCGTGCTTGTATGGGCGCTCGGCCGGCATCGGGCGGCGTCCACCGGACCGCCGCGCCCGGCCGTCTCCGCTCCCCGGCTCCCGCCGCAAGCGGTCGATCCACGTCAAAAATTCAAAAATCAGGAGGAAACGGCCGTGACGCAATCCCTGGCGGGAAAGATCATGATCATCACCGGTGCCAGTTCGGGCATCGGCCGCGAGACGGCGCGCCGGTTCGCGGCGGAAGGCGTGCGACTCGTGCTGGTGGCCCGGTCCGCCGACAGGCTGTCGGCGCTCGCCGCCGAGCTCGGCGGCGACACCCTCGCCGTGCCCGCCGACCTGACGAAGCCCGCCGACATCGACGCCATGCTGGAACGGACGCTGGCGCGCTTCGGCCGCGTCGACATTCTCTTCGCCAATGCCGGCAGCTATGTCGCGGGAGAAGTCGCCGGCGGCGACCCGGACGAGTGGGACCGGGTCATCGGCATCAACGTCAACGGCGTGTTCCGCGCCGTCCGCGCCGTGCTGCCGGGCATGATCGCACAGCGTTCCGGCGACATCGTCGTGACCTCGTCGATATCGGGCCACCAGGCCATCCACTGGGAACCGGTCTATTCGGCCACCAAGCACGCCGTGCAGTCCTTCGTCCACGGCGTGCGCCGGCAGATCGCCCCCCACAATGTCCGCATCGGCTCGCTCGCGCCCGGCATGGTGCTGAACGAATTATGGGGCGTGACCGACCCGGCCGAGATCGACCGCCGCGTCGCCGAACATGGCGGCCTGCGTTCGGAAGACGTCGCCGAGGCGCTGCTCTTCATGCTGACGCGGCCGGCCCACGTCACCATCCGCGACCTCGTGATCCTGCCGCAGAACCAGGATTTGTAGGCAGGGGAGACAGCCTTCTCCCAGACGGGAGAAGGTGCCCGAAGGGCGGATGAGGGTCTAAACTTCAACGAGACAAGTGCAGGCCATCAGTTTGAACGATATCTTGCGGCTCCTGATCGAAATACCGGTTGATTGAGGGGCAGGTAGCCCCTCAAATCGGGAGACGTCAGTCCCTCATCCGGCGCTGCGCGCCACCTTCTCCCCCTCGGGAGAAGGATTTTCCGCGCTTTACTGTGAGAGAGCCTTACAATGACGACAGAGCCGCGTTCGTTTGCGAGAAGGCTGCGTGCCAGTCAAACGGATGTCGAAAATCGTCTTTGGCAGGCGCTGAGGGGCCGAAAATTGGACGGCCTGAAATTCCGGCGACAGGTACCGTTGCTCGCTTACACCGTCGATTTCCTGTGCGCCGAAAGGCGTCTCATTATCGAACTCGATGGCAAGCAGCACGATTGGCACGGGGCATATGACATGGAGCGCACCGCTGAAATAGAAGCGATGGGTTTCATGATATTGCGTTTTCGAAACGAGCAGCTGACGGGCGATCTGGACCCTGTCCTGCAGGAGATTCTCCAGGCTGCTCATCCGACAAAATAAGCGCGATCTCCCTCTTGGCAGAAGGAGATCGCGCCGCCTGCCCCCCCCTCACACGTCGAGGGTGTT
This sequence comes from Labrys monachus, assembly GCF_030814655.1. Classification (NCBI taxonomy): domain Bacteria; kingdom Pseudomonadati; phylum Pseudomonadota; class Alphaproteobacteria; order Hyphomicrobiales; family Xanthobacteraceae; genus Labrys; species Labrys monachus. The sequence continues at coordinate 5,691,378 of NZ_JAUSVK010000001.1, forward strand.
CTCGCGCTCCCACTGCGTGAAATGGCCGGCGTAGCTGTTCCATTCCTGATGCTTGAGCTTGAGATAGGCGGCCGAGAAATCCTCGCCCAGGGCCGCCTTGAGCGCCTTGTCCTTGTCGAAGGCCCGGAGTGCGTCGAGCAGGTTCAGCGGCAGCTTCGGCGCGCCCTTCACGGTATGGCCGAGCTGATACATGTCGATGTCGTAGCGCTTGCCCGGGTCGGCCTTGGAATGGATGCCGCTGAGCCCGGCGGCGATGATCACCGCCTGCAGGAGATAGGGGTTGGCGGCGCCGTCGGGCAGGCGCAGCTCGAAGCGCCCCTTGCCGGGGACGCGCACCATATGCGTGCGGTTGTTGCCGGTCCAGGTGACGGTGTTGGGCGACCAGGTGGCGCCGGAGACGGTGCGCGGGGCGTTGATGCGCTTGTAGGAATTGACGGTGGGGTTGGTGATCGCCGCCAGCGCCTCGGCATGCTTCATGATGCCACCGAGGAAGTTGTAGCCCTGCGCCGACAGGCCCATCTCGTCGTCGGCGTCGTAGAACATGTTGGTCTTGCCGTCCTTGTCCCACACCGAGATATGGGCGTGGCAGCCCGAGCCCGTCAGCCCCGGGAACGGCTTCGGCATGAAGGTGGCGCGCAGGCCGTGCTTCTCGGCGACCGACTTCACCATGAATTTGAAGAAGGAGTGCCGGTCGGCGGTGACGAGGCTGTCGTCGAAATTCCAGTTCATCTCGAACTGGCCGTTGGCGTCCTCGTGGTCGTTCTGATACGGGCCCCAGCCGAGCTCCAGCATGTAGTCGCAGATCTCGGCGATGACGTCGTAGCGGCGCATCAGCGCCTGCTGGTCGTAGCAGGGCTTGGCGGCATTGTCCTTGGCATCGGAAATCTGGGTGCCGTCGGCATCGATCAGGAAGAACTCGGCTTCGACGCCCGTGCGGATGTAGAGGCCTTCCTTGGCGGCATTGGCCATCGCGTTCTTCAGCACGATGCGCGGCGCCTGCGTGACGTGCTTGTCCTCCATCACGCAATCGGCGGCGACCCAGGCCACGTCGCGCCGCCACGGCAGCTGCACCACCGCCGAGGCATCCGGCACGGCGAAGAGGTCGGGGTGGGCCGGCGTCATGTCCAGCCAGGTCGCAAAGCCCGCGAAGCCGGCGCCGTCCCTCTGCATGTCCGCGATCGCCGCGGCCGGAACCAGCTTGGCGCGCTGGGCGCCGAACAGGTCCGTATAGGAGATCATGAAGTAGCGGATGCCTTTTTCCTTGGCGAGTGCCGCCAGATCCTGCGTCATGTCGATAGTCCCCGATGTCTGGATGGCTTGTTCTGATCGGCCGGTCTTCGGACCGGCATCCTCATGCAAAAGAAGGGCCGGTCCGAAGACCGGCCCGCCTCAAAATCCCTGTCCGGGGATCCAGTTCGTCCCCGCCAGCGGCACGCGCGCCATGGCGGCGGCCTCGATGGTGAGGGCGCACAGATCCTCAGGCTCGAGATTGTGGACATGGTTCTTGCCGCAGGCGCGCGCGATGGTCTGCGCCTCCAGCGTCATCACCTTGAGGTAGTTGGCGAGGCGGCGGCCGGCGAGGATCGGGTCGAGCCGTTCCATCAGCGCGGGATCCTGCGTGGTGATGCCGGCGGGATCCCTGCCCTCGTGCCAGTCGTCATAGGCACCGGCGGTGGTGCCGAGCTTCTGATATTCCTCCTCGTGGATCGGATCATTGTCGCCGATGGCGACGAGCGCCGCCGTGCCGATCGAGACGGCGTCCGCGCCGAGCGCCAGCGCCTTGGCGACGTCGGCGCCGTTGCGGATGCCGCCGGAGACGATGAGCTGCACCTTGCGGTGCATGCCGAGGTCCTGCAGGGCCTGCACCGCGGGCCGCACGCAGGCCAGCGTCGGCTGGCCGACATTCTCGATGAAGACTTCCTGGGTGGCGGCGGTGCCGCCCTGCATGCCGTCGAGCACCACGACGTCGGCGCCCGCCTTCACGGCGAGGGCGATATCATAATAAGGCCGCGCCCCGCCGACCTTCACATAGATCGGCTTCTCCCAATCGGTGATCTCGCGCAGCTCCATGATCTTGATCTCGAGATCGTCGGGGCCGGTCCAGTCCGGATGGCGCGAGGCCGAACGCTGGTCGATGCCCTTGGGCAGCGTGCGCATCTGCGCCACGCGGTCGGAGATCTTCTGGCCGAGCAGCATGCCGCCGCCGCCGGGCTTGGCGCCCTGCCCGACCACGATCTCGATGGCGTCGGCCTTGCGCAGGTCGTCCGGGTTCATGCCGTAGCGCGAAGGCAGATATTGATAGACGAGCAGCTGCGAATGGCCGCGCTCCTCCGCCGTCATGCCGCCGTCGCCGGTGGTGGTCGAGGTGCCCGCCAGCGTCGCCCCGCGGCCGAGGGCCTCCTTGGCGCGGCCCGACAGCGAGCCGAAGCTCATGCCGGCGATGGTGATGGGAATCTTCAGCTCGATCGGCTTCTTCGCGAAGCGCGAGCCGAGCACGACGTTGGTCGCGCATTTCTCGCGATAGCCCTCGAGCGGATAGCGCGACATCGAGGCGCCGAGGAAGAGGAGGTCGTCGAAATGCGGCACCTTGCGCTTCGCGCCGCCACCCCGGATGTCATAGATGCCGGTGGTCGCGGCGCGCCGGATTTCCGACAGGGTGTAATCGTCGAAGGTCGCCGATTTGCGCGGCGTGGTCGGCGGATTGTGGTAGCTCATGACGGGATTCCGGGAGAGGGCTGGGACCGCAGGCATCCTGCCTGCTCTTGGAGACGTCGAGGTTTCAGGAAGAACAGGCAGGATGCCTGCGGTCCCGGGGCTCAATACGCATCCGCATTGTCGATGTTGAAATTGTAGAGCTTCCTCGCCGATCCATAGCGCTTGAAGTCGGACGGCTCGGCATCGGTGATGCCGGCCCTGGCGAGCAGGCCCGCCAGGATCTCGACATGCTCGGGCCGCATCTCCTTCTCGATGCAGTCGGCACCGAGACTCTTGACCGCGCCGCGCACGAAGAGCCGCGCCTCGTAGATGGAATCGCCGAGCGCGTCGCCCGCATCGCCGCAGACGACGAGATTGCCGGACTGGGCCATGAAGGCGGACATATGGCCGATATTGCCCTTCACCACGATGTCGATGCCCTTCATCGAGATGCCGCAGCGCGAGGAGGCGTTGCCCTCGATCACCAGGAGGCCGCCCTTGCCGGTGGCGCCCGCATATTGGCTGGCATCGCCCTTGATGCGCACCTCGCCCGACATCATGTTCTCGGCGACGCCGGGGCCGGCCGACCCATGCACGGTGATGGTCGCGTCCTTGTTCATGCCGGCGCAGTAATAGCCGACGCTGCCCCTGATATCGATGCTGATCGGCGCGTCGACGCCGACGGCGACCGCATGCGACCCCTTGGGATTGACGACTTCCCAGGATGTGGCGTTGGTGCCCGCCTTCTGCTGGTGCAGAACCTGGTTCAGCTCGCGCAAGGCGACCTTGGCGAGATCGACTGTCTCCATCACTCAACGCTCCCAGAAATAGACGGTGGCCGGCTCGGGCTCCCACACCTTGGCATCCTCGATGCCGGGGAGGTTGACGAGCGCGCGATATTCCGAACCGAAGGCGACATAGCGGTCGGTCTCGGCCAGCACGGCCGGCTTGCAGGCGACGGGATCGCGCAGGACGCCGAAGCCGTCCTTGGTGCCGACGACGAAGGTGTAGAAGCCGTCGAGGTCGTCGAGGCCCTTTTCGAGCGCCTGGCCGAGATTGAGGCCCTGGTTCATGCGCCAGGTGAGATAGGCGGCCGCGACCTCGGTGTCGTTCTCGGTCTCGAAGGTCATGCCGTCATGCTTGAGCTCGCGGCGAAGATTGTTGTGGTTGGACAGCGAGCCGTTGTGGACGAGGCATTCGTCCGCGCCGGTCGAGAAGGGATGGGCGCCGAGCGTCGTCACCGCCGATTCCGTCGCCATGCGGGTATGGCCGATGCCGTGGGTGCCCGACATCTGCGAGAGGGAGAAGCGCTCGGCGACCTCGGTGGGATAGCCGACCTCCTTGTAGATCTCGATCGTCTCGCCCGTGCCCATGATGCGGATCGAAGGGCGCGCCGTCCGGATCGCCTCGCGCGCCGCCGACGCCTTGTCGGCGGCCACCGTCAGCACGGCATGGGTGTCCTTGCGGGCGATGAGCACCTCGCCGCCGACCGCGCCGCCCACCAGTTCGGCGAGCCCGTCGAAGTCCTGGCCGGGATCGGCCGACTGCACGGTGATCTTCGCCTTGCCCGAGCTCGGCGCGCCGTAGACGGCGAAGCCGGCCGAATCCGGGCCGCGATCGCACATCGTCGTCAGCATGCCCGAAAGGAGCGCTCCCAATTGAGGCTCGAGGCTCTTGTCCTTGAGAAATAGGCCGACAATGCCGCACATGGCCCTGCCCTCGTCCTGTTGATCATGTCAGGACCGTAGCAGCTTCATCGGCGCCCCTCAACTGCCAAGAATGATTTTTTCATGCCAGGCAACAGGATCTTCAGAAAATTATATTCCTGAGGTGAATATAGCCCGTTATGCCTGGCGCCGCCAGCGTTCCCGGCGCAGGCGCGCCGAGCGATAGGCGTCGGGCACGGACAGCGCCCACACGAAGAGGCCGCCGGCCATGCGCCCGACCGCCGAGATGTCGGGCGTGGTGGCGTGCCAGCTCAGCAAGGCGAGCAGCAGCGCGAAGAAGGCGAAGCCGAGGCCTCGGGCCTGCCGGCCGAGCGCGACATGGCCGGCGCCGGGAAGCACCACCGCCAGCGCCAGCACGAGACGGGGATCGATCGGTTTCGCAGAAGCCATGATTGTCATGTCGGGCCATGCCGGGGGTTGCCGATCCGGCGCGCCGCGCACCGGTCCATCTCGGAAGCGGCGGCATCGCGGGCCGGCCGCAGGGCCGCCGCGACGGCGTCGAGGCCGTCATGCAGCCGGACGAGATCCGCCGGGCCGACCCGCTCCTCGCCGAAATCGCATTGCCGCAGCAGGAGATGCTGGCCGCGGCGCCCTTCGGCCGCCTGCCAGACGGCGCGCAGACCCCGGGGCGTCAAGGCGACTTCCTTGACCCTGGGATCGGCCAGCAGGCGGGCCATCGGCTCGGCGACGAGCGGGAGGAAGGCCGCGACCTCGGGGCCGGAGGCCCGCAGCAGCACGTCGGGCGCAAAGGGCGGCGGCGCGTCGAGCCGCTGCCCGAGCCGCGGCGTCAGCGCGTAGAATTCGGCCCCCGACGGCCGGGCGAGCACGCCGAGCGCCGCCCGCACCGGCTGGGGATCGATCAGGGTCAGCACCATCCACAATTGCGGCAGGCGCCGGATCGTCATCGAATCCGGCACGAACTCGATCTCGACGCGGCGGCCGGCAATGATGCCGGCGAGCCGGGGAAAGCCGTCGCCGCCCGGCGTGACGGCGGCGGTGTCGAACAGGGGCAGGCAGTCGGCCAGGCGCCGGCTCCGCCGGCCGCGCTGCGCCGCCTTCTCGCGCTGCATCAGCCATGCGAGCAGCGCGAGACCGGCAAGGCCGGCGAGGAGCGGGAGCATCGGCATCGCCGCGCTCAATAGCCCCGCGGCCGCGGCCAGGGCATGGTGAACTGGTCGCCGCGCCGCACGAATTTGTAGCGGTGGAAGGCGAACCACATGGACACCACGATGTAGAAGACCATCATCGCGAGGAGCTGGGTGCCGTAGCCCAGGAACACCGCGAAATAGGTCGCCGCGCACAGCACGAACAGCACGATGGCCGGCAGCGGGTGCAGCGGATGGACATAGCCGCGGCGGATCGAGCCGAGCGGCCATTTGGAGCGGAACATCATCATGTTGAAGGACATGAAGGTGTAGCCGAGCAAGCCCGACAGGATCGAGAAGGTCACGACCTGGTCGAGCGGCGCGCCGAGCGCGAAGATGAGCGCTATCGGCACCAGGAAGAAGATCGAGCGGAAGGGTGTGCGGTATTTCGGATGCACGGCACCGAACCAGGCCGGCATGTAGCGGTCGCGCCCCATCGAGAACCAGGCGCGCGAGGCGTCGTTGATGCAGCCATTGGCCGAGGCCAGGGTCGAGAAGATCGTGCCGATGAAGAGCAGCACCATCAGCGAGGTCGAGCCGGTCAGCCGCGCGGCGTCGAACAGCGGCGTCGTCGCCTGCCCGAGATATTCCCACGGCATCAGGCTGACGCAGACATACCAGGTCATCGCGGCGGCGATCAGCAGGGTGATCATGCCCAGCATGGTGCCGAGGGGCAGCGAGCGCGCGGGCGAGCGCACCTCCTCGGCCGCCTGGGTGGTACCCTCGATGCCGAGATAGAACCACAGGCCGAAATGCAGCGAGGCGATGACGCCGAGCCAGCCATAGGGCAGGCCGCCGAGCAGCTCGTTCGGCTTGAGCAGATCGTGCGACCATGGGCGCACGCCGAAGAACAGCACGACGATGGCGACGAAGGCGATGGCGGTGATGACGAGGTTGAAGGTCAGCGTGGCGTAGACGCCGCGATAGTTCAGCAGCGCCAAGGCCATGATGGTCAGCACGATGAAGGGCTTGTCGTGCACGCCGTCGAAGCCGGCCATGCCGCCGACGGTCTGGATGAGATAGCCGGCCGTGATGGCGTTGGCGGCTTCGAGCATGGTGTAGGCCATGACGAGGAACAGGCCGACATTGAAGGCCATCAGCGGCCCGACGATGTGCTTGGCCTGCGCATATTGCCCCCCGGCGGCGGCGACCGTCGAGGTCACCTCCGAATCGATCATGGCGACGCAGGTGTAGAGCAGCCCCGCCGTCCAGCAGGCGATGAGCGCGGCAAGCCCGCCGCCCTTGCCGACGGCGAAGTTCCAGCCCATGAACTCGCCGACCAGCACGATGCCGACCCCCAGCGCCCAGACATGGGCGGGGCCGAGCACGCGCAGGAGCGAGATCTTCTCGCCATGGATGACGGTGACAGCTGTCCCGTCGGTGGTGATCTCGCTCATTTCGCCCCCCGATGCGTGGGATCGATCACCAGATCATCCTCGATTTCGCCTTCGCGTGAAGACATCAGCACATCCTCGGAATAGCTCGTATTGGTCTTGACGAGGTCGTAGAGCAGCCAGGCGCCGATCAGGATCGAAACCGCCCAGGCGAGGTATTCGAGCCACTGGAAAGCGTTCATCGATTTCCCCTCACTTGCCGTCGAACCGCTCGGCGATCACGTCCCGGTATTCCTTCTCCGAAAAGCGGAGCAGGAAGCCGAAATAGACGAGGACCACCAAGGCGGTGAGCAGGAACATCGGCCAGGAGAAGCTGTAGTCGAAGCGTGAGGCGATGACCGGCGCGGCGGTGTCGGCGGTGTAGCCGAGCTTTTCCCAGATGCCCTGCATGAGCGGCGTCTGCCCCATGCCGGCCCAGCTCTTGTCGGCGAAGGAAAGGTCGATCTTGCCGCCGCCGGCGAGGCCGAAATAGACGGGGGCGAACAGGCTCGCCACCACGAGCACGAGGAGGACGGCCGAATCGACGACCTGGCCGACCATCGACTGTTCCGGCGGCCGGTAGGGCGGCTTCTTCGCCCGGGTGGACTTGTCCGCGAGAGGAGATTTGGCCATGGCGATCCTCACCTTCTCGCTTTCTTCATTTCGTCGATATAGTGGAGGTCGAGCCCGTAGAGATGCTGCTTGTCCTCGTGGTAATGGCGCAGCAGCGCCGCGATCGAGGCCGTGTTGAACAGCAGCACGAGGCCGCCCGCCACCATGAGCGCGATGGTGACGCCGGGCGAGCCGGTATCCGGCAGGACTTCCGAAAAGACGAAAAGCAACGTGAGCCACAGCACGATGATGGCGAGGTAGGACCAGGCGCGATCGCGGCGATACATCACCTCGATCCGCGGATCCTCCGATCCCGGTGTCATGAATGTTTCCTCTCTTGAATATTTGCTTCTCAGTCGGTAGGTCGAGTTACCTCAGAGGCAATTTGTTTTTATGCCAGGAAAAGGTGCGCTCGCCTCTGCCTAAAAGTCAAGCACCGTATCCGTCAAAATGCCTGTTTTCGACCTTTGATGCCGCTTTTTCGACCTGCGGCCCATCTGTTTAATGTGCGGAAATTTTCTTGCACTTCAGGAAGCATGCGGTAAAAGTCGAGGGGAATTCGCATCGTCGCGGGTTCGCTTCCCGAATGAGCGCCGCGTGGGTGGCGCGGAGTTGCCCGTATGCCCTTGGCCCTGCTGAAATACGGCCTGAGTTCCAAGCACCGCGAAGACCCGCATTTCCGCTGGGCGCCGGAGCTCAAGAAATCCTACGACGTCGTGATCGTCGGCGCCGGCGGCCATGGCCTCGCCACCGCCTATTACCTCGCCGCCCATCACGGCATCACCAATGTCTGCGTGCTCGAGAAGGGCTATCTGGCCGGCGGCAACACCGCGCGCAACACCACCATCGTGCGCGCCAACTATCTCACGCCGGAGGGCGTCGCCTTCTACAAGGAATCGGTCGAGCTTTTCCGCGGCCTGTCGCTCGAGCTCGACATCAACATCATGTATTCGGAGCGCGGCCATTTCACCCTCGCCCATACCGATGCGGCGATGCGCACCGCGCGCTGGCGCGCCGAGGTCAACAAGCATCTCGGCGTCGATTCGGAGCTGATCTATCCCGACGACATCGCCAGACTCTGCCCCACCATGAACATGTCGGACGAGGTGCGCTACCCGATCCTGGGCGCGCTCTACCATCCGCCGGGCGCCATCGCGCGCCACGACGCCGTCGCCTGGGGCTATGCCCGTCAGGCGATGCGCCGGGGCGTCGAGGTGCATCCGCAGACGGAAGTCACCGACGTCCTGATCGAGAACGGGCGCGCCGTCGGCGTCGAGACCAGCCGGGGCACCATCCATGCCGGCAAGGTGGTGCAGGCGGTCGCCGGCTCGTCGAGCCTGATGGCGCGCAAGGCCGGCTTCCGGCTGCCGATCCGCACCATTCCCCTGCAGGCCTGCGTGTCCGAGCCGGTCAAGCCCATCCTCGACCAGATCGTGGTGTCGGGCTCGCTGCATGTCTACATCTCGCAATCGGCCCGCGGCGAGATGGTGATGGGCGGCGCGACCGACCCCTACGGCCTCTATTCGACCCGTTCGACCCTCGATTTCAAGGAGGGGCTGATGGGGCACATGCTGGAACTCTTCCCGTTCATGGCCGAACTGCGCGTGCTCCGGCAATGGGCGGGGATGGCCGACATGACGCCGGACTTCTCGCCCGTGATGGGCCTCACCCCGGTCGAGAACTATTACATCGACGCCGGCTGGGGCACCTGGGGCTTCAAGGCGACGCCGGTGTGCGGCAAGCGCATGGCCGAATGCGTCGCCACCGGCACCCAGCCCGGCCTCCTCAGGCCCTTCGCGCTCGACCGCTTCGACCGCTTCGACCTCGTCGGCGAAAAGGGCGCGGCCTCGGTGGGACATTGACGATGAGCCAGAGTTCTCCCCTGGGATCGCAGGCGTCCTCGCCTGCCCTTTTCGGAAACGTCTGCGGATCGAGAGCAGGCAGGGATGCCTGCGGTCCCAGGACCTTCGAGTGCATGCCATGAAGATCATGAACTGTCCGCTCAACGGGCCGCGCAACATCTCCGAATTCGTGTGGGGCGGCGACATCAAGCCGATGCCCGATCCGGCTACCTGCAGCGACCGGCAATGGACCGACCATCTGTTCATCGAGGACAACATCGCCGGCATCGTGCATGAATGGTGGCTGCACGCTCCCACCAATTTCTGGTTCGTCGCCCGGCGCAACACCATCACCGACGAGATCCTGGAAACCATGACGGTGGACCGCTTCTTCCAACAGACCGCTGCCGGACCGGCGGGAGAGCCCGCATGAAGCGCACCGCCCGCCTCGCCGGCCCCGATTGGGGCCTGCTGATCGACCCGTCCCGCCCGGTCGGCTTCACCTTCGACGGCCAGCGCCAGACGGGCTTTGCCGGCGACGTCATCGCCAGCGCGCTGATGGCCGGGGGTCGCTCCCTGCTGTCGCGCTCGTTCAAATACCACCGCCCGCGCGGTGCCCTCACCATGGCCGGACACGACGTCAACGCCATGGTGCAGGTCGGCCCGGAGCCCAATGTGCGCGGCGACCGCCATCCGATCGAAGAGGGCATGGCGGTCACCTCGATCAACCGCCTGGGATCGCTCGACGCCGACCGCTACGCGGTGCTGGAGAATTTCTCGCGCTTCCTGCCGGTCGGCTTCTACTACAAGACCTTCTTCCGCCCGAACGGCTCGTGGAAGCTGTTCGAAAAGCCGATCCGGGAACTGGCCGGCCTCGGCCGGCTCGATCCGAAGGCCCATCACGGCTATTACGACAAGGCCTATCTGTTCTGCGACGTGCTGGTGGTCGGCGCCGGCCCGGCCGGGCTCGAGGCGGCGATCGCCGCCGCCGAATCGGGCGCCGACACGCTCCTGCTCGACGAATGGCCGGAGCCCGGGGGCTCCCTCCTCTATGGCCGCCTCGACGGCACCCGCGCCGCCGCCAACGAGCGCCGCCGCGCGCTGGTCGCCAAGGCGCAGAGCCTGCCGACCCTGCGCCTGATGGCGGACACCACCGCGACCGGGCTGTTCGCCGACAACTGGACCTCGGCCATCGCCGGCAACCGCTTCTACAAGATCCGCTCCCGGCAGACCGTGCTCGCGACCGGCGCCTTCGACCAGCCGCTGGTGTTCGGCAACAACGACCGGCCGGGCATCATGTTCGCCGACGCGGCGCAGCGGCTGATCCGCCTCTACGGCATCCGGCCCGGCCAGCGCGCCGTGATCGTCACCGCCAACCGCTTCGGCTACGACGCCGCGCTCGACCTCGCCGATGCCGGCGTGGAAATCGCCGCGGTCGTCGACCTCGGCCCGGCACGCCAAGGCCCCGCCGCCGATGCGGTGCGGGCGCGCGCCATTCCCGTGCGCACCGGCTCGACCCTGGTCGAGGCGCGCGGCAAGGCCCATGTCGAGGCGGTGGCGGTCGCCGCCGTCACCGGGCGGGGCGAGACGGCGCCGAACCCGGAATGGATCGCCTGCGACCTCGTCGCCATGAGCGTCGGCTATACGCCCGCCCTCAACCTCGCCAGCCATGCCGGCGCCAGGGCCGTCTACGACGAGACCATCGCCATGCATCGCGCCCGGGACCTGCCGCCGGGGGTGGCGATCGCCGGCGCCGCGGCCGGCCTGTGGACGGACGCCCTCGCCGCCGAAGACGCCGCCCGCCAGGGCGCGGGCGCCGCGGCGCGGGCGCTCGGCAGGCCCGATACGGCCGCCGTGGCGCCCGCCGATCCCGGCGCGGCCGACATCACCCATCCCTGGCCGATCTTCACCGGCGGCAAGGCCAAGGATTTCGTCGATTTCGACGAGGACCTGCAGGCCAAGGACATCGTCAACACCGTCAAGGACGGCTATGACGACATCCAGCTCGTCAAGCGCTATTCCACCGCCGGGCTGGGGCCGAGCCAGGGCCGCCACGCCAATCTCAACACCATCCGGCTGGTCGCCGAAGCGACGGGCAAGACGCCGGCGGCGGTCGGCACCACGACCTTCCGCCCGCCTCTGGTGCCGGAGAAGTTCGCCCATCTCGCCGGCCGCTCCTTCGAGCCGGTGCGCCACACCGCGATGCATCAGCGCCACCTGGAACTGGGGGCGCGCATGATGGCGGCGGGGCTGTGGATGCGCCCCGCTTATTACGGCGCCAAGGCGGAGGCCGCCGCCGCCATCACGGCCGAGGTCAAGGCCGTGCGCGAAAATGTCGGCATGATCGACGTGTCGACCCTCGGCGGCATCGAGATCCGCGGCCCCGACGCCGCCGAGTTCGTCGACAGGATCTATACCTGGGCCTATGCCAAGCAGCCGGTCGGCCGGGCACGCTATGCGCTCGCCACCGACCAGAGCGGCGTCGTCTTCGACGACGGCGTCGCCTGCCGGTTCCACGAGCGCCATTTCTACGTGACGGCCACCACCGGCGCGGTCGACCAGATGTATCGCCAGATGGGCTGGTGGAACACGCAATGGCGGCTCGACGTCGACGTCGCCAACGTCACCGCCGCCTATGCCGGCGTCAACATCGCCGGTCCCAAGGCCCGCGCCGTGCTGGCGACGCTGCCGACCGACATCGACCTGTCGGCGGAAGCCTTCCCCTATATGGCGGTGCGCGCGGGCCTGCTCGGCGGCATCCCTGTGCGCATCCTGCGCGTCGGCTTCGTCGGCGAGCTCGGCTACGAGATCCATTGCCCGTCCGGCCAGGGCGAGGCGCTGTGGGACATGCTGCACGAAGCCGGCAAGCCCTTCGGCATGAAGCCCTTCGGCGTCGAGGCCCAGCGCGTGCTGCGGCTCGAAAAGGGCCACATCATCGTCGGGCAGGACACCGACGGGCTGACCAATCCGGCCGAGGCGGGGATGGAATGGGCGCTCGCCCGCAAGAAGCCGTTCTATGTCGGCAAGCGGGCCGTCGACATGCAGATCGCCAAGGGCGTGACGCGGCGGCTGGTCGGCTTCGCCCTGGCCGACCCGGCGGCGCCCGCGCCCAAGGAATGCCATCTCGTCATCCGCGACGGGCAGATCGCCGGGCGGGTGACGTCGGCCGTGCTCTCGCCCTCGCTCGGCAAGGTCGTCGGCCTCGCTTACCTGCCGCCCGACCTCGCGGAGGCCGGATCCGGCTTCTCGATCCGCATCGAAGGCGGGCGCATGATCGAGGCGACGGTGGTGCCGACGCCCTTCTACGATCCCGAGAACAAGCGGCAGGACCTGTGATGACCGCTCCCTATGTCTTCCTCCGCCGTTCCCCGCTCCAGCACGCGCTGGCCGGGCAGGCCACCGGCTGGCGGCCTCTCGCCGACGCGGCGATCGCCGAGTTCGACGGGCCGCTGCCGGCGCTCGGCATCGCCGATCTGTCGCCGCTGCCGCGCCTCGGCTTCAAGGGGCGCGGCACCATCCCCGCCATGCGCAAGCGCGGCGTCGAGGTCGAGGCGGAGCCCAACCGGGTGTTCCGCCAGCCGGATGGCGGCCTCTGCCTGGTGCTGGCGCCGGGCGAGGTCGTGCTCCTGAGCCCGCTCGGCGGCGGCGACGGCCGCTTCGGCCGGATGGAAGCCGAATGGCGGATCGAGGACGAGGAGCGGACCTATCCGCTGCCGCGCCGCGACAGCCATGCCTGGTTCGTGGTCTCCGGCGAAGCGGCGCCGGCGATGTTCGCCAAGATCTGCGGTGTCGACCTCCGCAGGGACAAGTTCCCCGACCTTTCCATCGCGCAGACATCGGTCGCCCGGCTCACCGCCATCGTCGCCCGCGCCGACATCGGGGATGCGCTGGCCTTCCACCTGCTTGCCGACAGCGCGGCCGCCGGATATTTCTTGATGTGCCTGCGCGATGCGGCCGAAGAGTTCGGCGGGCGGATGACGGGGCTTTCCACATTGGAGGAGCTTCTCGCCGGTCCTGCTTCACCGCCGTGAGGCCGTTCCTCCGCTTCCTGCGGGGACGTTGAAAAGGGGTATGGGCAATGACGAAACGGGTGGTCGTGCCAGGCCCCAGGGTTGAACGCGCCGCAACCGAACGCGGCGGAGCCGAGCGCAGCCCGCCATCGCCCTATCGCGGAGACCAGGCGGCGATCGCCCATACGACCGGCATCCCCTATGCCGACCCGGTGGATCCGGAAGACGGCGAAGGCCCCTTCTCGGATGCCTTTCCCACCCGCAACTTCCCCTCGGGTGCCGCCCTGGCCGGACAGGACCCGCATGCCCTCGGCGGCGCCCGCGACAACACGCTCGAAGTGGCGATCGGCCGCGAGGTTCGCGCCTTCCGCAACAAGCTCGGCATCACGGTCTCCGATCTCGCCGCCGCCACCGGCCTGTCCCTCGGCATGCTCTCGAAGATCGAGAACGGCGTCACCTCGCCCTCGCTCACCACGCTCCAGACGCTGTCGCGCGCGCTCGGCGTGCCGGTCACGGCCTTTTTCCGCCGCTTCGAGGAGCGGCGCGACGCGGTGTTCGTGAGGGCCGGCGAAGGGCTTCTGATCGAACGGCGCGGCACGCGCGCCGGGCACCAGTACCGCCTGCTCGGCCATACCAGCGGCCATACCGGGCGCGTGGTGGTCGAGCCCTATGTCATCACGCTGACGGAGGGGTCGGACGTCTTCCCGCTGTTCCAGCATTCGGGCCTGGAGTTCATCTACATGCTCGAAGGCGAGGTGGTCTACCGGCACGCCGACAAGCTCTACACCCTGCAGCCCGGCGACAGCCTGTTCTTCGACGCCGACGCACCACACGGCCCGGACGAGATGCGCAAGCTCCCCATCCGCTTCCTCTCCATCATCTCCTATGCGCGGGACGACGAATAGGCGTCTTGCGATCCGATCCCCCCAAGGGGTACAGGCGCGCCTAGGATCGAGGGGGGACGTTCAACCGGCATTCCCGCGGGAACGCATTCTGCTCCGGCGTTCCCCCGGCCTCGCCGCGTCCGGGCAAAGGCCTCCTGCGCAGAAGGGCGGCAACGCCGCCCTTCTCCATCCCGTCCATATCGCCGGCTCGCGGATGCAGGCAGCCTATTGCTGCCGACCGGGAAGCAGCTTGGCTTCCGTCTTCTCGCCATCCTGATCCAGCCAGAACACCCGATCGCCGACGACCGAGACGCCGGAACAGGTCCAGTCGAGATCGGTCTTCGTCGGATCCTCCGATTCATAGCCCGTGCACAGCTTGTTGCCGTCGATCCGCCAGGAACCGGTATAGGGCTCGGTGTCCTTGCCGGCGATGGAGCCGCTCGGATCGTAATATTCCATATAGGGTTTGCCGTCGTCGACGCCGGTCACGGTATTGCCGACGATGCGGGCCTTGATCTCGTCCCCGCCCATGCCGGCCTTGGAAGCCGTCGCGCATCCGGCGACGCCCAGCAACATCAGCGCAAGCGGAACAATATGCTTCATCATCCTCATTTTAACTATCCCCATTCTCTCATTGTGACCATTTTGTAATGTATGGGTACGCGATCAACAGCAGATCGGCCACCAGAACCGCAAGTATTACAAGTTCGATGACAAGGCTAGCCGTTCCCTGCTTTTTTGCGATTTCAAATTGCTTTTTATCGGCTTCGAATTGCTGCTCGGAGACCATGAAATGCTTGGCTTCGATCATTCTTGTATTGATCAACTCGTAATGCTCGATAGCAAAATCGATCGGCTCGGCAAGCATTTCGAGGCGGTCCTCGAGCCCGGCCTGCAGCACAAGCTCAGCAAACAGCCGCTTGGACGAACTGTGCAGGCGAGCATCGAGCTGTTCCAGAGCGGCCTCGACACGCAGGGCGACGCCGGCCATCTTGGCGACGACCTCCGTCGTCTTGTTGACCTCCGCCTTGCGCTTGTCGTAATCGCCGGACGGCACGGTATGGGCGAGCGACGCATGGACGTCCATCGATGTCCAGACGGACGCCATCTTCGCTTCGAGCGCGGCCGTGTCCCGCTCGACGACGGTGAAGCGGATGAGCGCGTCGAGCGTATCCTCGAGCAGTTCCTCGGCGGTATGGACGATGGCGAGCCGGTCCGTCCACACCACGCGCGCCGTCCTCAGGCCGGCACGGACGATTCTCGCCCCGCTGTCGGCCGCCGGCATGGCGGCGAGCCAGGCTTCCTCGACCTGCGGTGCCGCTCCCGGCGGCATCCACAGGATGGCGATCGAGCGGTCGATCTCTCCCGGAGCCCTGGAGAGGGCGGGCGGCGCCTCGGCGTCGATCGACGTCCATTGCGCAAAGAGGCGGCGAGGCGAGGAGATCTCCACGGCGCCGACGACGGCCGCCGGAGTGAAACCGACGTGCCAGGCCTTCACTTCGACCGCCGGCGCCTCGACCAGATGAATTCTCTGCATGTCGTGTCCTCCCTGTTGCTGGATGCACGGGTCGCCCTCGCGCGGAAGCGGGCGCAACGATTCCGACGGCGCCCTCTCGTCCGCGTGGGCGTTGTTCCGCGATGTGATCGGTTTCCGCCCCGCGCAAGGCTTTCCGCCCAAGCGCCGGCACGAAAGAAGGGCGATGCAGCCGGAGCGGGGACGCGCGCCGCGTCTCTGCCCGCCGAGGCCCTGCCTGCCATCTCCGGGACCGCGAGCCCGCCAGGGGCGAGACCCGCGGGAAGGCGGCCGGCCCCTTGCCGAGCAATTGCGATTCATCGAACCGCAATGTCCCCTTCTCTATCCATTCAACGCATTTTCAGATCGGGAAGCCCGTCGGCTCGCCTGGAAAATGCCCTCGGGCAGGAAGCGTTCGGATATAAACGCCATTTGCCCCGTCTCTTTGCTTTGGCGCATCCTTGCGGTGCCTGCCGCTTTCGACAGGTCGCGGAGCGCTCCCCGTGGCCCGGATGCGGGAGGGCGGCATGGCTGCCCTCCCGGTGTTTGCCAAGCATAGCGGCGTGACCGCCGCTGCTATTTCCCGCCGGCGACGAGCTTGCCCTCGGACAGTTCCCCGTCGTCGTTCCAGATCACCCGATCGCCGATGACACCGACATCGGAGCAGTTCCAATCGTTGATCTGGCCGGACTCGTCGTCCGATTCATAGCCCATGCACAGCTTGTCGCCCTGGATACGCCAGGCGCCCGTATAGGTCTCCGTGCTGGATTTGCCCGATATCGAACCGTTGGGATTGAAATATTCCTGGTAGGGATTGCCGTCCTCGACGCCGAGGACGGTATTTCCGATGATACGCGCCTTGATCTCGGCTGCGGTCAGCTGCAGGTCGGAAGCCGATGCACAGTTCATCCCCGTCAGCAACAGCACTGACAACGGAAGAATATACTTCACCGTCATCCTATTCACCATTCCGGCCATTTCAATCCACCAGTCACTTCGCGAGGTAGGGATAAGCGATAAACAGGAGATCGGCGACAAGCACCGCAAGGATGACGAGTTCGACGACGAGACTGGCGGTCGCCTGCTTCTTCTCGACTTCGAACTGCTTCTTTCCGACTTCGAACTGCTGTTCCTCGATCATGAACTGCTTGGCTTCGATCATTCTCGAATTGATCAATTCATAATGCTCGATGGCAAAGTCGATCGGCTCGGCCAGCATTTCGAGGCGATCTTCGAGCCCGGCCTGCAGTGCCAGCTCGGCGAACAGACGCTTCGACGAGCTCTGGAGCGCAGGATCGAGCTGTTGGAGGGCGATCTCCAGCCGCAGCGCCGAACTCGCCATCTTGGTGACGGTTTCCGTCGTCCTGTTGACCTCCGCCTTGCGCCGGTCGTGATCGCTGGGCAGGACAGTGTGGGTCAGCGGCGTGTCGGCGTCGATCGACGCCCAGATCGCGGGCATCTTCGCTTCGAGCGCCGCCGTATCGCGCTCGACCACGGTGAAGCGGATGAGGGCGTCGAGCGCATCCTCCAGCTGCTCCTGGGCGGTGTAGACGATGGCGAGGCGATCGGTCCACACGATACGGGCCGTGCGCAAGCCGGCGCGAACGACCCGCTCGGTGCTTTCGCCCGCCGGGATGGCGGCGACCCAGCCGGCTTCGACGTCGGCCGGTGCGCCCGTCGGCATCCACAGGACGGCGATCGGACGATCCGCCTCGCCGGCGGCGACGGCGGCCGGCGGCGCGGCGGTGTCGACCGGGATCCACTGCGCGAAAAGCTCGCGAGGAGCGCCGATGCGCACCCCCTCGCCCCGCGCCGTCGTGCCGAAGCTGACCAGCCATGCCTTTGCCTCGACAGCCGGCGCCTCCATCAGATGGGCCTTCTGCATGTCATTTTCCTTTTCATACCTGGATAGGAAGATCGATCGCTTCCGACGACGCAGCCTCTACAGGCCCGAAACGGGAACCCGCTCGTCCGTGTAGAGCCGCTCTTCGACGATGCGATCCGCTTCCGCAGCCGCAGCGATGTCGCTCGCGGCACTGCCGCTTGCGCCGTAGAAGCAGTAAAGGAGGCTCTCCGCATCCTCATACCACTCGCCGGGGGCCACGCCCGCCGCCACCGTCTTCTTCCAGGCCACGTCGAGGAGGCGCGGATCGGACAGTGCGAAGTGGAATCCGATGGCGAGGAGCTGATCCGACCAGTCCCAGCGGGAAGTGAGCGTCTTGACGCCGGTCAGCAGCTTGCGGCGCTCGACCAGTTCGATCGGCAGGTCGCTGCTGATGGAGCCGAGCACGAAACCATATCGGGTCACGCGCCGGATCTCCGCCAGCATCTTCGGCAGCTCCGAGCGTTCGAAACGGCAGAGGCCGGTGTCGAGCACCACGTCGAAATAGCCGTCCGGGACGTCGAGGCCGAGCGGGGCCGAGCAGAGATTGAACGCGCGCAGTTCCGGCGGAGTCGAACGCCAGGCGTGCTGGCTCGGTTCGAGGCCCTGCGCGTCGAAGCCGAGCGAGCGCAGCGCCGCCACCACCTCTCCCCCGCCGGAGCCGACGTGGAGAATGCGCGCCCCGGGCTGCACGTTCCAGACGGCCCGCAGCATGTCGGCGAGATAGGTCGCGTCGAACACGCCGTCCTGTTCCTCGGCGCCCGGCGGATCGAACCACTCGCTGACGGCGAGGCGGCCGTCGATCTCCGCCTCCCTCTGGCGCCTGGCGACGACCTCGGCCAGCAGGATGTCCGTCGCCGCGTCGGCCGAATCGAGCACGCCGTTCAGCGTGGCGTCGAACATGTAGTCGCCGACCGCCACCAGATTGGGGAGTTGCTCCGCATTGGGACGGTGGTTGAGATAGGGGCTGCGGACCGGGAAACCGCCGGGAATGGCGTTCACCGATGCCATCCAGCGATGGATGCGGGTGTCGACATGCAGCTTGCGGCCGAATTCCAGGCAGGGCGGCAGGGCGTCGAGGCATAGTTTCTCGATCGCCTCGTTCGACATGTTCGCCAGGCCGAGCGCCGCGTTGCCGGCGATCAGGAAGCCGAGTGCGCCCCACTGGCCGAGACTGTTGCGAGCCCCTTCGTCATAGACGCAGCAGCCGTCGAACGCATCGATCATCCACCATGCGCCCGGCAGCACGTCGCGCCAGAACGGCCGTTCGAACAGCAGCGTGGCGCGCAGATAATGCCCGGGGCGGTCAAAATAATTGATGTGGCGGGCCATGGCCTGCTGCAGATGCGGAGAGCGCCAGTCGATGATGGACAGCGCGGTCAGCGGCAAAGCGAGGACGACATAGTCGGCCACCACCGTCTCGGGCTTGCCGTTGACATGCATGCCGAGCTGAAGGCTGCCGTCGAACAGGGGCCGGACGGATTTGAGCGAGGAGTTGAACTGGACGTCGGCGTCGAGTTCGTCGGCGAGGCGGTCGACGATCTGCTCATTGCCCCCCACCACCGAAAAGACGTCCATATAGCCCTCCGAATCCATGAGGGCGTTCTTGAGGAAGGTGAGGCCGTTGGTGAGGTGCGGCGGCGCCGCGACATCGCTGTGCGCCATGATTCGCACATAGCGGCGGGCCATCTCGTCGGGAATCTCGGTCGCGATCACCTCTTCCGCCGAAACCCGCGACCATGCATGCCGGTTGTCGACGTTCCTGGCGCTGGAATAGAAGTCGGGACGGCTGAGCAGCTCCGTGCAGCGCTTCTTGAACGCCTCGACGGATTCGAAGGTCTCGTCTCCGAAATTCTCTTTCAGGTCCTTGTAGCTTTCCAGGACCTTGTCGTCGAGGACGCAGGCGCCCCCCGCGATATGCTTGATCTCGAGGCCCAGCTCCTTTTCGATCAGGTCGCGCAGCGGATCGGGGCCGAGAGCGGAATAATCATAGATTTCGGCGACGCCGATCTCATAAGGGCCGACGCCGGCAAATTCACCGGTGATGATCTTGCCGCCCAGCCGCTCGCTCGCTTCATAGATCGTAATCTTGCAGGCATTGCCGACTTTGGCGGCCAGGTGCCACGCCGTAAATAAACCTCCGGGGCCTCCCCCAATGATCGCGACATTATACGGCGCAGACGTCGGCTTGACGGGTTTAAACTGGGATATATCGCTCATATTGTTCATCGCCATGTCCCTCGTGACGTCCGTGAGTACTGGACTATTCCACGCACATCGTGATCACACTGTGATCTGACCGTGATTCATCCAATTTTGCAGTGCGTTAATGCACAAAAGGATTCCGCAACCCACTCAGCGAAGGCGCCCAAGGTCTTTTTTGAGTTAGAATACCTCCTCCTACCCGGGAGGGAGCGCAGTTTCAACAATATTTTTTCTACATTAAATCAAATTACCGCATTTCCCAAAGTGAGCTCCGCTCAATAACCTAGGGTAATATTTTTAGATAAAGCTTGTTGATGATCCGAGTATAACTTGTAATTTAGTGATATATCAGCCTATTTTCAATGAACTTCGGCGACGGCGCCACGATTTCAGGCGTCGAAACTTCAAATGTAGGCCTGATGCTGCTCGAAATGAGGCATCTGACGGGCAGAGGAATAAAGGCAGCCCTATCGTATGTATTATGATTTATTATGACACAGGCCGTACATTTTGCACATTTACGCCGCATCTGAGGCGGAAAAAACACCTTCGTGGGCCGGCCACATCCTATTTGAGGTATCATAGTAGGTCATATTTCGACGCGGCTGAGCCTCCGGGCCCTTTCCCTTGCGTCAAGCGCGGACGAAAACATCGGAAATTGAGGCATTTTCTTGTTCTTGTGTGTCCCTTCGGCCACAATTTCGGACCCGGCTGTCGGGGAGATCGCCGGCGAGGCCGCCTTTCCCACGGCCGCGCAGCGACGCCATGCCGCCAGGGCAGCGGGCCGAACGCCTGGCTGAGTCGGCCGGCGGCGCGGCGCCGGCGCGTCCGCGACCGTCAGCCGACGGTGCTCCGGTACAGATGCCACGTCGCATGGCCAAGCACCGGCATCACGACGATGAGGCCGAGGAGCAGCGGGAGGGAGCCGACCACCAGCGCACAGGCAACGATGAAGCCCCAGGCCAGCATCGGACCCGGATTGGTCCTGGCTACCTCCACCGATGTGCGGACCGCCGTGGCCACCCGGATCCGGCGGTCGAGCAGCATCGGAAACGACACCGCACCGATGGCCAGCACGAGAAGGGCGAACAGGAAGCCGACGCCGATGCCCGTCACCATCATCGCCCAACCGGCTCCGGTGGTGAAGACGTCGGAGACGAACGCCGCGATCGAGACCGGGACGGCCGGCCCGAGCGTCGCGCGGTAGAGCAGCGCCGCCGCGCCGATCCAGGCGGCGAAGATCAGCGCCAGCAGGAGGCTCAGGCCCAGAATGGCGCCGAAGGACGGTGAGCGGCAGACATCGAGCGTATGCGCCCAGGTCACCTCCAGCCCGCGCTCCCGCCGCCGGCTCATCTCGTAGAGGCCGATCGCGGCCACCGGCCCGAGCAGGGCGAAGCCCGAGACGAGCGGAAAGATCAGCGGCAGCATGCCGTTGCCGAGCGCGAGCTGGCCCAGGACAAGGCCGGCGAGCGGATAGATCAGGCCGATGAAGACGACATCGGTGCGATAGGCGCCGAAATCGGCGAAGCCCTTGGCGAGCGCGCGCCCGAGATCGCCGTAGTCGATACGACGCACGACCGGGGAGGCCGTGTCGAAGTCCGCCGCCGGGCGGTGGAGGGTCTGCCCGATGCCGCCGACGCCATGCGCCGTGGTCCGGACCGCGTCGATGCCCCATTCAACAGGATTTCTGATCGTCATGTCCCTACTCCCGAAATGGCTTCGAGAGGCCGCGGCCGCGTGAGGGCGCTCGACTTCAGGGCCAGTCACGACGTAACGCGCCCCATGGACGGTCACTCTACGCTTCCTGTGCGGGAATGTCAGCCGCGAACAAGCAAAGGCAAGCAGAGCCGCGGCTTTCAGCCGGCCATGGACGCGCGAATATTCAGGGGCATGGCGCGGGCGCGGCGGACGGGCTCATCGTCCTGCCCCCCGTGCTTCAGAACAGCCGCATGAAGACGAGGCCGAGCAGGATCAGGAAGGCGGAGACGCCGCGCACCGGCGTCAGCGGTTCCTTGAGGAAGAGCACGGCGATGATGCCGCCGAACAGCACGCTCGTCTCGCGCGTGGCGGCGACCAGCGCGATGGGCGCGACCGTCATCGCCCAGATCACGATCCAGTAGGCGGCCAGCGACATCGCCCCGCCGGCAAAGCCCGGCACGACGAAGCGCAGCGCCGGCCGGATGCCCGACAATCCCTTGCGCCAAAGGCAGATCGCCAGCATGGGATAGGCGTCGACCGCGAACAGGGCCGCCGCATAGGCGTTGGGACCGCCCGCGGCCCGCGCGCCGATGCCGTCGGCGACGGTGTAGAGCGAGATGGTGGCCGCCGTCAGCAAGGCGTAGACGATCGCCGCGCGGCTCGGCACCAGCGCCGAACGCTGGCCCTTCAGCGAAATCAGCAGCACGCCGAGGCCGAGCAGCACGATGCCGATCAGATTGCCGGGGCTGACCGGGTCATGGACGATGAACAGCGAGATCAGCGCCGTCACCAGCGGGGCGGCGCCGCGGGCGATCGGATAGATCTGGCCCATGTCGGCCCGGCGATAGGCTTCGGCGAGGAACAGGTAGTAGCCGAGATGAAGGAAGGTGGAGAGGGCGATCCACGGCCATGCCGCGCCGGCCGGCAGCCCGGTGATCGCCAGGGCCGGCAGGGCGATGATGGCACAGGAGACGCAGATCAGCGTCATCGCCAGGAAGGGGTCGAGCTTGATCTTGACCAGGGCGTTCCAGCCGGCATGCAGGGCGGCTGCGGCCAGCACGGCGAGGAAGACCGTAAGAGGGAGATGCATCGGGCAGGCTTCACGACAATCAGGGTGCGCCCGGCGGGCTGGCGGGGCCGGAGCGCGGGCCGGACGCCCGTCCGCCTGCGCGCAGCCACGTCTAAACCCGAAGCGTCTTCAAGGGCTTCATTGGCATTATGACAGATTGATGTCAAAGACCGATGAGGCGCTGCAGCCGCGCCTTGGCGATATCGGGCGGCGAAGCGTGGCGCGGATCGGCGATTCGCGTTAGATCGCCCCCGCCCTTCCTCGAGCGCGTGCCCATGATCCGCCTTCTCGCCCTCTCCGGGAGCCTTCGGGCCCG
The DNA here is from genome assembly GCF_030814655.1 of Labrys monachus. Taxonomy (NCBI): domain Bacteria; kingdom Pseudomonadati; phylum Pseudomonadota; class Alphaproteobacteria; order Hyphomicrobiales; family Xanthobacteraceae; genus Labrys; species Labrys monachus. The sequence continues at coordinate 5,714,347 of NZ_JAUSVK010000001.1, forward strand.
GTCCTCCAACGGCGCGCTTCTGGAGGCCGCCGCCCTGCTGGCGCCTGCCGGCATGCGCATCGAGCCGTTCGCGGGCATCGGCGCCCTGCCGCACTTCAACCCCGATCTCGAAGCCGGCGCGCTGCCGGACGCGGTCCGCGCCCTGCGCGAACGGGTCGGCGCCGCGGACGGGTTGCTGATCTCCTGCCCCGAATATGCGCGCGGCATTCCCGGCTCGTTCAAGAACGCGCTCGACTGGCTGGTGGGCGGGCCGGAATTCCCGGGCAAGCCGGTCGCGCTGTTCAACGCCTCGCCGCGCGCTTCCGACGCGCAGACGGCGCTGCGCCTGGTGCTGCGCACGATGTCCGGCCGGGTTGTGGAGGAAGCCTCGCTGACGGTGCCCCTGCTCGCCGCCGGCCTCGACGGGGAGGCGATCGCGGCGCAGGCCGGGATCGCGGCGGCGATCGTTGCCTCCCTCCAGGCCTTCGCCCGGGCGATACCGGCGCCCGAATGACGGGCCCGGATCCGGATTACGCCACGGCGCGCATGGCCTGGGCTTCCGGCACCTCCTCGGTGATCACTTCGAAACGGCCGAGGCTATGCTGGCCGTAGGAATGGATCATCGGGATGTCGGCGGCGTCCCGGCCCCGCGCGAGCAGGATACGGCCGATTCGCGGCTGGTTGTGGCGGGCGTCGAACGTGTACCAGCGGCCGTCGAGATAGGCCTCGAACCACGCGTTGAAATCCATGGGATCGGGATTGAACGGCACGCCAATGTCGCCGAGATAGCCGTTGCAGTAGCGCGCGGGGATATTGAGGCACCGGCAGAGGGTGACGGCGAGGTGGTTGAAATCGCGGCACACGCCGACGCGCTCCTGGAACGCGCCCACGGCGGTGCGGGTGGGGGAGGCCAGGGCGTAATCGAAGCGCAGATGCCCCTGCACGAAATCGCAGATCGCCTGCACCCTGGCCCAGCCGCCTTCGATCCAGCCGAAATTCTGCCAGGCGAAGGCGGCCATCAGATCGGTCTCGCAATAGCGGCTGGCGGTGAGATATTGCAGCGTCTCGTCGGGCAGGTCGGCGACCGGCGTCTGCGGCAGGGTGGGGAACACCGGGTCCGGAAGGCCGCCGTCGCGGATCAGGCCCTCGCGGCGCAGCGATACCGTGCCGCCGTCGAGATCGATGCGACGGCAGAAATTGCCGTGGGCATCGAAGAAGGTGCGGGCCCGGCGGGCCTGGCCATAGGGATAGCTCGTTTCCGAAACGATGTCGCTCCACCGGTCGGGATGGACGTCCATCACTGTGACCAGCGTCGACGGCTGGAAGAAATCGAGATCGATGTTGAAGCCGTAACGGATGAGCATGGGATCCTCGCTGGCGAGCCCGGCAAGGAAGCACATCCCGGCCGCGCATAAGCACGGCTTCGGGCCTGGATGTCTGCAGGAAGCAACGGCCGATCCGCAGCCAAGCAACGCCGCCCGGCCCGCCTTGTTCCCGGCGGCGCGACGGCGAGGGACAGCCATGCGTCCGCAGGCATGCTGCAGGCCGCGAGGAAGGGGCCATTCCCCTCGTTTCGAAAGGCGCGGCGCGCGCCTTTCGCTTCTTGCGCGTTCCGGCAAGCGGGAACGCCGACGGGCCGGCTCGCCGTCAGTAGCGGTAGAGTTCCGGCTTGAACGGGCCGGTCTGCGGCACGCCGATATAGGCGGACTGCTTGTCGCTGAGCCTGGTGAGATGCGCGCCGACCTTGGCGAGATGCAGCGAGGCGACCTTCTCGTCGAGATGCTTGGGCAGGGTATAGACTTCCTTGCCGTACTGGCCCGGATTGGTCCACAGCTCGATCTGCGCCAACGTCTGGTTGGTGAAGGAGGCCGACATCACGAAGGAGGGATGGCCGGTGGCGTTGCCGAGATTCACCAGGCGGCCCTCGGACAGCAGGATGATGCGGTGGCCGTCGGCGAACTGGATCTCGTCGACCTGCGGCTTCACATTGCTCCATTTCAGGTTGCGCAGCGCCGCGACCTGGATCTCGGAATCGAAGTGGCCGATGTTGCAGACGATGGCGCGATCCTTCATGGCGCGCATATGGTCGATGGTGATGACGTCGATATTGCCCGTCGCCGTCACGAAGATATCGGCGCGGGGCGCCGCCTCTTCCATGGTGACGACTTCATAGCCTTCCATCGCCGCCTGCAGGGCGCAGATCGGGTCGACTTCCGAGACCATGACGCGGCAGCCGGCATTGCGCAGCGACGCGGCCGAGCCCTTGCCGACATCGCCGAAGCCGGCGACCATGGCGACCTTGCCGGCCATCATCACGTCAGTGCCGCGGCGGATGCCGTCGACCAGCGATTCCCGGCAGCCATAGAGATTGTCGAACTTCGACTTGGTGACGGAATCGTTGACGTTGATGGCGGGGAACAGCAGCGTGCCCTTCTTCGCCATCTCGTAGAGGCGGTGCACGCCCGTGGTGGTCTCTTCCGTCACGCCGCGGATGGCGAGCGCGTTCTTGGTGTACCAGCCCGGCTGTTCCTTCATCCGCGCCTTGATGGCGGCGAAGACGACTTCCTCTTCCTCATTGGTGGCGCCGTCGAGGAAGGCCGTGTCGCCCTTCTCGGCGCGCAGGCCGAGATGCATCAGCATGGTGGCGTCGCCGCCGTCGTCGAGGATCATGTTCGGCGTGCCGCCATCGGCCCACTCGAAGATCTTGTGGGTGTACTGCCAGTACTCCTCCAGCGTCTCGCCCTTGACGGCGAAGACCGGGGTGCCGGCCGCGGCGATCGCGGCGGCGGCGTGGTCCTGGGTCGAGTAGATGTTGCACGACGCCCAGCGCACATCGGCGCCGAGGGCCGTCAGCGTCTCGATCAGCACTGCGGTCTGGATCGTCATGTGGAGCGAGCCGGCGATGCGGGCGCCCTTCAGCACCTGGGCCGGGCCGTATTCGGCGCGCGTCGCCATCAGGCCGGGCATCTCGGTCTCGGCGATGTCGATTTCCTTACGGCCCCAGGCGGCGAGGCCCATATCCTTGACGATATAATCGTGCGTGCTCATCGGTGCGATCCTGATTCAATGCCCGGGCGTCTAGCACAGGCGGCACGCAACGACAATAAGGATATAAGGATTTCTTTATGTGAGGGGCGATCGGCGATCGCCCCTCCGCGTCCGCGCGCTACTGCCCGACCTCGTTCGGCGTCGGCAGGCGCCCGTTGGGCGTCAGGTTGTGGATGATGTTGGGCAGGTTCTGCGCGAGCTGGTTCAAAAGGTCCTGCTCGTTGATGCCGGCCTTTTGCGCGAGGTCGGAGATCGTCTGCGAACCGAGGACCTGGCCGAGCGTGCCCGGCTGGATCGGCGCGTTCTGGCCATTGCCGATCCAGGAATCGATGACGTTGCCGTGCCCGGCCTGCTGGAAGCGCTCGAGCAGCCCGCCGAGCCCGCCGAGCAGGCCCCCGCCCTGGTCCGCAGCGGACGGCTGCGGGACGGGCGGCGAGGCCGGCGCCGGAGCGGGCGCCGGGGCCGGCGCGCCGTCATTGCCGTGAAGATATTTGGCCAGGAGCAGGGCGCCGGCCGCGATGATCAGCGGCTTGGCCAGGTTGCCGCCCGGGGCGGCCTTGTTGAGCGCATCGTCGAAAAAGCCCATTTGCATCTCCTCGTCTCGCGTCGCAAGTCGCGACCGCCTTGCCCGCTCACTATACTGCATCCCTGCTCCGGCTCATAACGACATCGAGACGACGAAATTCCCGCCGACCTCACCTTGCGTTACGACAGTTCGGACTTGCGAAAAGAATTTACTCGCCTACCATCCGCGCACACAAGCATCCGGAGGCACATCCGGGATAAGGGAGGAACCATCATGTCTTGGATCGCGTGGATCATACTCGGCCTGATCGCCGGCTTCATCGGCAGCAAGATCGTGAACAGGACCGGCGCGGGCGTGCTGATCGACATCGTGATCGGCATCGTCGGCGCGCTCATCGGGGGCTATATCAGCACCAATTTCCTCGGTGGCCCGCCGGTCACCGGCGTCAATTTCACCAGCCTGCTGATCGCGGTCGCCGGCTCGATCATCCTCCTGTTGATCTACAACGCCGTCGCCCGGCGCACCTGACGCCGCGGCTTCGAAATTCGACAAGGCCGGTCTCGCGACCGGCCTTTTTTGTTGCTAAAGCACGCCGACGACCGAACAGAGGAGACGACGCAGGCATGACGGATCCGATCCGCGCCCACCGCAACATTCTCGACGCCGTGTTCAGCGAAGCGGTGGCCGCGGCCCATCCCGCCGGCTGCCTCGTTCCCCATCTGCCGGCCCCGCCGGAGCGGGGACGCCTGATCCTTCTCGCCGCGGGCAAGGCGGCGGGCAGCATGGCCGAGACCGCCGAGGCGCATTATTCCGCGCTCGGCGTCGGCGGCGACCGGATCGAGGGCATCGCCGTCGCCCGCCACGGCTATGGGCGGCCGATGCGCTTCGTCCCGATGATCGAGGCGGGCCATCCGGTGCCGGACGCCGGCAGCGTGGAGGGCGCGCGGCGCGCCCTCGACCTCGCCGCCTCGGCCACGGCGGAGGACCTGGTGCTGGTGCTGCTCTCGGGCGGCGCCTCGGCCAATTGGGTGGCGCCCGCCGGCAGCCTGTCGCTCGACGACAAGCGGGCCATCACCCGGCATCTGCTGCGGTCCGGCGCGGCGATCGGCGAGATCAACGCCATCCGCAAGCACCTGTCGCGCATCAAGGGCGGACGCCTCGCCCGTGCCGCCTTCCCGGCCCGCCTGCTCACCCTCGCCATCTCCGACGTGCCGGGGGACGATCCCTCGGTGATCGGGTCCGGCCCGACCGTGCCCGACCCGGTGACCAATGCCGAGGCGCTCGCCATCGCCGATCGCTACGGGACGCCCCTCGGGGCGGCGAGGTCCCTATTCGCGGACCCGGCCAACGAGACGCCGAAGCCGGGCGACGCCATCTTCGCCAACACCGAGTACCGCATCGTCATGACGCCGGCGATGATGATCGACGCGGCGGCGAAGGCCGTGCGTGCCCGCGGCTATGAGCCGGTGCTCGTCGGCGCCGACGTCGAGGGCGAAGCGCGCGAGGTGGCCGCGACCCAGGCCTCGCTGGCCCGCGAGCTCAAGGCGGCCGGCCGGCGCGCGGCCCTGATCTCCGGGGGCGAATTGACGGTGACCATCGCCGGCCAGGGGCGCGGCGGGCCCAACCAGGAATATGCGCTGGCCCTGGCGCTGGCCCTCAAGGCCGAGAGCGGCATCAGCGCCCTCGCCGCCGACACCGACGGCACCGACGGCGGCGGCGGCCTCGCCACCGATCCGGCCGGGGCGGTCGTCGACGAGACCACGCTGGCCCGCGCCCGGGCGCAGGGCCTCGACGCGGCGGCCTTCCTCGCCGACAATGATTCCACCGGCTTCTTCGAGGCGCTCGGCGACCTCGTCGCCCCCGGCCCGACCTTCACCAACGTCAACGATCTCAGGATCGTGCTGGTGGGGTGAGGCGCATCCGGCCTCGCCCTTCGGCGTCCCCCCAAGGGAGGAACGTGCGCCGCCCTCCTATCGGTGCAGCACGAAGGCCGGATCGTAGGGCACGGTGAATTCGCCGATGTCGGTGATCACGGCGAGCGTGCCGCCGCGGGCCTCGACGTCGGTCACGCGGTCCCAACCGGGGGGAACCGGCATGATGCCGATGGCCTGGCGCAGGTCGACCTCCCCGTTCGCCCCCAGGGCGATCGAGGTCGGGATGCCCTGCGCGCTGAGGGGGTTGGGCGCGATCGACGCCTTGTGGCCGTTGAGCGAATAGGTGCGCGCCTCCTCGAGGCCGAGCACGCCGCGGTGGCGGCTGTTCCAGGGCGCGTAGTAGCGCCCGCCATTGCTCATCCACAGCAACGTCGCCGGGAAGTCGGCGGGCCGCTTCAGGCTGAGCACGAGGTCGCGCTCGTGGTGGCGCAGGGCCGCCGCCCAGGCGAGCCTGTCCTCCGGCTTCTCGACCATCATCACGAAATCCTCGTGATTGCGGTCGAACGGATAGCAGGTGAGGTTGGCGGTGCCGCCATCGGCACGCGGCGCGTGCTTGAGGTCGGTGAAGCGGGCGGGATAGGCGAGCAGCGAATGGCCCCTGGCGGCGTCGGGCTCCAGCGCTTCGGCCGGCGTCTCGGCGAAGAGCTTGGGCGAGAAGCTGAGATGGCCGCCCTGCGGCAGCGACACCATCATGTGCAGCCCCACCGAGACGGCGCCCTCGCCTCCCGAGAAGAGATGCCGCTGATAGAGGAAGGGATGGCCGTCGCGGAGCGTGAATTCCTTGGTGACGGTGGCGCCCATCACCGTTCGCCCCAGCTCGAAGCGGGCCACGCTGCCGCCGGCGACGGCCTCGGTGCCGAGATGACGCCAGGGCGAATTGGCCGGCCAGCCATGGGACGGCGAGCCGTCGATGTCGCTCGGCCCGAAGGGGGCGCAGAGAAAGTCGCCGGACAGGCGCGCCAGATGCGCGGGCGTGTCCGACGCATGCGAATCGCCGATCCAGGGCGCCGTATGCAGCGGCGCGATCCGCTGTTCCCCGCGGTCGACCTCGAGCGCCCTGATATGCCCGACGGCGAGATCGAGGGTCACGCTTATGCCGTCGGCCTGCAGCGTCACGAAGTCTGCGCCGGTAGTCATGGATCGAATCCTCCTGGGTCATCGGCCGATCCCCGGTTTTCGGCCATGCTGCCGGCATGCCCGGAGAAGGCGGGTGAAAACAAGGAGATGGACCGTCTTTACCGCCAGTATGGACCAAACCGACGCCGACGCAACGGGGTCGGAACGTCGCGAGGCAGGCTGTGTCAAAATGCCGGCATCGATACCGGAAGGATCATCTTCACCCCGCGGCGGCCTCGTCCTCGCGGGGCGTCATCCCTCGCCACTGCTGCCCGCATTGGCTGCCCCGGCGACAAAATCCTTCGCTTCCGCCATCAATGCGCGCCAATCCGGCTCATGCCCACGCAGCGACAGCCATTCCTTCATCAGCCGGCCATGGCCGGGATCGAAGCGGTCTCCCAGCCCCTGCGCCACAAGCGAATCGACACGGGCTCTCGGGAGCTTCACCACGAGGCGGCCGCGCGTCACCATGGCGAAGATCTTGCCGCGGACCTTCAGCCCCCAGGCGGAGAACAGCTTGCCCCGGCTGACCTCGGGGTCGGCCAGGAAGGCCCCGGCGATTGCGGCGAGGCGCCCTTCGGCATCCGGCGCCATGGCGATGCTCACGGCCAGCCGAACAGGGAGGGCTGGTCGTCCGGCAGCGCCCCCTCGATCCGCAGCATGCGGCGCTTGGTCTCGACGCCGCCATGGGCGGAAAAGCCGCCGGACTTGCCGCCGGCCGCCATCACGCGGTGGCAAGGCATGACGATGGTGAAGGGGTTCTGGCCCATGGCCTGCCCGACGGCGCGCGCGAGCAGGGGGTCGCCGAGCCTGGCGGCGATTTCGCCATAGGTCATGGTCGAGCCCGGCGGAATGGCCCGCGCGATCGCATAGACCCGCCGGTTGAAGGCCGGCACGGCCTCCATGTCGAGCTCGATCCAGGAGAGGTCCGCCGGCTCGCCGCGGAGCAGGGCCTGCATCGCCTCGATGGCGCGCCGCACCGGCGGCGGCGGCTCGGCCTCCACGGCTCCGGGGACGAGGCGCTGCATCCGCGCCCGCAGCGCCTTTTCATCGCTGGAAGGCAGCTGCACGCTGAGGAGGCCCTTGGCACCCCAGGCCAGGGCGCAGGTGCCGATCGCGGTATCGAAAAGGGCGAAATGGGGCGGCGTGATCATTGCTTCTCCCCCGCTGTCGAGGTGGCCTGCGGCCCGACCACGCACATTATGCCGCCGCGCAGGGCCGCGGGCAAGGCTGCCCCATGCGCCGAGACAGGAGGAAGAGGAAGAGGCGCAATCTGTCATAGCCGGGCTTGTCCCGGCTACCCGGACTTCGCCGGAACGAGGGCAAGCGGCCCGGCTGGATTGCCGGACGAGCCCGGCAATGACAAATCCTGAACCGTCCCGGGCCGAAATCGTCTTATCCCGGCATATGGGGCAAGGCTGCGGCGACCGGCCGTCGCCCGCTACTGGATCTTGGCGAAGGACGCCGCGAAGTCGCCGAGCGGCAGCGGCACAGCGATATCGGCGTGCTGCAGGTTCTGGAAGATGACCTTGAGCTGCTGGCCGTGCTTGAGCTGGTCGAGCAGGCCCGCGGTGACCGGCGCGCCGGCGAAACAGCCCGAGGCGTCGCAGGTCTGCAGGGCGAGGCCGACCGGCTCGGCGGCGTCGACCTGCAGCTTCACCCCGGCGGGCAGATAGAGGCCGAGCGGCAGGTGGACCAGCATGACCGGCGAACGCGTATCGCTGGGAACCCTGATGGTGATGCCGACGACGAGCTGCCCGGTGCCGTTCATGACGGCGCTCTCCTCGACCGCGCATTCGAGCGGCCCCTGGCGCGCAGCCGCCGAGCAGCGGGCGGCCCAGCCCGGGGCATTCGCCGGCCGGGGTGCGGCGGCCGGCGCGGCAGCGGCGTCGTCCGCCTTGTGCTGCGCCTCCGCGGCCGGCTTCGGCGCGGGCTTCTTGGCCGGCGCCGTGGCTGCCCCGCCGCTGCCGATGCCGGCCATGCCCGCCAGGGCGATCCCGACGGCGATGCCGGCGAGACGCCGCATCCTTCTTGCTTCCAGTCCAGTCATGCGTTTCCTACCATGCATAGCGGATGCCGCCCGATCCCGACATGCCGTGGGCGCTCTTCGCGAAATCGCCCTTGAACTTGCCGTAGACGGACCAGCCCGTGCCACTGACGATATTGATGCCCGCCTCCACCCGCGCCGAATCGCGGGGGGCGGCGGCGCCGTAGACGATATAGTCATAGCCGGGCGCCGCGGCGAAGCTGCCGTTGATCGAGCGGAACCGCTCGAATTCATGCACCCACGACGCCCGGACGAAGGGTTCGACATAGAAGGCGCCGGAAACGTCGAACCGGGTGTCGAGCTGCGCGCCGAGGAAGCTCGGCACCGAGGCGACCGTCCGACGGGCGTAATCGACGCCGAGGGTCCCCGGCGTGCCCTGCGGATGCTCGACATGGTCGTCCATCGTAAGGGACGAGAACTGCACGGCGCCGAACGGGGTCACCGAGAAGCCGCCGAAATCCTTCTTGTAGCCGAGCTCGGCCCGGCCGCTGACGGCATAGCCGCCGAAGCCGCTCGCCAGCTGGTCGGCAAAGCCGGGAACCGGGTTGATCACCGCATCGGTGCCCTGCAGCATCGCGTAGCGGTTGGTGTTGGCATGGAAATAATCGTAGCCGATCAGGCCGTTGGCATAGAACGAGCCCTGCCGCAGCGCGCCGTAGAAGGCGGCATGGCCGGTGCCGACATCGCCGGTGGTCGCCCGGGAATCGACGCTGAAGCCGGAGGTGCCGCCGCCCAGCGCCAGGCCGAGAAGGGCATCGGGGTCGACCTGATAGTCGAGGCCGGCGGCCATGCCGTGATCGTTGGTGTGCAGGCTGCCCGAGCCGACGACGGCATCGCCGCCGAAATTCGATCCGCCGGCATAGCCGGTGATCCAGGCGCGCCATGTGCGCGGATCGCACAGGCCCTGGCGGGCCGTCGGCCCGGCGCCCGGCTTGCCCTTGGTGCAGTCGCCGGTGACGTAGCCGGAAAGATCGGTGCTGTCGTCGGTGCGCCAGACGTCGGCCTGGTGCATGACGGCATTGATGAACTCGTCGGTGTCGTTGAAGAAGGTCTGCTCGGTGCCGGCCGTCCCCTCGCCGTCGAGCGAATTGTAGGTCGCGTTCAGGGCCGCCGCGTTGGGCTGATAGAACAATGCGGCCGCGAGCGGCACGAAGGCCGGCGCGTTCTGCACCGTCTGGATCTGGTTGATGGTCGAGCCGACGCTGATGCCGTTCTCGGTGAGGCCGCCCGGCGCGAAGGTGATCTTGGTGTCGAGGATGGCGTCGTACTGGTCGTAGAGGAGGCTGTAGGTGGCGACCGCGGACGGCGTGGCGTCGATCACCATGCCATTGTTGGTGACGCCCTCCCCGGTAGTGACGAAGGCGTGCTGGCTCTCGCCTGGCGTCGCATTGCCGGGATTGAGGATGTTGATCGCCAGCGTGCCGGCAAGGTTGGCGGTGCCGGTGACGTTGAGCACGTCGGTCGCCGGATCGAGGTCGAAATCCAGCATGTAGACGCCGCTGGCCGTCTGCTTGAAGGAGCCGGTCTCGTTGGTGGCATAGATCTTGTTGATGCCGCCCGGCGTCATGAAGCCTTCATTGGTGTAGAGGTCGCCCGACTGGCTGCCGAGGGCGAGCGTGCTGCCCATCACGAACCAGGCGTTCTGCTTGTTGTCGAAGGTGTTGGTGCCGGTCCCCAGATTCACATTGCCGGTGATGTAGTCGGTGTTGGTCACCGCCTCGTTGCCGGAGGTGCCGTAGACGGCCATGCCGTCGAGCCAGCCGGAGACGATCAGGTTCTTGTCGGCGTCGAAGGCGAGGCCGGTCGTCTGGCCGAGATCGGTGAGGACGCCGGCATTGCTCAGCGTGTTGGCCGCGCCGTCGAGGAAGCCGACGGCGGCGCCGGTTCCGGTGCCGCCGACGAGGGTGCTGCCGGCATTGACGGTGATCGCGATATTGCCGTTGGTGGCGCCGGCGCTCTGGGCGAGGATGGCGAACGAGCTCTGGCCCTCGGCGTAGATGCTGCCGGTCTGGTCGACGACGACGTTGCCGGCCGCCCCCGCCCCGCCCGCCGATCCGGCGAAGCCGATGCCGAGGCCGGCGTCGCTGACGAGGTCGGTGATGACCCCGGTGACCGGATCGGGCACGCCCCAATTCGTCGAGACGGTGCCGCTCGCCGCGTTGACGACGCCGCCGCCGCCGCCGATCGACTGGGCGAAGATGCCATGCGCATTGGCGCCCGCCGTCTGGATCAGGCTCGCCGTGTTGGTGACGCTCACCAGGCCGCCATTGCCGCCGGCGCCGGAATCGCCGCTGTCGGCCCAGAGCAGGCCGGTCGCCGCGGCGACATAGCCGCCGCCGCCGCCGACCGACTGGGCGAAGATCGCCGTCGAATTGGTGCCATAGGTCAGCAGGGTGCCGGAATTGGTGACCGTGACGGCGCCGCCGTCGCTGCCGACCCCGGAGTCGCGCCCGAAGGAGGCGAGGCCGGTGGCCTGGCCGGAAGCGCCGCCGCCGCCGCCGACCGATTGCGCCAGGATGGCGTCCGAATTCGCACCGGTGGTGACGATGCTGACGGTGAGCGGCGTGCCGCCGGTCTGCGTGAACGTCTCGCCGCCCGAATTGTCGATGGTCACCGCGCTGCCATTGCCGGCCGAGCCGCCGGCGCCGCCGAAGGTGACGGCGCCGAACGCATTGCCGCCGATGCCGCCGCCGCCGCCGACCGACTGGGCGAACAGGCCGTTGGAGAAGGCGCCGGCCGTGCTGACATAGCCGGAATTGCGGATGCCCGCCGTGCCGCCATTGCCGGCCGAGCCGCCGGCACCGCCGAGCTCGACCAGGCTCGGGGAGCCGATGATGTCGGCGTCGGCGGCGACATAGCCGCCGCCCCGGCCGCCGCCGCCGCCGACCGACTGCGAGACGATGCCGTTCGATTCGTCGCCCGCCGTGGCGATGTCGCCGGAATTGACGACGCCGACGGCGCCCCCGTCCCCGCCGGAGGCGCCGGAGCCGCCGAGGGTGACCAGAGCCAGACCGCCGCCGCCGCCCATGCCGCCGCCGCCGCCGACCGACTGCGCGTTGATGCCGTCCGAGAAGATGCCGGCCGTCGACAGGTAGGCGTAGTTGGTGACGTCGACGGTGCCGCCATTGCCGGCCGAGCCGCCCTCGCCGCCGATGTCGATGAGGCCGGAACCGGCGCCGCCCTGGCCGCCGCCGCCGCCGATCGACTGGGCGAAGATCGCTCCCGACGAGACCGCGCCCGTCGTCACGATGGCGCCGACGCTCATCTCTTCGGCGGTGGCCGACGAGGTGCCGTTGGTGACCTGCACCAGGCCGCCGTCGCCGGCGCTGCCGTCGTCATGGACGCCGAGGGCGTCCGCATAGGCGCCGCCGCCGATGCCGACGGTGCCGAGCAGGCCGGCGACGGAATTGCCGCCGCTGCCGCCGCCGCCGCCCACCGACTGGGCGAAGATGCCCCAGGAGAAGGCGCCCGCCGTCTGGATCTGGCCGGTATTGCCGACGGTCACCTGCGCGCCGTTGCCGGCCGCCCCGCCATAGCCGCCGATGGCGACCTGGAGGTTCTTGGCGATGCCGATGCCGCCGAACGGCTTCAGCGCCGTGGTGAGGTCGGCATAGGGATCGGGCACCAGGTCCTTCAGGCCGAGGATGCTGTTGCCGCCCTCGCCGCCGCCGCCGCCGATCGACTGGGCGAGGATGCCGTTGGCGGCCTGGCCCGAGGTGACGATGAAGCCGCTGTTGCCGACGTCGACGGTGCCGGCGTCGTTGCCGGTGCCGCCGAAGCCGCCCACGGCGAGATTGATGCCGATATTGTTGCCGACTTCCGGCGGCTTGGTGCACACGCCCGGCAGGGTGCAATTGGCCGTCAGCACCAGGGAGAGCGAATTGGCCTGGCCGCCATTGCCCCCGCCCCCGCCGATCGACTGGGCCTGGATGCCGTGCGAGCCGTCGCCGGTCGTCACGATGCCGCCGGACTGGGTCACCGTGACGTTGCCGGCGACATTGCCGCTGCCGCCGCTGCCGCCCACGGTCACCACCGCGTTGACGGTGCGCCCGACGGAAGCGCCGGAAAGCCCCATCACGCCGGCCATGCTGGAGCCGCCATTGCCGCCGCCGCCGCCGATCGACTGGGCGAGGATGCCCTGGGAGGCCGTTCCCGAGGTCGAGAGATAGCCGTCGGTGTCGGTCACCGCGACGTCGCCGCCGAGGCCGCCGGTGCCGCCGCTGCCGCCGACGGTGGCGCCGAAATTCAGCGTCGTGTCGGCGCCGCCATTGCCGATGACGACCGAACCGGCGAGGCCGCCGGTGCCGCCGCCGCCGCCGATCGACTGGGCGATGATCGCCTGCGACTGCAGGCCCGCGGTCACGATCGTGCCGGTGCTGCCGACCGTCACCTTGCCGGCGCTGTTGCCGGTGCCGCCGAAGCCGCCGAGGGTGGCGCTGAAGCGCTTGGCGCCGCCCTCCCCGACATTGCCGAACGCGCCGGAGATGGCCATGCCGCCATTGCCGCCGCCGCCGCCGATCGACTGCGCCGCGATGCCGGCCGAATAGTCGCCGGTGGTGCCGATGTCGCCGTTGCGGGCGATGGTGACCGCGCTGCCCGTGCCGCCGGCGCCGCCGAAGCCGCCCACCGTCACCGCGACGTCGGTGGAGTTGCCGGCGGGCGAGATGGCGCCGGAGACGCTGAGGCCGCCATTGCCGCCGCCGCCGCCGATCGACTGGGCGAGGACGCCGTCGGCGTGGTCGCCGCCGGTGGTGATGAGGCCCGTCGACGTCACGCCCACGGTGCCGGCGTCGCCGGCCTCGCCGCCGAAGCCGCCGAGGGAGAGCGAGACCGCCACCGTGCCGTCCGTCGGCGCCGAGGAGGTCAGCGTCGCCGCGGCGCTGAAGCCGCCATTGCCGCCGCCGCCGCCGATCGACTGGGCGAGGATGCCGTTGGAGCCGTCGCCCTTGGTCAGGATGTTGTCGAGGCTGGTGACGTCGACGGTGCCGGCATCGTTGCCGGTGCCGCCGAAGCCGCCGATGGAGACGCCGAAGCCCTTGGCGCTGTCCTCGCCGAGCGAGAGCGACAGGGCGCCGGAGAAGCCGCCGCTGCCGCCGCCGCCGCCGATCGACTGGGCGAAGATGCCGTTGGCGCTGGCCCCGTCCGTCTCGATGGTGGCGGTGTTGCCGGCGAGGGTGGCGCCGACATTGCTGTTCACGACGACGTTGCCGGCGGTCTCGCCATCGCCGCCGAAGCCGCCGACGCTGACGGCGGCCCCCGTGCTGGTCTCGTCGGCGACGCTGAGGCTGCCGGCGATCGACAAGCCGCCATTGCCGCCGCCGCCGCCGACCGACTGGGCAAAGATGCCGTTGGCCAGCGCGCCGAGAGTGAGGATGGTGCCGTCCGACGTCACCGAGACGTCGTTGCCGGTGCCGCCGTCGCCGCCGCCGCCGCCGACCGAGACCGCGAGGCTGAGGCCGGTCTGGCCGGAGGCGGAGGTCGCCGCCACGCTGGCGCCGCCATTGCCGCCGCCGCCGCCGATCGACTGCGCCAGGATGCCGTTGGAGCCGTCGCCGCTGGTGGCGATGTCGCCCGTGCTGGTGACGGTCGCCTTGCCGGCGGTGGAACCGGTGCCGCCGAAGCCGCCGACGGACACGCCGAGCGAGCCGCCCTTGCCGAAATCGACGCCGAGCGCCCCGGCAAAGCCGCCATCGCCGCCGCTGCCGCCGATCGACTGCGCCACGATGGCGGAGGACTGCTCGCCCAAGGTGGTGATATCGCCGGTGCTGGCGATGGTGACGTCGCCCGCCGAGGCGGCGTCGCCGCCGCTGCCGCCGACCGTCACGGCGAGCGTCGCGTCCTCGCCGCCGACGGCGAGGCTGCCGGCCACGGCGAAGCCGCCATTGCCGCCGCCGCCGCCGATCGACTGGGCGAGGATGCCCGAGGACAGGTCGCCGGCCGTGCCGATCGTGCCAATGCTGGTGACCTCGACGTCGCCGGCCTTGCCGCCGTCGCCGCCCGGGCCGCCGACCGCCGCGCTCAGCGCCGCGCCGTTGCCGAAGGTGGCGGCGGCCGCCACCGCGAAGCCGCCATTGCCGCCGGAGCCGCCGAGCGACTGGGCGAGGATGCCCGAGGACAGCGTGCCGAGGGTGGTGATGGCGCCGGTGCTCGTCACCGTGACCGCGCCGGCCTGCCCGCCGTCGCCGGCGCCGCCGCCCACCGCGACGCCGGCCGAGGCGCCCTTGCCGACGGTGATGGCGGCCGACACGGCGAAGCCGCCATTGCCGCCGGAGCCGCCGAGGGATTGCGCCTGGATGCCGGAGGACAGGGTGCCGAACGTCACGATGTCGCCCGTGCTGGTGACCTCGACGTCGTCGGCGGAGGAGCCGCCGCCGCCGTCGCCGCCGACCGCGACGCTCGCGCCCACGGCCGCATCGGCGATGGCGAGGCTGCCGGAGACGGCGAAGCCGCCATTGCCGCCGCCGCCGCCGATCGACTGGGCGAGGATGCCGCTGGAGAGAGCGCCGAAGGTGGTGATCGCGCCGGTGCTGTCGACCGTGACCTTGCCGGCCGAAGAGCCCGAGCCGGCATTGCCGCCGACCGCCGCCGACAGCGAGGCCTTGCCGCCGCCCGACAGCGAGAGGCCGAAGCCGCCATTGCCGCCGCCACCGCCGATCGACTGCGCCAGGATGCCCGAGGACAGGTCGTCATAGGTGGTGATGTCGCTGATCGTCACGTCGCCGCTGGTGACCGTCACGTCGCCGGCATTGCCGCCGCCGCCGCCGGCGCCCCCGAGGCTCAGGCCGAGCGCGGCGGTGCCGCCGAGCGCCACCGAGCCGCTGAAGCCGCCATTGCCGCCGCCGCCGCCGATCGACTGCGCGACGATGCCGGCCGAGCTGCTGCCGCCGGCCACCCATTTGCCGCCGACGACCGAACCGGTGCCGGTGACGATGGCGCCGTTGCTGCCGACCGTGACCGCGCCGGCATTGCCGCCGGAGCCGGCGCTGCGGCCGATATTGGCCGTGAGCCCGGCCTCGCCGCCGAGGTCGAAGCCGACGCTGGAGCCGCCATTGCCGCCGCCGCCGCCGATCGATTGCGCCAGGATGGCGTTGGCATCGCTGCCATAGGTGGTGATCGCCCCGGTATTGGTCACCGCGACGAAGGAGGCGTTGCCGCCGTCATTGCCGAGGCCGCCGACGCCGACGGTGACCGCCGCCGTCGCCGCCAGCCCGATGGAGCCGGCGAAGCCGCCATTGCCGCCGCCGCCGCCGATCGACTGGGCGGCGATGCCGTTGGAGCCGTCGCCGGCGGTCTGGATCACGCCGGTGCTGGCGACGGTGACGCTGCCGCTGTCCGAGCCGAGGCCACCCTTGCCGCCGATGGTGACGCCGGCCGCCCCCTCCAGCGCCGCCGAACCGGAAAGGGCGAGGCCGCCATTGCCGCCGCCGCCGCCGATCGACTGGGCGAGGATGCCGTCGGAAAGGTCGCCATAGGTGGTGATGTTGCCGGCGATGGCGTGGCTGCCATTGGTGACCTCGACGCTGCCGGCCCCGGAGCCGGCGCCGCCCTGGCCGCCGACCGCGGCCGAAAGGGCGATCGAGCCGCCGGCGGCCAGGGACGCGCCGAAGCCGCCATTGCCGCCGCTGCCGCCGATCGACTGCGCCACGAGCCCCGAGGAGAGATCGCCCAGCGTGGTGACGTCGCCGAAACTGTCGAGAACGACGGCGCCGGCCGTGGCGCCGCCACCGCCCGAGCCGCCGACCGCGACGCCGAGCGAAGCGCCTTCGCCGACAGTGATGCTGCCCGCTGCCGCGAAGCCGCCATTGCCGCCGCCGCCGCCGATCGACTGGGCGAGGATGCCGGCGGAGAGGGGCCCGCCGGTGACGATATCGCCGGTGCTCGTCACCGTCACGCCGCCCGCGGTTCCGCCGCCGCCGCCGGCGCCGCCTACGGCAGCGCTGAGGTCGGCGCCGGCGCCGAGCGTGAGGGCGCCCGCCGCGGCGAAGCCGCCATTGCCGCCATTGCCGCCGATCGACTGCGCCAGGATGCCGGCGGAGAGCGCGCCGCCGATGGTGAGGTCACCCGTGCTGGTGACGCCGACGTCGCCCGCCGTGCCGCCGTCGCCGGCACCCCCGCCGACGCTGACGCCGGCGGCGGCGCCTTCGCCGAACGACAGGGCGACGGAGACGGCGAAGCCGCCATTGCCGCCGCCGCCGCCGAGCGACTGGGCCTGGATGCCGGAGGACATCGTGCCATAGGTGGTGATCGCGCCGGTGCTGGTCACGGTCACCTTGCCGGCCGACGAGCCGTCGCCGGCGCTGCCGCCCACGCCGACGCTGGCGCCCGCGCCTTCGCCCGTCAGGCTGCCGGAGACGGCGAAGCCGCCATTGCCGCCGCCGCCGCCGATCGACTGCGCCAGGATACCGCTGGAAAGATTGCCGAAGGTGGTGATCGCCCCGGTGGAGGTGACGGTGACCTTGCCGGCCGACGATCCGGAACCGGCCTTGCCGCCGATCGTCGCCGAAAGCGAGACATTGCCGGCACCCGAGAGATCGATGCCGAAGCCGCCATTGCCGCCGCCCCCGCCGATCGACTGCGCCACGATGCCGCCGGACAGGTCGTCGAAGGTGGTGATGTCGCTGACCGTGACGTCGCCGCTGGTGACCGTCACGTCGCCGGCATTGCCGCCGCCGCCGCCGGCGCCGCCCAGCGTGAGGCCGAGGGCGGCCGTCCCGCCGATATCGAGCGCCCCGCTGAAGCCGCCATTGCCGCCGCCGCCGCCGATCGACTGCGCCACGATGCCGGCGGCGTTGCTGCCGCCCGCGACCCACTTGCCGTCGACCACCGACCCGCTGCCGGTGACGATGGTGCCGTTGCTGCCGACGGTGACCGCGCCGGCATCGCCGCCCGAGCCGGCGCTGCGGCCGATGGCGAGGGAGAGGCCGGCCTGGGCGCCGAGCGCCAGCCCGACGCTGGAGCCGCCATTGCCGCCGCCGCCGCCGATCGATTGCGCCAGGATGGCGTTCGCATTGCTGCCGCGCGTGGTGATCGCGCCGGTGCTGGTGACCTTGACGAAGGCGGCATCGCCGCCGTCGGCGCCCTTGCCGCCGACGCCGATCGTCATCGCCGCGTCGGAGAGCGCCACCGAACCGGCAAAGCCGCCATTGCCGCCGCCGCCGCCGATCGACTGGGCGAAGATACCGTTGGAATCGTCGCCGGCGGTATAGAGGCCGCCCGTGGAGGTGACGGTCACGCCCGCGCTTTCCGAGCCGACGCCGCCGCTGCCGCCCACGGTGATGCCGGCAGCGCCGTCCAGCGCCGCCGCGCCGGAAAGGGCGAAGCCGCCGTCGCCGCCGCCGCCGCCGATCGACTGGGCGAAGATGCCGTCCGAGAAGTCGCCATAGGTGGCGATGGCGCCCGTCGAGGTGACGGTCACGGTGCCGGCCGTCGCGCCGGCGCCGCCGCCGCCGCCGATGGAGGCGGACAGCGCGACGCCGCCGCTGCCGCTCAGGCTGGCGCCGAAGCCGCCATTGCCGCCGCCGCCGCCGATCGACTGGGCGATGATGCCGCTCGACAGGTCGTCGAAGGTGGTGATGCTGCTGGCGGCGACGTCGCCATTGGTGACCTCGACGCTCCCGGCCTTGCCGCCGGTGGCGCCGCTGCCGCCGAGGGAGACGCCGAGCGCGGCCTCGCCGCCGATGGCGAGCGCCCCGCTGAAGCCGCCATTGCCGCCGCCGCCGCCGATCGACTGCGCCACGATGCCGGCGCTGCCGGAACCGGTGCCCGCCGGCACGGCGTCGCCGTCGACCAGCGTGTAGGCGCCGGTGACGATGGCGCCGTTGCTGCCGACCGTCACGGCATCGGCATCGCCGCCCGATCCGCCCTTGCGGCCGATCGCGACTGTGAGCCCGGCGCCGCCGCTGAGCGCGACGCCGATGGCGGAGCCGCCATTGCCGCCGCCCCCGCCGATCGACTGGGCGAGGATAGCGTCGGACATGCTGCCCGTCGTGAAGATGGCGCCGTCATTGGTGACGTCGACGGTATCGGCCTTGCCGCCGGCGCCGCCGGTGCCGCCGACGCTGATGCCGAGGGAGACGCCGGTCGCCAGCGAGGCCGCGCCGGCAAAGCCGCCATTGCCGCCGCCGCCGCCGATCGACTGGGCGACGAGGCCGCTGGAGCCGTCGCCGGCGGTCGCGATCTGGCCGGTGCTGTGGAGCGTCACCGCGCCGCCGTCGGCGCCGGCGCCGCCGCTGCCGCCGATGGCGACCGCGGCCGAGCCGAGCCCGCCGACCGTGAAGGCGCCGGAAATGCTCAGGCCGCCATTGCCTCCGCCGCCGCCGATCGACTGGGCGAGGATGGCGTCGGACATGCTGCCCTGCGTCGTCACCATGCCGGTGCTGGTGACGGACACCGTGTTCCCGGCATTGCCGGTGCCGCCGCTGCCGCCGAGCGCAACGGAGAGCGAGCCGGACACGGGCTCCACCGGAAGCGTGCCGCTGAAGGCGGCGGCGAAGCCGCCATTGCCGCCGCCGCCGCCGAGCGACTGCGCGACGATGCCGGCCGAATTGTCGCCCTTGGTCAGGATATTGTTCGACTGCGTGACCGTCACCGTGCCGGAATGGCCGGCGCTGCCGCCGCCGCCGCCGAGCGCGACGCCGGCCGAGATGCCGCCGGAGAGGGCGAGGGCACCGGCGAAGCCGCCATTGCCGCCGCCACCGCCGATCGATTGCGCGAGGATGCCGGTGGCATTGTCGCCGTCCGTCTCGAGCGTGGCGTCGGCCGGACTGCCGTTGGGATTGGGGTTCGACGGAGAAGCGCTGACGATGACGTCGCCGGCATTGCCGCCGGTACCGCCGGCCGCACCGAAGGCGAGGCCGACATTGCCGACGGCCGAGACCTGGCCTGCGATGGCGAAGCCGCCATTGCCGCCGCCGCCGCCGACCGATTGCGCCACGATGCCGGCCGAATTGCTGCCCTGCGTCCAGATATTGCCGGCGCTGGTGACCGTCACCGCGCCGCCATTGCCGCCGCCGCCGGCCGGCGCGCCCAGGCCGACCGATGCGCCGGCGATGCTGACGCCGGCCGAGACCGCGAAGCCGCCATTGCCGCCGCCGCCGCCGATCGACTGGGCGAAGATCGCGGTCGAATTGTCGCCTGCCGTCGTGACCTCGCCGGTGCTGGAGACGATCACCGTACCGGCACCGCCGCCGGTGTCGCCCTGGCCGCCGAGGGTGACGGGGACGCTGATGGCCCCGACCGCGGCGGCGATCGCCATGCCGCCATTGCCGCCGCCGCCGCCGACCGACTGGGCGAAGATTCCGTCCGAATTCCGGCCGCTCGTGGCGATATTGGCGGCGGTGCCCGTCCTGCTGTCGCCGCTGGTGACGGTGACGTCGTCACCGGCGCCGCCGCCGCCTCCGACGCCGCCGATGCCGAAGGCGATGCTGCCGAGGCCGACGCCGGCAGCGACCGAATCGCCGCCATTGCCGCCGCCCCCGCCGATCGACTGCGCGAAGATCGCGGTGGAATTGTCGCCCGCCGTGGTGATGCCGGCGAGATTGTCGATGCTCACCGTGCCGGCGGCGCCACCGTCGCCGGCATTGCCGCCCACCGCCAGGGACAGGGTGACGGCGCCGACGCTGCCGGCCACGGCGAGGCCGCCATTGCCGCCGCCCCCGCCGATCGACTGCGCGAAGATGCCGTCGGAAAGGTTGCCATGCGTTTCGATGGTGCCGTTGGTGGCGACGCTGACATTGCCCGCGTCGCCCCCCTTGCCGCCGGTGCCGCCGAGGGCGATGCCCGCCGCGATGGGGCCGGCGGTGGCGCTGAGGGCGAAGCCGCCATTGCCGCCGCCCCCGCCCACCGACTGGGCGAAGATGCCGGCCGAGCGGTCGCCCCAGGTGGTGATCGAGGCGATGTCGAGCGGGTCGGACGAACGGTCGACTTCGACATTGCCGCCGGCATTGGCGGTGCCGCCGGAACCGCCAATGGTCAGGTTTATGCCGACGCCGATGCCGAGGGCGTTGCCGCCATTGCCGCCGCCGCCGCCGACCGACTGCGCGAAGATGCCGTCGGAATCGGTGACATCCGACGAATGGCCCGAATTCCTGGCGGCGAGGCCGGTGACGATCGACCCGCCGCTGACCACGACGACATTGCCGCCCTGGCCGCCCTTGGCGCCGGAGCCGCCGACGGTGAAGAAGCTCAGGCCGCCGAGGCCGTCGCTGGCGCCGCCATTGCCTCCGCCGCCGCCGACCGACTGCGCGAAGATGCCGTCCGAAAAGGATTGGTCGGTGGTGATCGAGCCGGTATTCGTCACGGTGACGACGCCGCTGTTGCTGGCCGCCGAGCCGGAGCCGCCGATCGAGGCGAAGCCGCTGGTCGAGCCGCCGTCGCCGCCGCCGCCGCCGATCGACTGGGCGAAGATGCCGGTCGAATTGAAGCCGTGGGTCTCGATCTGGCCGCCATTGGCGGCGTTCACGTCGCCGCCGGCGCCACCCGCCCCGCCGGTGGAACCGAGGGCGACGAGGCCGCCGGTGCTGTTGCCCTGCCCGCCGCCGCCGCCCACCGACTGGGCGAGGATGCCGTCGGCGTGGTCGCCGCTGGTGATCAGATGGCCGTTGTTGGTCGCGTCCGCCTCGCCGGCATCGCCGCCCGAGCCGCCGTCGCCGCCCGAGGCGGCGATGCCGCCGGCGCTGCCGCTGTTGCCGCCGCTGCCGCCGATCGACTGGGCGAGGATGGCGTGGGAATTGGTGCCGGCCGTGCTGACGGTGGCGCCCTCGTCAACCTGGGCGCTCGCCTTCTTGCCCTGTCCGGCGCCCGCCGCGCTGCCGCTGCTGGCGACGATGCCGCCGGCATCCCCCCCCGAGCCGCCATGGCCACCCTGGCTGAGGGCGGCGACGCCGACGGCGTTGTCGCCGGTGGTCGTCAGCGTGCCGCCGGCATATTCCGCCGTCGCATTGCCGGCCGCACCGCCGAGGCCGCCGTCGCCGCCGCTGGCCGACGCCGCACCCTCGGAGCCGCCGCCGTCGCCGCCATGCCCGCCGATGGACTGGGCGACGACGCCATAGGCATTCGCCACCGTGATATTTCCCGTGGCCGAGACGGTGACGTCGCCGCCATTGCCGCCATTGCCGCCATGGGCGCCGCCGCCGCCGAGATAATAGGTGCCGCCACTGCCGCCGCTGCCGCCTTGGCTGACGGCGATGACGCCGGCCTGGCCCGACGTCGTCAGCGTCTGCGGCGTGCCGACATAGGTCAGATGGAGGCCGCCCCCGGCATCGAGGCCGGGCCCGCCGGACTTGATCGTCAGCGTGCCCCCGCTGCCGCTGGCCCCCAGCGTGATGACGAGGTCGCCCTGCTGGTTCGTCGTCACCGTGGCGTCGATGGTCGTCGTCGTGGTCGTGTATTTGACCGGGTCGCTGTCCTTGACCGGGACCTTGATCGCCTGGGAATATTGGGTGCTGGAAACCGGCGTCAGGATTTCGATGCTGCCATCGCTGAAATTGATGGTGACGACGCCGTTCGCATCGGTGGTCGGCGTGCCGACGACGGTCACGCCGCTGCTGCCCGAACCGCCGCTGCCGCCCGAACTCGGCGACACGAACAGGGCGCCGTCATGTCCGCCGCCGCCGCCGCCGCCGTTCTGGAACAGGCCGACCTGCCCGTTCACGGCGGTGGTGAGGCTGTTGACGTTGAGGGTCGTCGGTCCGGCGTCGACATGCACCCCGTTGGGGATCTGGCTGCCCGTGCAGGTCTCGACGCTGCCGGAGACCGAGCAATTGTCGGCCGAGGCGGGAGAAGCCGGCAGGATCAGCGCCACGGCGAAGGCGAGGAAAGCGAGCAGCGGCCGCCTCGCCCCCTGCGCGCGAGCAAGGGCCTGCCCAGACCTGCGGTCGTTCGGAGCCATACTCAATTCCCGCCTCGTTCAGCCGATGACGCCGGTGATCCAGGCACCAGGGCTCGTCCCATGCCGGACGTCACGCCGTCGGCGGCTGGGGACAAATATCGATATCGAAAGAAATTCGTTCTCGAAGAAGCTCGCTCCGATCGAACGCCCGCGCCTCCGGCCGTTCGATCACCGCACCGCCCCCCCGCATGGCGACGACCCGGCCTGATCACGCTTATCGTCGGCCGACGACTAAAGCCATAACGTTGAGATTTCAGCGGAGAATTGTTGTAAACTGTTGCACAAAAACAACTTACCTAGAGGAATAAAGAGAAATAAACTTGCGCCGTATTTTCGCCGCCCGGATTGCCGGGCGCCCGGGTCGGCAGTGTGTCTATCGCCGGACAGGCTCCAGACTTCCGCTGCCAAATCCTTCCGGGAATCGAGCAGAAGTTCCCGGCGGCACCCGGATGCATTGCTTCATGCACGAGACCGGACCGGGCTGTAGAGCCCGATGGCCGAGCGGACTGCGCCTGTACACGAACACCGCCGGTGAAAGCATCGCCAAGACGTTCCACGATGGCGCGGCCCCTCCAAGCCTCCGGAGCCGGGCCGCCTTGCGACGGCACGCCGGATCGGCGAGGGGCAGGCCGCAGAGCGATGCGCCCGCCTCTCAATAGGGCGGGGAGTTCACCCAGACGACGCGTGCGACGACGGTGCCGATGTTGCGGTAGCTGTGCGGCAGCGAGGACTGGAAGAAGAAGGAGCCGCCGGCCCCGATCACCACCGAGGTGCCGTCGACCACCAGCTCGATGGTGCCCTCGACGACATAGCCCACCTCCTCGCCCTCGTGCCGGAGGATGCCGTTCGACCCGCCCCCCGGCGGCACGACATGGACGTTGGCGTTGAGCGTGCGGCCCTCGGCATAGGGGATCATGCGCTCGAAGCTCGCCAGCGGCGGGCCGGAGCCGTGCCTCTCCATGGCGAGAACCGGCCTCTCGCCGTTGCGGTAGACGGTGAGCGGCTGGGCCGGCGTGTCGCTGAACAGCGCCTGCACCGGCGTGCCCAGCGCCTCGGCGAGCCGGTGGAGCATGTGCAGGGACGGGTCCGTGCGGTCGTTCTCCACCTTGGACAGCATGCTCTCGGAGCAGCCGATCGCGGCCGCGACATCCTTGAGGCGCAGGCCCTTGAGATGGCGCAGGTGACGCAGATGCTTGCCGAGGGACGCCGCATCCGCTTCCTCGCGCGCCGGTCTCGCCATACCCGTTTCATTCCTTCCGACAGGGCGCCCGTATCCGCTTGAACGGCCGTCCCGCGCATCCTGCCCAAAAAAGCACGGGGTTGCAGATAAATTGGCCATGCAGAGCGCGGTTTTTCGATTGACCGGCCAAGCGGCTTTCTTATCATTCAAGTGAATTCAAGTCGACGCGACAGGCATATGACCATCTTGGCCGGGATCCGGGATCGAAGACAAGACCCCGACGCGGCCGGTTTCGTTCCTGAGGGGGATCCATCATGAAGAACAACCGCAATCGCAGTGTGAGCCGGCGCTTCCTCCTGAAGGCGAGCGCCTCGGCCGCAGCCCTGGCGCTGCTGGCGCCGCTCGGCGCGGGGCCTCTGGGCGTCGCGCCGGCGCTGGCGGACGAGCCCGTCAAGGGCGGCGTGCTCAAGCTCGCCTTCTCGGCCGATCCGGCCGGCTTCGACCCGGCGCGCGGCCCGAGCGGCATGTCGCATGTGGTGATCGAGCAGATCTATTCGACGCTGATGTCGCTCGACCCCGACGCCAAGCCCTATCCCGACCTCGCCGAGCGCTACGACATGGCGCCGGACGGCAAGAGCTACACCTTCTACCTGCGCAAGAGCGTCAAGTTCCACAACGGCGCCGAGCTGACGGCGGAGGACGTCAAGTTCACCTTCGACCGGCTGCGGGCGCCGAACAGCGGCTATTCCTACGCCTCGCAGGTCGAGACGATCGCCTCGGTCGAGGTCGTCGATCCCCATACCGTCACCTTCAAGCTGACCAAGCCGACCGGACCGTTCCTCGTCTACATGGCGTTCCCCGGCTCCTCGATCGTGCCCAAGGCGCTGGTCGAATCCGGGCATGACCTCAATGCCCAGCCCGTCGGCAGCGGACCGTTCAAATTCATCTCCTACCAGCCCCGCTCGCTGATCGCCTTCGAGCGCAACGCCGATTTCTACGAGCCCGGCAAGCCGTATTTCGATGCCATCGAGATGCATCTCATCGCCGACGTCACCGCCCTCACCAACGCGCTGATCTCGGGCACGGTCAACTTCTCCAACGAGATCCCGCCGAAGGACTGGGCGACGATCTCGGCCACGCCCGGCCTCACCGGCCAGACGCTCGAAGGCTCGCGCTATTACTGGCTGCTGCCCAACAACACCCACGTGCCGCTCGACAATCCGAAGGTGCGCCAGGCCATCGCCCATGCCCTCGACCGCCAGGCGATCGTCGCCGGCACCTTCTTCGGGCAGGCGACGCCGATCACCGGCGGCGTCATCCCCAAATGGAACTGGGCCTATGCCGACCTGAACACCTTCGCGCTGCGCGGCGACGTCGCCAAGGCCAAAGCCCTGCTGGCCGAGGCCGGCCATCCCGACGGCTTCGAGACGTCGCTGACCATGGCGTCCTCCTTCCCGGCGATGATGTCGATGGCGCCGATCATCCAGGCCAATCTGGCGGCCGTCGGCATCAAGGCCACCATCTCGACGATGGAGATCCCGCGCTACTGGGACGAGGTGTGGGGGCCGAGCAAGTTCGACATGACGGCGATGTACTGGGTGAGCCCGCTCGCCGATCCCGACGATTTCGTCACCAACAACTACCGCTGCAACACCGGCATCAACGTGCAGAAGAGCTGCTCGCCCGACATGGACGCCGTGCTCGACGAAGCCAAGTCCGGCACCACGCTCGAGGCGCGCAAGGCTGCCTACAAGCGCCAGCAGGAATTGTCGCTCGAGCAGATGCCGATCGTGCCGCTCGTCAATGCCTGGATCCTCACGGCCCACACCGACAAGCTGCAGAACTACAAGCCGATGCGCACCGGCTTCCTGAAAACGATCAAGGACGCCTGGCTCGCCGCCTGAGCGCCGTGCTGTCCCCGGAGCGATCGCCGATGGAGATCCGGGTCGTCCCATGCGCGCTGCACCCTGCAAGGGTGCGGCGCAGACGCGGGACCGCTGCCAGAAGGAGCTTCTTCCCACGGCCGATCCCGGATCCGCGCGGCATCACGCGGGTACGACATCGCGTCCGGGATGACCTGAACTTTCCAAATGCGACCGCCCCGCGTGCCGTCCCGGCCGGACGCCGTCCGGCCGGTTTCCTGCAAGCGTCTGGTTCGCCATGATCCGTCTCGTCCTGCTGAGGCTCTCGGCCTTCGTGCTGACGCTGTTGTCCGCCTCGGCCGTGCTCTTCGTCACCATCAACGTCCTGCCCGGCTCCGCCGCCAAGGCGGCGCTCGGCATCGACGCCACGGCGGAGGCGATCCGGCGCTTCGAGGCGCTGAACGGCCTCGACCGCCCGCTGGTCGTGCAATATCTCGACTGGCTCGGCCGCATCCTCCACGGCGATTTCGGCACCAGCTTCCAGAACGGCGTGGCGGTCGGCCCGGAGCTGCTGAAACGGCTGCCGGTGACGCTGGAACTCGCCACCCTCGCCTTCCTCGTCGCCAACGTCATCGCCATCCCGCTCGGCGCCCTCGCGGCGCGGCGCCACCAGCGCGCCGCCGACCGCTCGGTGACCTTCCTGGCGACGATCCTCGGCGCCGTGCCGAATTTCTGGCTGGCGACCCTGCTCGTGCTCGTCTTCACGCTGCGGCTGCGCTGGCTGCCGCCGGGCGGCTTCACGCCGTTCGGCCTCAACCCGCTGATGAACCTGAAGCAGATGATCATGCCGGCCCTGTCGCTCGGCCTCGTCTCCTCGGCGCTGCTCATCCGCATCATGCGCGCCTCGATGCTGGAAGTGCTCTCCACCGACTATATCCGAACCGCCACCGCCAAGGGCGCGGGCGGCATGGTCGTCATCTTCCGCCACGCCCTGCGCAACGCCCTCATCCCCTATTGCAACGTCGCCGCCGTCGAGTTCGGCTTCCTGTTCGGCAGCGTCGTCGTCATCGAGGACATCTTCCTCCTGCCCGGCGTCGGCTCCTTCGTGCTGGTCGGCATCATCAACCGCGACTACCCCGTCCTGCTCGCCGGCGCCCTCGCCATCACGGTGTTCGTGCTCACCGTCAACCTGCTGGTCGACATCTTCTCCGCCGCGCTCGACCCGCGCCATGTCAAGGCGAGGCACGGCTAGATGGAGAGCAGCTTCGACATCCGCCGCTGGCGGCTGGTGATCCTCGGCGGCCTCCTGGTCGGCATCGTCCTGCTCGCCGCCGTCTTCGCGCCGTTCGTCGCGCCCTATTCGCCGCTCGACCTCGACGTCGTGCAGATGCTGCAGCCGCCGAGCCCCGCCCATTGGCTCGGCACCGACGAACTCGGCCGCGACGTGCTCTCGCGGGCCATCTATGCCGCGCGCATCTCCATGGAGGTCTCGCTGATCGCCGTCACCGTCGGCCTGGCCGGCGGCACCCTCGTCGGCATGACCGCGGCCTATTTCGGCGGCTTCGCCGACCTCGCGCTGATGCGGGCGATGGACCTCCTGTTCTCCTTTCCCGCCATCCTGCTGGCCGTCGTGCTGATGGCCAGCCTCGGCACCAGCGTGCTGAACGCGATGATCGCCATCGGCATCGTCTTCATTCCCGGCTTCTCGCGCCTGGCGCGGGCGAGCACGCAATCGGTGCTGCGCCAGCAATATATCGAGGCGGCGCGCTCGATCGGCATGGGCGACGCCCGCATCATCTTCCGCGAGATCCTGCCCAATATCGTCGCCCCGCTCCTCGTCGAGGCGGCGGTCGCCTTCGCCTATGCGGTGCTGCTCGAATCCGCTTTGTCCTTCCTCGGCCTCGGCGCCCAGCCGCCGGACCCCTCCTGGGGCAACATGCTCAACACCGGCCGCGGCTTCCTGGTGCAGGCCCCCTGGCTCAGCCTGGTGCCGGGCATGGCGATGTTCATCTGCGTCCTCGGCTTCAACCTGCTCGGCGACGGCCTCCGGGACGTCTTCGACCCGCATATGAGGGAATGACGATGGAAGAAGAGCGCTTCCATGCCGATCCCGCCAAGGGGCCGACGCTCAGGATCCGCGACCTCGTGGTCGAATTCCCGAAACGGAGCGGCCCGGTCCGCGTCGTCGACCGGGTCTCGCTCGACGTCTGGCCCGGCGAGATCGTCGGGGTGATCGGCGAATCCGGCAGCGGCAAGACGATGACGGCGCTGTCGACGCTGCGCATGCTGCCGAAGCGGGCGAGCGTCGCCGGTTCGATCGAGCTCGGGGCGCGGCCGCTGCTGTCGCTGCCGGCGGCGGCGATGCGGCGCCTGCGCGGGGACCGGCTGGCCTTCATCCCGCAGGACGCCATGCGGGCGCTCAACCCGACGATGCGCATCCGCCGGCAGGTCGGCGAACCTTTCGTGCTGCATCGCCGCATGGGTGTGCGCGAGGCGATCCGGCGCGCCGCCGGCCTGCTCCGGCAGGTGCATGTGCGCGACCCCGACCAGCGCATCCACGATTATCCCCATGGCTTCTCGGGCGGCATGCAGCAGCGGGCGATGATCGCCATGGGGCTGGCGCTGGAGCCGGAGCTGCTGATCGCCGACGAGCCGACGACGGCGCTCGACGTCACCGTGCAGGCGCAGGTGCTGCGCCTGCTCAAGGAGATCCGGGCGCGCAAGGGCACCTCGATCCTGTTCATCACCCATGATCTCGGCGTGGTCGCGGAGCTCTGCGACTGGGTCTATGTGATGTATCGCGGCCGCATCGTCGAGGAGGGATCGGTGGAGCGCATCTTCACGGCGCCGCGCGACGCCTATACCCGCACCCTGCTGGCCGCGACGCCGACGCTGTTCGCGCCGGCGCGCCCGGAGGGCCTGGCGTGAGCGACACCGTGATCCAGGTCACCGGCCTCGGCAAATCCTTCACCCGCGGGGCCAAGGCGGTCGACGGCGTCACGCTGGCGGTGGAGCGCGGCGAGACGCTCGGCATCGTCGGCGAGAGCGGCTCGGGCAAGTCGACGCTGCTGCGCATGATCCTGCGCCTCATCCGCCCCTCCGAGGGCAGCGTCACCGTCGAGGGGCGCGATGTCTGGAACGCCCATGGCGCCGACCTGAAGGCCGTGCGCCGCGGCATGCAGGCGATCTTCCAGGACCCCGCCTCCTCCTTCAATCCGCGCCAGAGCATCGGCGCCATCCTGGCCGCGCCGCTGCAGGTTCACGGCATCGGCGACGAGCGCTCGCGCGCCGCGCTGATCGGCGCGACATTGGAGCGCGTCGGCCTGGCGGCCTCGACCGTCTCGCGCTTCCCGCACCAGCTCTCCGGCGGCCAGCGCCAGCGCATCGCCATCGCCCGCGCGGTGATCATGAAGCCGGCGGTGGTGCTGGCGGACGAGCCGACCTCCGCCCTCGACGTCTCCGTCCAGGCGCAGGTGCTCCAGCTCTTCCGCGAGACCAAGCGCGAGCTCGGGCTCACCTCGGTGTTCGTCAGCCATAATCTGGCGGTCATCCGCGAGGTCAGCGACCGCGTCGCCGTGATGCGGCTGGGACGCGTGGTCGAGATCGGCAGCGCGGACGAGATCTTCACCGCCCCCAAGAGCGAATATACCCGCGCGCTGATCGACGCCGTGCCGGACCCGTTCCGCCGCTTTCGCGCCACCGCAGACCAGAGGACCACGCCATGATCGAACTCAACACCTTCTCCATCGCGGCGCGCTGCCCGCGCAGCGGCAGGCTCGGCGTCGCCGTCTCGACCGCGGTGCCGGCGGTCGGCGGCATCTGCCCGTTCATCGAGCCCGGCATCGGCGCCATCGCGACGCAGTCCTGGGTCAACCCCTATCTCGGCATTGAAGGGCTGGCGCTGCTGCGCGGGGGCCTGTCGGCGAAGGAGGCCCTCGACAAGCTCATCGCCGAGGATCCCGGCCGCGCCGTGCGCCAGCTCGGCATCGTCGACCGAGAAGGGCGCACCGCCGCCTATACCGGCAGCGAATGCGTCGACTGGGCCGGCCATATCGAAGGCGACGGCTTCACCGTGCAGGGCAACATGCTGGTGGGCGCGGCGACGATCGAGGCCATGGCCGCCGCCGCGGCGAGGAGCGAAGCCTTCGACCTGCACGAGCGCCTGATGCTGGTGCTGGAGGCCGGGCAGGCCGCTGGCGGCGACAAGCGCGGCAAGCAGTCCGCCTCGCTCAAGGTCTTCCACAAGGAGGCGTTCGCCTGGCTCGACATTCGCGTCGACGCCCATCCGCACCCGGTGCAGGAATTGCGGCGCGTCTTCGAGATCGCCAAGCAGCAGCTCCTGCCCTTCATCGACGGCATGCCCTCGCGGCACGACCCGATCGGCGGCATTCCCGCCGAGGTCTCCGCCATGATCATGACGCCGCCGCCCTACCGCCCCGGCGGGAATGGCGGCGCCTGACGGCCCGCCCGGCGCATGGCGGCGCCCCCGAGTTCCGCCGTCCCCGCCGGGCCGCTGGAGGATCCCTGGCCCGGAACGTCGCGCCATGGCATGGATCCCCTTTCGCCCGCTGCGCCGGCGGGATGACGAAACGCTTTCAGACAACCTCCGAGACCCTTCGATCATGACCACCAGCACCACGCGCGAGATCCTCGCCGATCTCGTCGCCTTCGACACCACCAGCAGCCGGTCGAACCTGCCGCTCATCCGCTATGTCCGCGACTATCTCGCCGGCTTCGGCATCGAGGCCGAGATCTTCGCCGACGACGCCGGCGACAAGGCCAATCTGTGGGCGACCATCGGCCCGCCCGGGCCCGGCGGCTTCATCCTCTCGGGCCATACCGATTGCGTGCCGGTGGACGGCCAGGCCTGGACGTCGCCCCCCTTCGCGCTGACCGAACGCGACGGCCGCCTCTACGGCCGCGGCTCCACCGACATGAAGGGCTTCCTCGCCTCGGTGCTGGCAGCGGTGCCGGCGCTGGTGGCGGGAAAGCTGAGGGAGCCGGTGCATCTCGCCTTCTCCTATGACGAGGAGGTCGGCTGCACCGGCGTGCGGGCGATGATCGCCCGCCTGGCGGGACGGGGCGAGAAGCCGGCTGCCTGCCTCGTCGGGGAGCCCACCGACATGCGGGTCGTCGTCGGGCACAAGGGCGGCCGGGGCTATGATTGCCTGGTGACCGGATCGGAGGCCCATTCGAGCCTCGCGCCGCGGGCCGCCAACGCCATCGAATATGCCGCGGAGCTCGTCGTCTTCATCCGCCGGCTCGCCGCCGAACTGGCCCTCGGCCCCGCGGACGAGGAATATGACGTCGTGCATTCCACCATCTCGACAGGCCGCATCCGGGGCGGCACGGCGGTCAACATCGTGCCGAGGACCTGCGCGCTGACCTTCGAGTTCCGCAACCTCGCCGAGGTGATGCCGGATGCGATCTTCGGCCGGATCGCCGCCTATGCCGAAGAGGAACTCGTGCCCGCCATGCGGCGCCAGGCGCCGGAGGCCTCGATCGGCTTCGAGATGCTCTACGACTATCCGGCCCACGGCATCGATCCGGCGCATCCGCTCGTCACGCGCATCAAGAACGCGGTCGGGCACAACGGCCACGGCAAGGTCGCCTACGGCACCGAGGCGGGCCTGTTCCAGCGCGACTTCGGCGTTCCCACCGTGGTCTGCGGCCCCGGCTCGATCGACGTGGCGCACAAGCCGGACGAATCCATCCTGCCGTCCCAGCTCGACCTGTGCGACGCCGCCCTGCGCCGGCTGCTGCTGGGATGACGAAGGCAGGGAGTCGGGACGGCGCCCGGAAGCGGGCGCCGTCATGAGCGAAGTCTCGCTTCAAGGACGAAATTCCCCAAAGATATACTTCATATATATACTATATTAATACAGTTTTTGAGGCTAAACCGAAACCGTCGGCGGCCCACTTGGATATTTTAATGCCGTCAATGCTGTAGAGCCGAGCCATTTTACCGACAAGTTTTCGCTCGAGGCCGTTCCATCTCCTCCCAATAGTTGAAATTTGAATATATCGCCTGCATTGTAACTTCGTGGCCGACAATGAAATGAATTCGGCGGCTACGGGGGAGAACATCGATGTCGCTGCAGGTCATCGGCCCCGGCTTCGGCCGGACGGGACGCTGTCGCTCAAGCACGCGCTGGAAATCCTGGGTTTCGGGCCCTGTCATCATATGGAGGAGGTCTTCAAGAATCCCGGGCAGGTCCCGCATTGGCAGGCCGTCGCCGCCGGCAGGCTCGTCATGTGGGACGATGTGTTCGCGGGCTATCGCTCGCAGGTCGACTGGCCGGGCGCCCACCCGTGGCGCGAGCTGGCCGCGGCCTACCCCGATGCCAGGATCGTGCTGAGCGTCAGGCCGGAGGAGGCGTGGTGGAAGAGCTTCTCCGCGACCATCGGCGCTCTGCGCGACGCGCCCGAGCGGACGATGATGCCGCCCCATATCGACGCCATGCTGGATGCCGGCTTCGAACTGATCGAGAATCAGACTTTCGGATGCGCGGTCACCGACCGCGACGGGGCCCTGCGCGCCTATCGCAAGCGCATCGAGGACGTGCGCGCCGCCTTTCCTCCGGAAAGACTGCTGGTGTTCGACGTGACGGAGGGCTGGGAGCCGCTCTGCGCCTTCCTCGGCAGGCCCGTGCCGGACGTTCCCTTTCCCCGCACCAACGCCAAGGAGGATTTCTGGCGGCTCGTCCGTGGCGAACCGCACTGAAGGTCGCCGGCCGGGATGCGCAAGGTCGCGCCTCCCGCGCCTCTCTTTCCTTTACGGAAGATCAGGCAGGACATCTCACCGATATCTTTTCCTCAAAGTCAAGGGCAAGCCGCCATGAGAGCCGAAAACCAATCCTTTCCGGTCAAGAGCCGCGACATCCACAACCACCACATGGATTCGACCATCTGGGACGCGTTCCGCTTCCGGCCGGACGACGTGATCATCGCGACCTATGGAAAATCCGGGACCACCTGGACGCAGCAGATCATCGGCCAGCTCATCTTCGGCGGCGCGGACCACGTGCCCGTTCACGAAATCTCGCCCTGGCTCGACCTGAGGGTGCCGCCGAAGGACGTCAAGCTCGCCGCCCTGGAGGCGCAGGCGAACCGGCGCTTCGTCAAGACGCATCTGCCGGTCGACGCGCTCGTCTTCTCCCCCGAGGCCAAATATATCTATCTCGGCCGCGACGGCCGCGACGTGATGTGGAGCATGTACAACCACCACAGCAAGGCGACCGACCTGTGGTACCAGGTGCTCAACGACACGCCCGGCCGCGTCGGGCCGGCGATCGAGCGGGTCGACTGCGGCGTGGTCGAGTATTTCCAGGCGTGGCTGGAAAAGGACGGCTACCCGTTCTGGCCCTTCTGGGAGAACATCGCCAGCTGGTGGGCGGTGCGCGATCTGCCCAACGTGCTGCTGCTCCATTACGACGAGATGAAGCGGGACATGCCCGGCGGCATCCGCCGCATCGCCTCCTTCCTCGACATCCCCATCGACGAAGCGGCCTTTCCGAAAATCGTCGAGCATTGCAGCTTCGACTACATGAAGGCGAATGCCGAGGATGCCGCCCCGCTCGGCGGTATCCTTTGGGAAGGCGGCGGCAGGACCTTCATCCACAAGGGGACGAACGGCCGCTGGCGCGACGAGCTGCCGGAGGCGCTGAGCCGCATTTATGAGGAGCGCGCGCTCGCCGAGCTCGGCCCCGATTGCGCCCGATGGCTGCAGGGGGGCCACGAAAACCACGCGTGAGGCAAAATGGCAGGAGCGGCAGCGCCTTGCCTCAACGTCGCGTCCTGCCCGCCGCGACGAGGGCGGCCCAGCGGCCCGGTGTCAGGCCGAAGGCCTTCTTGAAATGCCGGCTGAGATGGCTCTGGTCGGCGAAGCCGGCCGCCGCCGCGACCTCGGCGAGCGGCTCGCCGCGGTCGATCAGCCGCCGGGCATGCTGGAGGCGGCGCATCAGCAGGAAGCGGTGCGGACTGGTGGCGAGCATGGCGCGGAAGTGGCGCGAGAGGGCGAAGCGGTCGAGGCCGGTGACGCTCTCGAGTTCCTCCGAGCGCACCGGCCGCGTCGCATTGGCCTCCAGGAATTCGCGGGCGAGGGTCACCTGCCGCGCGGCGAGCCGGCCGAGCGGCTTTGGCGCCTGCCCGCCATGCCGCGCGAGGCCTTGCGCGATGCGGGAGACGATGTCGTCGGCCGCCAGTTCGTCGAGCCCGCGGTCGAGCGGGCCGAGCGCGGCGAGGAGGCCGGCGCGCAGCGCATCGTCCGCCAGGACCGGCTGGCGCACGAAGGGCAGCGCCGCCCCCTCGCCGCCGAGCGCCTGCGACAGCAGCGAGGGCTGGAGATAGAGCATGCGGTAGCGCAGGCCCGCCTCGGTGCCCGCCCCGCCGTCATGCAGTTCGTCGGGATGCAGCACGATGATGCCGCCCGGCGGGCTGTAGCGCGCCGCGCCGCGGTAGCGGAAGGTCTGGATGCCCTGGAGGGTGACGCCGAGCGCGTAGCTGTCGTGGCGATGGGGCGCGAAGGCCTCGCCGAAGAAGCGCGCCTCGATGCGCTCGATGCCCGGAAAGGCCGGCGCGGTGACGATGCCGTCGCCCGTCCCTCTTTCGCACGAACGTTCAAGACCCTCCAAGACCTGCGGCTCTAGATCGGCTTTCATCATCCCTGTCGCCGGCCCTCGCAGGGCCGGCGCCCGCCGAAAGTCAGCTCATGTTCGATACGAAATTCGCGATCGTCCTCCGCAACGATCTCGCGCCCTGGCAGGCTCTCAACGTGACGAGCTTCCTGACCAGCGGCATCGTCGGCCAGTTCCCCGCCATCATCGGCGAGCCCTATCGAGACCGTGCCGGCCATGTCTACAATGCCCTGTCGATCCAGCCCGCCATCGTGCTGTCCGCCGATGCCGGGACGATGCGGATGATCCACCGGCGGTCGCTGGACCGCGCGGTGAGAACCTCGCTCTATATAGAGGAAATGTTCGCCACCGGCCACGATGCCGCCAACCGCGCCGTCTTCGCCGAGCATGCGCCCGACGATGCGAAGGTGGTGGGCATCGCGCTGCGCGCCGACAGGAAGATCGTCGACAAGATCACCAAGGGCGCGAAGATGCATGCATGAGGCGGCCCGGGAACGGCGCCGGTCACACCACCATCGAGGACATTGCGGGCGCCTCGCCGAGGAGATCGGCGACGATATGGAGGCTTTGCGCCAGTTCCTCGCGCGAGCCGGCGGCGCCGAGCCCGAGGCGGACGGCTTCCGGCGGGGTTCCCAGCGCGAAGGCGTCGCTGCCGACGACGCCGATGCCGGCGGCGCGCAGCCGCGCCGTGAATTCCCCGCGCGACCAGGGCGGCGGCAGGCGCAGCCAGGCATGGAAGCCTTCGCCGGGGATGCGCGCCTGTTCCGGCGGCAGGGCGGCGGCGGCGATCGCCCGGCGCGAGGACGCTTCGCCGCGGATCGCGTCGCGAACCGCCTGGGCGGTGCCGTCCTCGATCCAGCGCGTCGCGATCGCCGCCGTCAGCGGCGAGGCCATCGCGGTGGTGGCGCGCACGGCGCCGGCGACGCGGGCGGCCATGCGCGCATCGGGCACGACGAGATAGGCGATGCGCAGCGCCGGCGACACGCTCTTGGCCAGGCCCGCGACATGGAAGACGATGTCCGGCGCGAGCGCGGCGAGCGGCTGCGCCTGAGGCGCCAGCGGCCCGTAGGCGTCGTCCTCGATGATGAAGAGGCCGTGCTCGCGGGCGATGGCGACGATCGCCCGGCGCCGGGCGAGCGGCATGGTCGCGGTGGTCGGATTGTGCAGCGTCGGCGTGCAGTAGAGCGCCTTGGGCCTGTGCCGGTGGCAGGCCGCGTCGAACGCCTCGGGAAGAAGGCCCTCCTCGTCCATCGCCACCTCGACGAGGGGAATCCGCAGATGGGCGGCCAGGGACCGGAAGCCGGCATAGGTCAGCGCCTCCGCGCAGATCGAGCCGCCGGCCCCCGCGAGCAGGCCCGCGACGGCCAGGAGGGCGCCCTGCGCGCCGGGGCAGACGAGCAGCCGCTCGGCGCCGACCGAAGGAATGCGGTCGGCGAGCCAATGCACGCCGGCCATGCGGTCGGCGGCCGTGCCGCCCACGTCCTGGTAGCGCAGCAGGAGATCGAGGCCGCCGCTGGCCTCCAGCCCCGCCATGTCGCTCCACATCCGCCGGACCAGCGCGGCATCCTCGAAACGGGGGGGAAGATTCATGCCCATGTCGACGAGACCGGCGGCGAGCGTCGCGGCGGCCGGTGCCGGGCGGCGGCGGACGAAGGTCCCCTGCCCGACGAAGGCGTCGACGAGGCCGCGCCGGCGCGCTTCGGCATAGGCGCGGCTGACGGTGGTGAAATCGATGCCGAGCATGTCGGCCAGGGCGCGCTGCGCCGGCAGGCGGGTGCCGGGCGGGAGGCGGCCGGCGGCGATATCGGCGGCGAGCGCATCCGCGACCGCGAGATAAAGGGGGCCGCCGCTCCTGCTGACGGCGGGCTTCCATGCCGTGATGCCGCTTTCCTTGTCCATGCCGCCCATCCTGCCGTCCCGATATAGGGAGATTGCATGGCGTCATAGCGCAAAACGGACGGAAGCGGATTGTCTTTCCCGACCTCGGCGCTTCTCGGCAGGGTATTTGCCGTCTTCGGCGGGGGCCCGCCGCCGCCGGCATGCCGTACAGACGAAGGGCTCCGGCGCATCGCTGCGCCGGAGCCCTTCGGGATCACCCTGCCTCAGGGGCAGAACCAGATCGGGCCGACGACGATGCAGCCGCGGGTGCGCCAGTCATAGGGGCGGGTACGGTAGCGATGCCAGCCATAGGGCGGGGCGCCGAGGCGCGCGCCCGGAGCGTAGCGGAAGCGTCGCGGCCCGCCGAAACCGGGGCGGACGCCGGGGCGCGGGCGAAAGCCGGGACGACCGGGGTTGATGCCCGGGCGAACACCAGGACGGCCCGGACGAATGCCGGGTCGGCCCGGACGAGCACCGGGACGGACGCCAGGCCGGCCGGGACGCACGAGCTTGCGATCCGGCATCTGGACCTGAACGATCTGCGGCGACTGCGCCTGCACCATCGTCCCCGACGAAGCGACGGGCAACGCCGAGGCCGACGCCAGAGTCACGAAGAAGGCCAGAAAAGCAGCTGGCATCGTATATTTCAGCACGGATCTTTTTCCTTTCGTTCATGGACCCCGGCCGGGCGAATGCGCGTTCCGGATGCGTAACGTCGACCCTCGAAGACATTGTCGCGGCGTGGCTCGGCCTTGCCCTGTCGATGGGATCGACATTCCCTAACGCCTGGAACGCGATACCGTTCCCTTCATGCGCAAGCGGCGCTAAGAAGGCGGCCGACCCCTCGGACCTCGATGCGAGCCATGACCGATTCGACGATGCCGTCTGCCCTGTCCGCCCCGCCCGCGCGCATCGACCTCGCACCGGGCCTTTCGATCAGCCGCATCGTCACCGGGCTGTGGCAGGTCGCCGACATGGAGCGCGGCGGCCGTCTCCTCGATCCCGCCACGGCGGCCGATGCCCTGCAGGCCTACAGCGCCGCCGGCTTCGACACCTTCGACATGGCGGACCACTATGGCAGCGCCGAGGTCATCGCCGGCGAATGGCTGGCGCGGGAACGCCGCGCCGGCCCGCAACGCTCGCTCGCCTTCACCAAATGGTGCCCGACGCCCGGCCCGATGACGGCGGCCGTGGTGCGGGCCGGCGTCGAGCGCAGCCTCGAGCGCCTGCGCGTGCCGGCGATCGACCTCCTGCAGTTCCATTGGTGGACCTTCGACCACCCGGCCTATCTCGACGCCCTGAAGGAACTGGCGAAGCTGCGCGAGGAAGGCCTGATCCGCCACCTCGGCGTCACCAATTTCGACACCGACCACCTGCGCGTGCTGGTCGGCGAAGGTATCCCGCTGGTGTCGAACCAGGTGTCGTTCTCGGTGCTCGACCGGCGCGCCGCCGAGGAGATGAGCGCGTTCTGCCTCGCCCACGGCATCCGGCTGCTCGCCTATGGCACGCTGGCGGGCGGTCTCCTGTCCGAACGCTGGCTCGGCGCGCCGGAGCCCGATGCGATCGCCGACTGGAGCAAGATGAAATACAAGCGCTTCGTCGACGCCGTCGGCGGCTGGAGGGTGTTCCAGGCCATCCTCGGGGCGCTCAAGCGCGTGGCGGACCGCCACGGCGCCTCGATCGCCAACGTCGCCACCCGCTGGGTGCTGGACCAGCCCGCCGTCGCGGCGGTGATCGTCGGCGCAAGGCTCGGCGACAGCGAGCACCGGCAGGACAATGCGCGCATGTTCGGCCTCGCCCTCGACGCGGAGGATCGCGCCGTGCTCGCCGAGGCCTTCGCGCAGTCGCGCCGGCTGCGCGGCGATTGCGGCGACGAATACCGCAAGCCGCCCTTCCTCACCGCCTCCGGCGACCTCAGCCATCATCTGGCCGAACTGCCGAAGATCTACGAGGCGTCGCCGGTCGAAGGGCGTCCGGGCCGCTTCACCGTCGATACGGGCAGCGTCTGGGAAGGCATCTGCGGCTACAGCCGGGCGATGAGGATCGGCGAGCGCATCCTCGTCAGCGGCACCACCGCGACGCATACGACCGGCGAGGCGGTCTGCCCCGACGATCCGGCCGGCCAGGCCGTCTACATCCTCGACAAGATCGCAGCGAGCCTCGCGGCGCTCGGCGGCAGCCTCGCCGACGTCGTGCGCAGCCGCGTCTACCTGCAGGATGTCGACGATTGGGAGCCGGTGTCGCGCGTGCACGGGCGCTATTTCGCCGGCGTGCGCCCGGCGAACACGCTGTTGGCGATCGACCGGCTGGTGGGGCCCTACCGGGTCGAGATCGAGGTCGAGGCCGTGGTCGACGCCGTCACGGGTGGATGACGGAAGCCGCCTTCCTCACCGCATCGGCATGGCGCGCCTCGATGAACGCCTTGGCATGGGCGGCGAGCGCGACATTGTCGTCCCAGATGTTGCGCCAGATGCCGCAGGTGATGGAGAGATCCTCGTCGACGACTTCGGAGGAGAAGGATTCGAAGGTGACGAAGTCGTCATAGCCGTGGTCGAGCAGGGCATCGAAGATCCTGGGAAAGTCGATGGTGCCGGTGCCGAGATAGCCGCGATGGCTCTCGCCGATATGGACATAGCCGAGGCGGTCGCCGGCGAGGCGGATCGCGTGCGCGGGATCGGCCTCCTCGATGTTCATGTGGAAGGTATCGAGGTGGAGATAGATATTGTCCATCCCGGTGTCGCGGATGAAGGCGAGGCCCTGCGCCGTGGTGTTGAGGAGATTGCTTTCGAAGCGGTTGACGATTTCGAGGTTGAGCGTCACCCCCGCCGCCTTCGCCTTCTCGGCGACCCGCGTCAGCACCGCCACGCTGTTGTCGCGGCCCTTGCGCGTCGGCATATGGCTCGCCTTGCTGTGGGCTGAGAACAGGATGCCACCGAGCTTGCGCCCGCCGAGATCGCGCGTGGTGGCGACCGCCGTCTCCAGGATGCGCTCGCCCGCGGCGACGATCGCCGGATCCTCGCTGGAGACGTCGCCGGAAGGCGGCAGGCCCATGGTGACGGCGACATCGAGGCCGAAGTCGCGGAGCCGGCGCGACAGCCAGGCGATGTCGAACTTGGTGGGATCGAGCCGCGGGAACTCGATCAGCCGGTAGCCGAGGCGGCGGGACTTCTCCATCGCCCCTTCGAGGTCCTGCGGCCGGGAACCGCCCGTCCAGACGAAGGCGTGAATACCGAGCTTTTCCATGCTGTCTCCTCCGGAAATGAGTGTCGTCTTTCGCGGTCCGGGCCCGACCGGCGGACGGCTACTTGTCGTAGTCGCTCAGCATGGTGAAGAAGCGCAGTTCCGCATCCTTGACGAGGAATTCCTTGTGGCGCCCGAACCATTCGCGCTGGTAGGGCATTTGCAGGTGGCGGTCGAGATCTTCCCGCGTCGTCCAGTTTTCATAGAAGTAGAAATTGTCGGGATCGTCCGGATTGACGTGGAAATGATATTCGACGCAGCCGGGCTCGGACCGGGAACGGTCGACGAAGCTGGCGAGCAGCTTGACCAGTTCCTCGCGCTTCTCGGGCCTGCCATGGAGCGTTGCCGTCAGGGTGCAGCATGGCGTGGGCATGGACTTCCTCCTTGGATTGTTCGTGTTGAAAGACCGGAACCGGAGAGGACGGCGCAGCCCTCGTCCCGTCTTGCGGGAAGAGGATGCAGGCGAGCGGCCGAGCGCTCCTGAAAGCCCTCCCTGCGGCAGATTCCCGCGATCGCCTCGGACGTCCCGTCCACAGGCGCCGGGATAGGAGGAGGCGCAATTTTGTCCTACCCGGGCTTGTCCCAGGCACCCGAACCTCGTGCGGCATGGCGGCCCCGGCCCGGCTGGATTGCCGGGACAAGCCCGGCAATGACAAATCCTGAACCGTCATGGGCCAAAAACCGCCTTATCCTATCCCGGCGCCTGTGGACGGGACGTCCGCGCTCGCGGGGACGATACGGGCGGCGCCTTCTCTCGCCGCCCGGCTGGTTTGGCTCAGAAGCCGGCCTTGTCGACATTCTCCTTGGTAAAGATCAAAGGCTTGCCGTAGACGATCTCGCCGTCCTTGCCGACGGTGTAGCTGCCCGCCTTGCCGGCCTGGAAGGTCGCGCCCGGCTTGATGTCGAGCTTGCCGGCGAGCTTGAGGTGGGTCGCATAGGTGGCGACATAGCCGAGCTCATAGGGATTCCAGAGCGCGAAGGCCTTCTCCGAGCCGTCGTCGAGATAGCTCTTGATCGCCGCCGGCAGGGCGAAGCCGGTGGCGAAGACCTTGCCCTGATGTCCGCCGGAGACGATGGCGCGGGCCGCCGCCGGCGCGCTGACGGCGGAGGAGGAGATGATCACCTTGAGGTTGGGGTGGGCCTGCATCAGGTTGGTGGCGACATCGAAGCTCTTGGCGTCGTCATCGCCCGCGAACTGGGTGTCGACGACCTTGAAGACCTTGTATTTCGGATCGGTCTTCGTCAGCTCCGTCATGATCTTGATATGCGCCATGTGGTTGGGAGAGGTCGGCGACGCCGCGACGAAGGCGATCTCACCGCCCTCCGGCGCGTCGAGCAGGGCGCAGTCGAGCATGACGCGCGCCGCCTGCTCGTAGGAGAGCTGGTTGACGAACATGTCGCGCGCCGGCACCGCGGCATCGGCATCGAAGGTGGTGACGGTGATGCCCTTCTTGCGCGCCTGCTTGAGGACGGGCGCCACCGCATTGAGGTCGATGGCGGCCAGGATGATGCCGTCGGCATGCTGGGTGACGAAGTTGGTGAGGGTCTCGACCTGCAGCGAGACGTCGGCATGGTCGGCGCCCGCATAGACGAAGGTGTCGCCGAGTTCGTCGGCCGCGGCCTTGCCGCCCTTCGCGGCGGCTTCGAAATAGGGGAAGCCCGTCCATTTCGGCGTCATCATCAGCTTGAAGCCGGAATCCTTGGCTTGAGCGGTCGGGGCGAGCGCCGCGCCCATGGCGAGAGCCGAAGCCAGCACGGCCAGTGCAGTCCTTCTCGATGTCATCGTCGTTCCTCCATTTGTGTTTTGTTTGATGCGGCGGATTGATCTCCGCTTCTGGTTGGTGGTCAGGAGCCGGCCTTTCCGGCGCCCGACGATGCGGGACGAACGAAATTTCGCGCTTCCGCCAGGACGCGCAGGGCGAGCGGGCGCAGCACGCCGGCGACCAACAGGGCGCCGAAGACGAGCGTCTGCGTCGGCCCGGCGATGTTGGCGAGGCCCATGCCGTTGCGCAGCGTGCCGAGCAGGAGCAGCGCCAGCACGATGCCGAGCACCGTGCCCTTGCCGCCATTGATGTCGACGCCGGCGAGCACGACGGCGGTAACGACGAACAGGATGAGGCCGTCGGCATTGTCGCCGCGCGCCGAGCCGTATTGGCCGATCCATACCAGCGCCGCCAGGCCGGCGAGGACACCCGCCAGCATATAGGCGATCGTCTTCAGGCGGGTGACGTCGATGCCGGCGATCCAGGCGGCATCCTTGTTGTTGCCGACGGCGAAGCAGCGCCGCCCGAACACGGTGCGGTGCAGGAGGAAGCCGATGGCGAGCGCGACCGCGACGAACAGCAGCAGGGCGACCGGCACGATGCCCCAGACATAGTCCGAACCCGTATAGAGATAGGAATCGTCGAAATCGGTGTAGCCGACCTCGGACCCGATGATGAAGGCGAGGCCGCGGAACGCCCCCATCGTCCCCAGGGTCACGGCGAGCGAGGGCAGGCCGAGCCCGGCGACCAGCAGGCCGTTCAACGTGCCGAGCAGGGCGCAGACGACCAGCACCGGCGGCACGGCGAGCCAGACCGGCACGCCGAAAGCGGAGAACTTGGAGAGGAGCACGGCGCCGACCGCCAGGGTCGAGGCGACGGAGATGTCGATCTCCCCGGTGATCACCACGATGGCGAGGCCGATGGCGAGCAGGCCGGGAATGATGAACTGGCGCGTCGAATCGAGGATCTGGTCGAGGCTGAGGTAATAGGGCGACAGCGTCGCCGACCAGCAACCGGCCGCGACGATGGCGACGACGAGCGTCACTTCCCAGGAGGAGACGGGCAGCCGGGCCTTCATGCGAGCTTTCCTCCGAAGCGCTGGCCCTTGAGCGAGCGGCGGATCTGGCTGTTGATCAGCACGTCCGCCGTGACGGCGAGGACGATCGCCGTGCCCTGGATGAACATGCGCCAGAACTCGGGAATGGCGAGCAGCACCAGGCCGTTGTCGATCGTCGCCAGCACCACCGCCCCGAGGGCGGCGCCGATGAGCGAGCCGGAGCCGCCGGCGACGCTGACGCCGCCGAGTACCGCCCCCGCCAGCGAGGTCAGCTCCCAGCCGCTGGCGAGCACGACGGTGACGGTGCCGACGCGGGCGGCGTAGAGCAGGCCGGCAAACCCGCACATCAGGCCGGCCAGCGTATAGGCGAAAAGGACGACACGCTCGGTGCGCAGCCCGTAGAAGACGCTGGCGAGCGGGTTCGAGCCGACGGCGTAGATGCGCCGCCCGAAGGGGAAGAGCCGCAGGAACAGCGCCGCGGCAACGACGACGGCCCCGCAGACCAGCACCAGCAGCGGCAGGCCGCCGATACGCAGATCCACCGTCTGGAGCACCCAGCGCGGCAGGCGGCTCGAGGTGATCTCCTGGCCGTGCGCATAGACATAGGTGGCGCCGCGATAGAGCGACATCGTGCCGAGCGTGGCGATCAGCGGCGACACCCGGCCATAGGCGACGATCAGCCCGTTGACGGCGCCGAGCCCCGCCCCGATGGCGAGCGCGATCACCACCAGCAGCACGCCGACATCGGGATGATGGGCGGCATAATCGGCGCTGAGATAGGCAGTGAGCCCCATGATGGAGCCGACGGAGACGTCGAGGTTGCGGGTCAGCAGCACGATCGCCTGCGCCGCGGCGACGATGGCGAGGATCGAGGCGTTGGAGGCGATGACGCCGATGTTCTGCAGGCTGGCGAAGTGCGGCGTCAGGATCGAGAAGGCGATGCCGAGGATCACCAGGAAGAGGACGACGCCGCTGACGCGCAGGCGCAGCGCCAGCCGGCCGAGATTGCGCCGGGGCGGTGCCCGGCCGGGCACGAGGGCAGGATCAGGCGCGGTCATGGGCAGCCTCGACGGTGCGGGTGGCGGCCTGCATCACCGCTTCCTGCGTGGCGTCGGCGCGGGCGATCTCGCCGACGAGGCGCCCTTCGGCGATGACGAGGATTCGGTCGCTCATGGCGATGACCTCCGGCAGGTCGGACGAGATGAGGAGGACGGCGATGCCGGCGGCGGCGAGATCGGCGATAATCCGGTGGATCTGCGCCTTGCTGCCGACATCGACGCCATGCGTCGGCTCGTCGAGGATCAGCACCGCCGGCCGGGTGGCGAGCCAGCGGGCGAAGGCGACCTTCTGGCGGTTGCCGCCGGAAAGCGCGGCGACGACCTGGTCGATGCCCTTGGTGCGGACCTGGTAGGTGGCGACCGCCTCGTCGGCCATGCGCCGCCCGCCGGCGCGGTCGAGCACGCCGAAGCGCGCCAGCCGCCGGATGACCGGCAGCGTGACGTTCTCGACCACGGTTTCGGCCATGATGAGGCCCTGGCCGTCTCGGTCCTCCGGCAGATAGGCGAGGCCGCGCTGCAGCATCTGCGCCGGGCTCCCCGGCTGGATCTCCTCGCCCTTGAGCACCACTTTGCCCGCGCTCGGCGGCGTCATGCCGAAGATCGCCTGCGCGATCTCGGACCGGCCGGCGCCAACGAGGCCGGCCATGCCGACGATCTCGCCCGCCCGCAGCGAGAACGAGATATCGGCGAAGGTGCCGCTGAGGCCGAGGCCTTCGACGCGCAGCATTTCCGGCCCGGGCGCGGCCACGGTCCTGTCCGCATAGAGATGGTCGACGCTGCGGCCGACCATGAGGTTGACGATCCTCGCCCGGTCGAATTCGCTGGCCGGGCCGGTGGCGACGTGGCGGCCGTCGCGCAGGACGGTGACGTCGTCCGCCATCGCCTCGACCTCCTCGAGGCGATGGGTGATGAACAGCACCGACTTGCCCTGGTCGCGCAGCGCCCTGACGATGCGGAAGAGCTGCTCGGCCTCGGCCGGCGTCAGCGGCGAGGTCGGCTCGTCGAGGATGAGGAGCTGGACGTCGGTCGACAGCGCGCGGGCGATCTCGACGAATTGCAGCTCTGCCATCGACAGGGCGGCGACGAGGGAGAACGGATCGAGCTCGACGCCGAGCTGGCGCAGCGAGGCCCTCGCCTTGTCATACATCGCCCGGCGGTCGACGGTGCCG
Source organism: Labrys monachus (assembly GCF_030814655.1). Classification (NCBI taxonomy): domain Bacteria; kingdom Pseudomonadati; phylum Pseudomonadota; class Alphaproteobacteria; order Hyphomicrobiales; family Xanthobacteraceae; genus Labrys; species Labrys monachus. The sequence goes on from NZ_JAUSVK010000001.1 coordinate 5,758,728, forward strand.
AACATCGTGCGCGGATAGGCGCCCATGAAGATGTTCTCGGCGACGTCGAGATGCGGGAACAGCTTGGGATCCTGGTAGACCGCGGAAATGCCGGCGGCGCGCGCCTCGATCGGCGTCGCGAAATGCACGGCCCGCCCGCCGATCGAGACCTCGCCGCCGTCGGGCTGCACGATGCCGGTGATGATCTTCACCAGCGTCGACTTGCCGGCGCCGTTCTCGCCGACGAGCGCGTGCACCCTGCCCCGCCCGATCTCGAAGCCGATATCGCTGAGGACGCGGATAGGACCGTAGGACTTGGCGATGCCCGACAGCGTCAGGGCCGCTCCCGTGGCTGCGGCGGATCGGAGGGAAGCGGTCGTCATGGCGGGCTCCCGTCCGGACGGGCCGCCACGCCTCGCCGGCGGGGCTTTGCGGCGGCGGCGCGGCCCTGGCCCGCCCGCCTCGTCTGCGCGGTGCGCATGCCGGCGGCCTGCCGCTCCGGAACGGCAGGACCGAGGAGCGCCGCCGCGGTCGCCTCGTCGGTGATGAGGCCCTTCAGGAGCCCGCTGCGCAGGATGGAGCGGATGGCATCGACCTTGTCGGCGCCGCCGGCGGCCGCCACGATGTTGCGGCCGGCGAGGTCTTCGTAAGGCAGGGTGACGGCGCGGGACGAGATCTCGGTGCGGATCGGCCGGCCCTGCGCGTCGTGGAAATAAGTGAGGATCTCGCCGCGGGCGCGCAGCCGCTTCAACTCGACGAGGTCGTCCGCCTGCAGCGATCCGTTGCGGGCCAGGAAGCCGTCGGGGTTCGTCGTGCCGATACCGACGAGCAGCAATGTCGCCTCCAGCGCCAGCGCCTGGACGCGCACGACGCCGAGCTGCGACAGCAGCACTTCGCGATCCGCGGAGGAATTGGCGAAGAACGGCACGGGCAGGAAGAAGCCCGCCGCCTTGGTGCGGTCGGAGATCCGGTGGATGACGTCGAAGGGGTCGGCCGAGAAGCTGGTCGTCAGCCCGCCGAGCAGCGCGACGAAGCTGGTCTCGGGCACATGCAGGCGCGGCAGCCTTTCGACGATGTCGGTCAGGGTGCGGCCGTGGCCGAGGCCGATGACCCGATGCGCGCCGCTCTGCAGGATGCGCAGCAGGTATTGGGCACCGGCGGCGGCGAGCGAGACCGGTACGAGCGCCGCCTCGCCGATATCCGGCGCCACGATGCACTCCTCCAGCCCGAACGCGTTGGACAGGGCCTGCTCCAGGCGGGCGCAGCCGGCGATCGGGCTGTTGACGAAGACCTGCACCATGCCCTCGCGCGTCGCCTGGGCGATCAGCCGCTGCACCTTGAAGCCGGGCACATGCAGCCGCTTGCCGACTTCGGCATGCGTCATGCCGCCGACGAAATGCATCCAGGCCGCGCGGGCCGGCATGCCCTCATCGTCCTCGTCACGCGCATGACGGGCGAGATCGTCGGCCACGTTTCCACCCCTGTCTGCATTTTTATGCGTTGCCAGTAGAATTACGCGATCGCGGGCGCCCGTCAAGCCGGTCACGGACATGCGGACCGGGCGGGATGAAAGAGGGGAGCGGGATATCGATCGCTTCGCGCGCGTTCACGACAGAATACGGCGCCATCGCCGGCCACGGGCCGACGCGAATCGCCTTTCATGGCGATCCGGCACATCGACGGAGGTGGACATGCTCGCCAACACCGAACTTTTCATCCGGCTTCTGTTGGCCGCCGCCCTCGGCAGCGTCATCGGCTTCGAGCGCGAGAGGCTGCTCTGGGCCGCAGGACTGCGCACGCATATGCTGGTCTGCGTCGGCTCCTCGCTCATCATGATCGTCTCGGCCTTCGGCTTTTCCGACATCGTCAACAATCCGCATGTCGTCCTCGACCCCTCGCGCATCGCCGCGCAGGTGGTGTCGGGCATCGGCTTCCTCGGCGCCGGCACGATCCTGCTGCGCGGCGAGGTGGTCAAGGGCCTGACGACGGCCGCGAGCCTGTGGAGCGTGGCGGCCATCGGCCTCGCCGTCGGCGGCGGCCTCTATACCGCGGCGCTGTCGACCACCGTCATCATCCTGGTCATCCTGGCCGGCATCAAGCCGCTGGAGGAGCGCTTCCGCGCGCAGATGGCGGTGCGCACCATCCGGCTGAGCGCCGAGCACGACAAGGTCACGCTCGACGTCGTGCACGAGGCGGCGGGGCTGCGGGCCTCCAGGGTCAAGCAGTTCGTGCTGCGCCAGCGGCTCGAGGACGGCAGCGACGAGGTGCTCGTCTCCTTCATCCGCCTGTCGCCCCAGTCGGTCGAGGACATCGCCGGCCGGCTGCGGACGATCGTCGGCGTGCGGACGGTCGAGGTGATCGGATGACGGACAGGCGTCCGTCGGCCGACGTTCAGCGCAATGCCTTCTCCCCGCCGGCGGCGGTGATCACGCCGACGATAATGAGGCCGGTCAGCAGCAGGCGCACGCCGGCGCTGACGCCGAAGGTGTTGAGCATGGTCAGGAGCAGCACCAGGAACAGCGCCGCGCCCCAGACGCCGGGCACATTGGCCTTGCCGCCGGCGACCGAGGTGCCGCCGATCACGACCACCGCCAGCGACGACAGCAGATATTCATTGCCGATATCGACATTGGCGCCGCGGAAATAGCCGGCCAGCAGAGCGCCGTCGAGGCCGCCCAGGGCTCCCGACAGCGCGTAGGTGAGGAAGCGGATGCGCCCGACCTTGACCCCCGCCAGCCAGGCGGCGCGGATGTTCTGCCCGATGGCGAGCACCGATCGCCCATAGATCATGCGCTGGAGCAGGATGGCGGCGCCGACGGTGAAGAGCATCACCAGCACGGCGAGGACCGGGATGCCGAAGAATTGCAGGTTGGTGAACTCGGCGAAGCCCGGCGGCGGCTTGATCTGCAGGCCGCGGCCATAGCTGATGTCGATGGACTGGATGATGAAGCTCGCCGACAGCGTGGCGATGATCGGCGGGATGCGCAGCGCCCAGATCAGCAGGTAGTTCGCCGCGCCGATGGCGATGCCGCAGGCGAGCGCGGCGAGGAGGCCCGCCACCACCATCGAATCATTGCCGTCCATCACCTTCATGGCGACGGCGCTGGCGAGGCCGATATTGGCGGGCAGCGACAGGTCGACATTGCCGGGGCCGAGCGTGATCACGAACATCTGGCCGACGCCGACGATGACGGTGAATTCCGCCAAGGCGAGCGCCGAGGTGAGCATGCCGCCGGCGCCGTAGCCGCCGGTGAAGGCGATCGTCGCCAGCCACACCACGAGGGCGCCGACGAAGGACCACAGCCAGGGCTTGGCGAGCAGTATCCTCAGGGACGGCATCGGTCACCCTTCCTTGCGGCTGATCAGCGCCCGCGCCGCGAGCACGATGATGAGGATGGCGCCGTTGGCGGCGACCTGCCAGTCCGGCGGAATATGCATGAAGGTCAGCAGCGGCGAGGCGGCGAGCGCGAGCGTCAGCGCGCCGATGACCGCGCCGATCGGCGACACCCGGCCGCCGACGAACTCGCCGCCGCCAAGGATGACGCCGGCGATCGACAGCAGCGTGTAGCCATTGCCGATATTGGCGTCGCCCGAGGTGGTGATGCCGATCAGCATCATGCCCGAGAGGACGCCGAACAGGCCGGTCAGCGCGAACAGGATGACCTTGATGCGGAGCAGCGACCAGCCGGCGCGGCGCAGCGCGGCCGGATTGCCGCCCGACCCGCGCAGGACGACGCCGAAGGAGGTCCGCATCAGCCCGAAATGCACCACGGCCGCGATCACCACCGCCGCCACGATCGGCAGCGGCACGAAGGGCGGCTTGAAGCCGGTGATCGCCAGGAGCCAGTCCGGCGCCTTGCCGCCCGGCTTGGGCAGGATGAGGATGGCGAGGCCGCTCCACACGAAGCTCATGCCGAGCGTCACCACGATCGAGGGCAGGTTGCGCAGGTGGATCAGCGCGCCGAGCGCCGCATAGACCGCGATGCCGCCGAGGAGCACGGCGATGCCGAGGAGCGGGGCGTCGTGCAGCCAGGTCGCGGTGACGCAGCCGACGAAGCCGACGAAGGTGCCGATGGAAAGATCGAGCTCGTTGCTGGCGATGACGAACATCTGGGCAATCGTCGCCAGGGCGATCGGGATCGCCAGGTTCAGCATCAGGTTGAAGCCGAAATAGCTGATGGCGCGCGGATTGAGCCAGGCGATCGCGATCAGCACGAGGGAGAGCGACAGGGCCGGCAGGAGGGCGCGCAACATCCGCCCCGGCGTCATCCGCCCGAGCGCCGGCACCCGGACGCGTTGTTCCACGGAAGGCGCCGTCATGTCACACCGCCTCGCTGAAGGAGGATTGGATGATGCGCTCTTCCGTCAGCTCGGAACGGCTGAGATCGGCGACGATCCGGCCGTTGTGGAAGACATAGACGTGGTCGCAATTGTCGAGCTCGTCGGTTTCGGTGGTGTACCAGAGGAAGGTGCGGCCGTTGCGCGCCTCCTCGCGGATGAGATCGTAGACCTCGAGCTTGGTGCCGATGTCGACGCCGCGCATCGGGTCGTCCATCAGGATGATGCGGGCGTCGGAGCCGAGGGCGCGGGCGAACAGCGCCTTCTGCTGGTTGCCGCCGGAGAGCGAGAGGATGTTGTTGTTCATGTCGGGGGTGCGGATCTTGATCCTGTCCTGCCAGAACTTCGCCAGCTCGGCTTCGCGCTGCGCGGAGATCAGCAGGCCCTGGCGCAGCCGGGACAGCGAGCGGATGCCGATATTGGCGGCGATCGACCATTGCGGGAACACGCCGTCCGACTGGCGGTCGCCGGCGACGAGGGCCACCGGCTCCGTCACCTCGACGCCCGCCATGCGGCGTTCGGCCGCGCTGTAGATGGCGATGAGCAGGTCGGTCTGGCCATGTCCCGACAGGCCAGCCAGGCCGATGATCTCGCCTTCGCGCGCCACCAGCTCGGTCTGGTTGGTCTGGCGCGCCGGGCGGGCACGCACGCGCAGGGGCCGGCTTTCCTGCCGCGCCGCCGTCTGCGCGGCGGCCTTCTCGCGGGTCTCGGCCGCGGCGCCGCCCATCGTCGTCACCAGCCGGTCGCGGTCGAAGGCAGCGGCGGTGTCGGCTACGACGACCTTGCCGTCGCGCATCACCACGATGCGGCTGGCGTTTTCGAGGATCTCCCCGAGCAAATGCGAGATGAGGATGCAGCTGCGGCCGCCGGCGACGAAGCGGCGGACGAAGGCGAGCAACTGCCCGGCGGTGCGGGCGTCGAGCGAGGATGTCGGCTCGTCGAGGATGACGAGGTCGAGAGGATCGGTGGTGACGGTGAAGGCGCGGGCGATCTCCACCATCTGCCGGCGCCCGATCGACAGGTCGCGCACGACGTCCGAGGCGGCGATGTCGTGGCCGGGAAAGATCTCGTCGAGCTTGTCGACGATCAGGCGCGCCGCCCGGCGGCGCCATCCGAACCCGCGCAGCGAGGGATGGTTGATGCGGGTGTTCTCGGCGACGCTGAGATTCGGGCAGAGCGAAAGCTCCTGGAACACGCAGCGTATGCCGAGCTTCTGGGCGCGGACGACGGAATAGTTCTCCTCGACGGCGCCGCCGACCGCGATGCGGCCGCGATTGGGGGCCAGCGTGCCGGCCACCACCTGCATGAGCGTCGACTTGCCCGCCCCGTTATGGCCGACGAGGCCGACGCATTCCCCCTTGGAAACGGCGAAGTCGACGCCGTCGAGCGCACGGACGGCACCGAAATATTTGCCGGCATCGTCCAGCCTGACGATGATCGAAGCGGCCTCGGATGGCACTGTCACTCCTATGGGGCTCGGTCGGCAGGAGGCCGGATCGTACATGCAAGGGAGGCTCCGCATCGCCGCACAAGCGGGATGGCAGCCGGTCGGTTCTGAGGGGCGTCCAGTATTTCAGCCCCGCAGCCTTATCCGCGCCTCCGGGGAATTTCCACTGAAAATATGTTCATCCGCAGGCGGGCAGGCCCCCTCCCCGCAAAGGGAGAGGGCAAAAGTGAAGACCCGCGCCGGCCGGGGCCGCCGCGATGCGGGCGGGACGGGCCGCGGGGGAACGTTTCCTCGTCCCGTCCGCCACGCCGCCTCACTTCATGTTGGCCTTGATCGCGGCGATCGCGTCGGCCTGGGTGTATTCGTGGCTGGCGACGCCGCCCTTGGCGATGGTCGGCAGGGCCGCCTCGAAGTCGTCCTGGGTGAAGGCGAGATACGGCACCACCAGGTCATGCGGCAGGTCCTTGCGGCCGTCGAGGATCTGCTGGGCGACCCAGAAGGCGAGCGTCGACACGCCCGGGGCGATCGAGGCCGACCAGGTGGTGTAGCCGTCCTTGTCCTTCTGCTCCTTCCACCATTGCAGTTCGTCCTGACGGTTGCCCATGATGATGGTCGGGCGCGACTTGCCGGCCGCGGCGAAGGCCTGCGCCGCGCCATAGCCGTCGCCGCCCTGGTCGACCACGCCGACGATGGTCGGGAGCGAGGGCAGCACCGTCGCCACCGCCTTCTGGGCGGTGGTCTGGTCCCAGTCGCCGGTGACCGAGCTCACGATCTTGAACTCGGGATGGGCCGCGACGCCTTCCAGGATGCCGGCATGGATGGTGTCGTCGATCGAGGTACCGGCGAGGCCGCGGATTTCCAGGAGGTTCCCGCCCTTGGGCTGGAACTTGGCCATGTGCTCGATTTCCTGCTTGCCCATGTCCTTGTAGTCGACGACCACGCGGTAGGCGCAGGGCTCGTTGACGACGCCGTCGAAGGAAACCACGACGATGCCGGCATCGCAGGCCTGCTTGATGGCGCCGTTCAGCGCATCGGGCGAGGCGGCGTTGATGACGATGGCGTCATAGCCCTGCAGGATCAGGTTCTGGATCTGGGCCGCCTGGGTCGGCACTTCCTTGTCGGCGGTGGTGAACACGTCGGCCGCCGCGACGATCTTGTCTTCGACCGCCTTCTTGGTGACGGCGTCATAGCTCTTGAGCATCGCCTGGCGCCAGGAATTGCCGGCGTAATTGTTGGAGAAGGCGATCTTCTTGCCGCTCGTGTCGGCAAGAGCGGTTCCCGAGGCCAGAAGCGTGGCAAGGGCGCCCAGGACAAGTATTCTCTTCATTGCAGATCCTCCCGTTTATGATCGTTCTTACCGGCAGCCGGCGACCCGCCGGCTGCCCCTTCGCCCGGAGCCGGGCGCCGCTGTCGCGGACGAGCCCCGGCCTCGAACATTTCCCTATTTTCGCCCCGAAATCAAAGATTTCGCCAGAACCCCCGCCGCCGCCGGCTCAGAAGAGCCTCAGCCCGGGCACGCGCACCCTGAGCCGGTACAGCGAGGTCGACGCGGTCAAATAGAGACCGCGCAGGTCCTCGTCGCCGAAGGTGAAGTTGGCACAGGGTTCCGGCGTCGAGATGACGCCGAGCCCGTCGCCCGAGGGATCGAAGACATGGATCCCGCCCGGCCCGCTGCAATAGAGATTGCCGCAGCTGTCGATCTTCATGCCGTCCGGCGCGCCGGGCGCCTCGCCTTCGGTCGTCGCCCAGACGGCGCCGCCGGTGAGCTCCCCGGACGCGGACAGGCTGAAGACGCGGATGTGCCGCCGCTCGGTGTCGTTGACGAACAGGCGCGATTCGTCGAGCGAGAAGCACAGCCCGTTGGGCTGGGCGAAGTCGCCCGCCAGCAGCGTCGGCTCTGCCCCGTCGACGTCGATCCTGTAGACCCCGCGGAAGGCCAGCTCCGCCTCCCTGGGCACGCCGAAGAAGGGCTGGCGCCCATAGGTCGGGTCGGTGAAATAGACAGCCCCGCCCGTCGCCACGACGATGTCGTTGGGGCTGTTGAGCGCCTTGCCGCCATAGTGGCTGGCGAGCACCGTGACGGTGCCGTCCGGCTCGGCGCGGGTGACGCGGCTGGTCGCATGCTCGCAGCTCAACAGCCGTCCCCGGCGGTCGAGCGTGTTGCCGTTCGCCTTGTGGCTCGGGTCGCGGAAGACCTCGATCTCGCCCGAAGGCAGCCGCCGATGCATGCGGCTGTTGGGGATGTCGCTGAAGACGAGCCATTTCTCATAGGGGTGCCAGACGGGGCCCTCGGTGAAGCCGAAGCCGCCCGCGAGCGTTTCCAGCCCGGCGTCGCCGACGATATCGGCGAAACGCGGATCGCGCATCTCCACCGAGGTCATTCCTTGGGCTTGGCGGCGGTCTTGCCGCCGACATACCAGTCCGGCGCCTCGACATCCTCGAACACCACCCACACCGCCTCCTTGGGCAGTTCGGCGATCTCGCTGACCGCCTCGGTGACGCGGCGCGCGATCTCGTCCTTGCGCTGCTGCGAGTGGCCCTTGAGAATGCGGATATTGACGAAAGGCATCGGCGTTTCCTCGACCTGTTGTCTCGATCTTGTTGTTTGGCGCGAGGCTAGCGGGCGACGGGGAAAACGATAGGGGGCAAGGAACAGCGGACACTGTGCGTTTGCACAGTCATCCGGCGGGCCCGCGGGCAAAGGCTTCCGTCACACGTGAATCGCGTCGAGTTCCGGCAGGAGGACGACGCTCTCCTGCTCGTTGGGATCGGTGCGCGAGATCACGGCGACGCAGGGTTCCGTGCTGCTCAGATTGTAGGGCAGATGCGGCACGTTGGCGGGAATGTAGACGAAGTCGCCGGCGCGCGAGACGAGGTGCTGCTCCAGCCTCTCGCCGTAATGCATCGCGGCCTCGCCGCTGATCACATAGATCGCGGTTTCGTGGGCCTCGTGCTTGTGGGCCTTGGCGCGGCCGCCGGGCGGGATGGTGAGCAGCTGCATGTGGATGGCGGCAGCCCCCGTCGTCTCCGCCGAGATCGCGGGCGCATAGGAAAAGCCCTGCTTGCCGACGAACGGCGCGCTCGCCCGCAAAACCGTGCAGACCGCCGGGCGTTCCGGCGTCGTGCTTTCTTCCGACATGGGCATCCTCCGATATATTGACGTTCCAGGGGGCGTGCCGGTCTTCCGGCCGGCGCGCCCGATCCTATCGCGGTTGCCCCGCCCGCGGAACGCCGGTCCCGCGGCCTATTTCGCCGCACGCCCGGGCCCGGCGAGCCAGGCGTCGAACTGGTGCTGCTCGCGCCGGAGGGCATCGATGTTGATCAGCCCGCGCGAGAGGGCGATGTAGATGGCCCGCGTGCGCGAATTGAAGATCGGCGCACTGTCCCCCTCGCCCGCGCCGGTGAGGTCGAGCTTGTCGTAGAGATGCTGGATGCGGCTCTGGGCGCCGCGCGTCGACAGGCCGCGGCGCGCCGCGATGGCCTTGTCCGTGAGGCCGAGGGCGATGTCGATCAGGCTTTCATACTCGCTGTCGGTGATGCCTTCGCGCCGATCCTGCACGCGATGCTGGATGCCCCTGATTTCCCGGTCGATGATGCAGTGGCCCTCGCGGAAGACGCCGCGCAGCGCCGAGCGCATGCCCTCCTCCGAGGCCGATTTGAGGACATAGCCATAGACGGAGCCCGGCGGCACGATGCGTGCCACCCCTCGGACATAGGCCTCGTCGGCGAAATTGGACCAGAACAGGATGTTGGTGTCGGCACGCCGGCTCCAGATGGCGCGGGCGACCTCGATGCCCGTCACCTTGGGCAGCTGCAGGTCGAGCACGACGCAGGGCGGCGTCCGCCGGTTCGCCAGGTCCATGGCTTCGTTGCCGTTGGCCGCCTCGATCACCTCGACGTCGCCGGCCCAGAGCTGCTCGATGATCCCGCGTGCAAACGCCCGATGCAGCCCGTCGTCCTCGGCTATCATCACAAGCATCCTGGTCTCCTCCTGCGCATGTCGCCGAAGCACGGCCTCGACGGAGAAATATCGCTTCGAACGGGAGGCGGACGGCCTAGCCTCCCCCGGCGGGGCGGCCGAGCTTGAGGCCGACCTCCACTTTCGTGCCGCCCTTGCGGCCGGCACGGCCGATATGCAGGCGCGCGCCGATCAGCGCCGCCCGCGTGCGCATATGGCCGATGCCGCCGAACGTCTCCGGCCCGACGGGGCCGCAGCCGCAGCCATCGTCGGTGACCGCGATGCGCAGTTCCTCCGCGTCCCTCTCGATGCGGACGTCGATGCGGCTCGCCATCGCATGCCGGGCGGCATTGTTGATCGCCTCCTGCACGATGCGGTAGACCGCCGTGCGCATGGTGTCGGGCAGGGTGTCGGCGGCGCCATCGCTCCTGTCGGCGATATGGACCGCTATCGGCGGGTTGGCGCGGCTGACGCTGCGGTTGAGATGCGCCTCGACGGCCTCGCGCAGGCCGAACAGCTCGAGGACGCCGGGCCGCATGTCGTCGACGATGTGGCGCAGCTCGGCGAGGCAGCCGACGACCTCGCGCTCGAGGTCGGCGAGTTGCGCCGCCCGGGCCACGCCCTGGCTGCGCAGGGCCGACACCTGGCGCACGACGCGGGCGAGGTCCGCCAGCGTCTGGTCGTGCAGGTCCATGCCGATCCGCCGCCGCTCCCGCTCCATGCCTTCGGTCAGCTGGGAGGCGCCGACCCGCAGCAATTCCTCGCGGTTGCGCGCCTCGCTTTCGGCGAGCATGGCGCGGCGCGCCTCCTCGGCCTGGATCAGGGCGAAGATATAGGGGGCAATGAAGTCGGCGCATTGCTGGGCGGTGCCGACGTCCTCGATGCCGTAGCAGTCGGCCGCATGCCGGCTGATGTTGAGGGTGCCGACGATCTCGCCCCGCGCGCGCATCGGCACGATGATGCGGCTGCGCAATTCGGCCGCGAAGATCGGCTCGTCCAGCGCGCCGTCGAAATGGAAGCGTCCGTCCGACAACGCGTCGCCGGCGATCAGATAGGGCACCTCGCCCTTGAGAACCATGCGCACCGGGCTGCGCTCGGCCGGGAGGGGATCCCGGCCGAGCGCGCTCCAGCTCGTATGGAAGCCCGCCTCGTAGCAGGCATGGCTGGCGCCGTCATGCAGCAGCACCGCCACGTCGATGTGGTCGTGCGGCAGCAGGCTCCCGATTTCGGCGGCCGTCGCCCGGAACGCCGCGCCGGGATCGATATGCCCGGCCAGCGCCCGCGAGATCGCCAGCAGGCGGTCGACCAGTATGGGCGAGACGCTCGCCATGCTCCGGCACGCTCCTCTTCGATCCGGCGCTCTTTGCCTCACGCCCATTTCCAACCGCCGATGTTATTCCACCGTGAAACGGAAGGCCGCCCGCCTGGACGGACCTCGCGGCGACCGCCCTCCCGGCGACATACCAAGCCGTCCCTCAGCCTTCCCCGTGCAGCGCGCGGTCGCCGGCACCGAAGCGGTCCCTGGCGAAATTCTGCTGGTGCCAATAGGGATAGATCATGGGAATGGCGCTGACCTCGTCGAGGCGCCCGCGTTCCTCCGCCGTCAGCTTCAGGCCGACCGCCCGGAAATTCTGCTCGAACTGCTCCTCGTTGCGCCCGCCGATGACGAGCGAGGCGATGGCCGGGCGCCCCAACAGCCAGGCGAGCGCGACCTGCGCGGCCGAAACGCCGCGGGCCTCGCCGATCTCGACAAGCGCGTCCACGATGGTCCAGAGCCTATCGTAATCGCGGATCGGCGGCTCGGTCCAGCCGGCGTTCTGGCGCGAGCCCACCGGCGCCTCCTTGCCGCGGCGGTGCTTGCCGGAGAGGAGGCCGCCGGCGAGCGGGCTCCAGACCAGCACGCCCAGCCCCTGGTCCACCGCGATCGGCAGCAGCTCGTATTCGGCCTCGCGTGCCTCGAGCGTGTAATGGATCTGCTGGGTGACGAAGCGCTGCCGGCGGTCGCGGTCGCTAACGCCGAGCGCCTTCATGATGTGCCAGCCGGAATAGTTGGAGCAGCCGATATAGCGGACCTTGCCCTGGGTCACCAGGGTGTCGAGCGCCTCCAGCATCTCCTCCAGCGGGGTGACGCCGTCCCATTCATGCATGTAGTAGATATCGATGACGTCGGTCCTGAGGCGTTTGAGGCTGCGCTCGCATTCGCGGATGACGTGATAGCGCGAGACGCCCTCGTCGTTCGGCCCGTCGCCAATGCGCATGCGGGCCTTCGACGAGATCAGCACGTCGCCGCGCTTGCCCTTGGCGAGCACCTCGCCGAGGATCTCCTCGGACAGGCCGTTCGAATACATGTTCGAGGTGTCGAACAGGTTGACGCCGGCGTCGATGCACAGGTCGACGAGGCGGCGGGCGTCCTTCACGCCCTGGCTGCCGACCATGGCGAACGGCCCCTTGCCGCCGAAAGTGAACGTTCCCATCGTCAAAACAGAAATTTTCAGGCCCGATCGGCCGAGAAATCGATATTCCATGCTGCGTTCCTGTCTGTCGTCTTGAGGAGGCGCCCGCCGTCACGCCGGGCCGAGCGCCTCGATGATCCGTACCATCGCAAGCTGGCCGGGGTCGTAGAGGCCGATGCTGCCCTCGCCGAACATGCGGGCGCGGCCGAGCTTGTTCGGCCGGCCCTTGAAGGTCTCGAGAGTAGCGCGCGCCGCTTCGAGGCTGCGCGGGTAGAGCTCGGCCGGCGACGCGTCCGCCGTGGCGTCGGCGACGGCCTTGAGGACGTCGAGCACGGTCTTGTCGCCGAGATTGCCCTTGCCGCGCGCCATCATCGCCGCCAGTGCGCCGAGCGCCAACTCCGGGATCTCCCGCGCCTCGATCGAGGCGCGCCCCTTGCAGGCCTTGGCCGTGGCGAGGAAGGCGGTCGCCAGCAGCGTGCCGTAGGACGAGGAGGAGACGCGCTGCATCGCCTTGGCGCATTCCATGAAGGCGAGGCCGACATCCTCGGGAAGCTGCGCCGCCGCGGCCTCGGCGAAGCCGCGCGACACGGTGATGCCGAGGTCGCCATCGCCGAGAGCCCCGTCGGCGGCGTTCAGCTCGGCGGCGTCGCCCTGCGCCCGGCCGGCGATGCGCTTCAGCGCGGCGGCGAGGTCGGCGGAGGTGAAAATCGCCGTTTCGTTCGAGGCGGGCGCGTCGGAGGCCATGGTCGTTTCTTTCCAGACGATCAGATTTTCCAGAAGGGGCAGTCGCAGGGCGCGGCGAGCAGCCGCTCGATCTCGCTGTCGAGGCGGCAGAGCGTGAGGGTGGCGCCCGCCATCTCCATCGACGTCGCGTAGCGGCCGACCAGCGGCGAGACGATGGTCACGCCCCTGTCGTCGAAGCGTTCGCGGATGCGCCGATACATGATGTAGAGTTCTTCCAGCGGCGTCGCGCCGAGCGAATTGACCAGTAGCGCGATGCGCTCTCCCCGGCCGAGCGGCACGTCGTCCAGCAGGTGGTCGACCATCTCGTCGGTGATCTCGTCCGCCGTCTTCAGCTTGTCGCGCCAGATCCCGGGCTCGCCATGGATGCCCATGCCCATCTCCATCTCGTCCTCGGCGAGGTTGAAGGTGGGGGCGCCGGCCTGCGGCACGATGCAGGGCGTGAGGGCGAAGCCGATCGAGCGGCAGGCGTCGGCCGTCTTCTGCGCCGACGCCGTGACCTCGTCGAGGGTGGCGCGCTCCTCGGCGCGGGCGCCGGCTGCCTTGAAGGCGAACACCATACCCGCCACGCCGCGCCGCTTCTCGGCTTCCGCCGCCGGCGCCGAGGCGACGTCGTCGGCGAGCAGCACGGTGGTCGAGGCGATGTCCTCCATCTCCAGCATCTCGCCGGCCATGTCGAAATTCATGACGTCGCCGCCGTAATTGCCGTAGAGCCGGAGCACGCCGGCGCCGCCGTCGGCATGGCGCATGGCGCTCGCCATCTGGTCGGCCGAGGGCGAGGCGAAGACGTCGCCGATGGCGCAGGCGTCGAGCAGGCCCGGCCCGATATAGCCGGTGAAGATCGGCAGGTGCCCCGAGCCGCCGCCGGTGACGATGCCGACCTTGCCCTTCACCGCACCGCCGGCCCGGACGATGACCCGCCGCTCCGGCTGCCGGAAGTGGCGCTCATGCGCCAGGCACAGGCCGGACAGCATGTCGTCCACATAGCTGACGGGCGAATTCATGACCTTTTTCATCATTCCTCCCACGGAAAAGGCCGTCACCGCGCATCTTGTTGTCGGGGGCGAGCGAAGCGGCGGCGCCAACCTGCCGCAGTTCGAACGAATGCGCAAACCCTAACTCGCCCGGTCGCGCCTGACGGATTTCGACTGCGACCGAACGAACATGATGCCCGATGACGGAGTTTGCGCAAGCCTGACACGCTTCCCTACTTGACGCCAGCGGTGGTTACGTGTCGGATATGCTGACATGACGCAGGAAGCCGACGGGAGTTCGGCCGTGGGTCATCAACGAAAAAGGGCGGCCTGATCGAGGGCCGGAGGAAACCAGGGAGTTGAAAGAATGAATCGTCGCGAGTTCATGCTGGCCGGTGCGTCGGTCGTCGCCGCCTCGACCCTCGGCGGGCGGCTGGCGTTCGCACAGGGCAAGCCGCTGAAGATCGGCTACAATGTCGCCACCCTCGCCAATCCCTTCTTCCAGGGCATGACGAAGGGCGTGGTCGACGCCGTGAAGAAATATCCCGGCATGACGCTGCTCAACACCAACGCCAATGGCGACGCCAACACCCAGTCGACCATGGTGGTCGACCTGATCAACCAGGGCGTCGATGCGCTGATCCTCAACCCGATCAACGCCAACTCCATCGTGCCGGTGGTGCAGCAGGCCGAGAAGAAGAAGATCCCGGTGTTCACGCTCGACCGCGGCGCCGCCTGCGGCGACTGCCAGACCAACTTCCTGGAGACCGACAACGTCGCGCTCGGCCGCGAAGGCGCGCAATACATCGCCGCCCAGCTCAAGAAACGCTACGGCAAGGTGCAGGGCAACGTCGTCAACCTCGTCGGCCTGCTCGGCACGACGGCCGGCGACGATCGCGACAAGGGCTTCATGGACGAGTTCAAGAAGATCTCGGCCGAGGCGCCCGACCTGAAGCTGGTCGCCCGGCAGGAAGCCCAGTTCGACCAGGAGAAGGCCTTCAACCTGATGAGCCAGATCATGGCCGCCAACCCGCAGATCGACGCGGTGTTCAACGGCAATGACGACAACGCCGTGGGTGCGCTGCGCGCCGTCAGGCAGGCGAGCCGCAACATGCCCATCGACGATCCCAAGCACATCATCATCATCGGCATCGACGGCACCGAGCAGGCGCTGACGGCGATCCGCAAGGGCGACATGGACGCCACCCTCTCGCAGAACCCGCTGACGATGGCGGCGCAGGCGGTGGACTATGTCAACGCCTACTTCAACGGCGACAAGTCCAAGATCCCGGCCCATCAGTTCTGGCCGCACATCCTGCTGACCAAGGCGAATATCGACAGCGCCGAGGTGAAATCCTACGGCCTGTGGGCCGACGACGTCACCAAGGGCTGACCGCACCGTCATCCGCTCCAGAACGGGGAGAGCCAGTGCCGCGTATTCTCGACATGGCGAACGTCTCGAAGGCGTTCCTCGGTGTCACCGTTCTCTCTGACGTCTCGCTCTCGCTCGACGAGGGCGAGGTTCTGGGCATCGTCGGCGAGAACGGTGCCGGCAAGTCGACGCTGATGAAGGTCCTGGCCGGCATCTACCAGCCGGACCAGGGCACCATCCGGCTCGGCACCGCCGCGTTCTCGCCGCAGAACCCGCGCCAGGCCCTGGAGGCGGGCATCATCGTCGTCCACCAGGAACTGAGCCTCTTCCCGGACCAGAGCGTGGCGGAGAACATCTTCGCCGGCACGCTGCCCCGCACCGGCCTCGGCACGGTGCGGTCCGGCGCGCTGATGCAGCAGGCCCGCGCCGTGCTCGCGCAGGTCGGCCTCGACATCCCGCCCTCCGCCAAGATCCGCTCGCTGTCCCTCGCCCAGCGCCAGCTCGTCGAGATCGGCCGCGCCTTGTCGCGCAAGGCCCGCGTCATCGTCATGGACGAGCCGACGGCGACGCTGACCAGCCATGAGGTGGAAAGCCTCTTCGGCACCGTCGCCAAGCTGAAGGCGCAGGGCGTCGGCATCATCTTCATCAGCCATCACCTCGACGAGGTGTTCAAGGTCTCCGACCGCATCGCCGTGATGCGCGACGGGCGCTGCGTCGACACGCGCGCGACGCCCCAATGGACCGAGGAGACCATGGTGCAGGCCATGGTCAACCGGCCAATCGACAGCTTCTTTCCCAAGCAGGACATTACGCTCGGCCCGTCCCTCCTGGACGTGGAAGGGCTTTCGAGCGCCGGCCATTTCGACGGGGTCAGCTTCACCGTGCGCGCCGGCGAGATCTACGGCCTCGCCGGCCTGGTCGGCGCCGGCCGGACCGAAGTGCTGAAGGCGCTGTTCGGGGCGTTGCCGATCTCCGCCGGCCGCATCCGGGTCGCGGGCGAGGCCTATCGGCCGCATTCGCCGCGCCGCTCGCTGCGCAGCGGCATCGTGCTCACGCCGGAAGACCGCAAGCTCGAAGGCCTGGTGCTGGCGTTCTCCATCCGCCAGAACATCGCCATGTCCACCCTTAATGCGCTGTCCTGGCTCGGCATCATGTCCGCGCGCAAGGTGCAGAGACTGGCGGAGACCTCGATCCGCAACCTGCGCATCCGGGCGACATCGGCGGGCCAGGAGGTCCGGCGCCTGTCCGGCGGCAACCAGCAGAAGGTGGTGCTGGCGCGGGCGATCAGTGTGGCACCGCGCATCTTCCTGCTCGACGAGCCGACCCGCGGCGTCGACGTCGGCGCCAAGGTCGAGGTCTACACGCTGATCGGCGAACTCGCCGCCCGCGGTGCGGCCGTCGTCATCGTCTCCTCGGACATGCTCGAGCTTCTCGGCCTGTGCGACCGCATCGGCGTGCTGCGCGCCGGGCGGCTGGCAGGGGAAGTCGAGCGCCCTCAATTCAGCCAGGACCGCATCATGTCCCTGGCCGCGGTCGGATAAACAGCATGGTCACAAACGAAGCCCCGCCGGCGGCCAGCCGGAAGAGACCGCGCCTCCTCGGCGGCGACATGAGCGAGATCGCGATCATCGTGGTCTTCCTCGCGATCGTGCTCTATCTGTCGTTCACGACCTCGTCCTTCCTGTCGACGCCCAACATCATGTCGATCCTGGTGGCGAGCTCGCTGATCGCCATCGTCGCCTGCGGCCAGACCTTCGTGATCATCACCGGCGGCATCGACCTGTCCTCGGGCTCGGTGGTGGCGCTTTCGGGGGTGCTGACCGGCCTCGCGCTCCATGCCAATGTGCCGATCCCGGCCGCCGTCCTGCTCGGCATCCTGGTCGGGCTCGCCTGCGGGCTCTTCAACGGGTTTTCGGTCACCTATCTCAACATGAACCCGTTCATCGTCACCCTGGCGGCGATGGCGATGGCACGCGGCCTCGCCTTCATCATCCCCAACGGGCAGACGGTGTTCGGCTTCGACGATGCCTTCGACGCCATCGGCGGCGGGCTCGTCGGCTATCTGCCGATCGCCGGCCTGGTGGCGGCGGCCGCACTCGTCATCGGCGCCTTCGTCCTCACCAAGACGGTGTTCGGCCGCGAGGTCTATTCGGTCGGCGGCAACCGCGAGGCGGCGGTGATGGCGGGCATCCCCGTCCGGCGCACGCTGATGCTCGTCTATCTCATCTCCGGCGGCCTCGCCGGCCTCGGCGGCATCATCCTCACGGGCCGGCTCGATTCGGCCCAGCCGATCGCCGCCAACGGCCTCGAACTCAACGCCATCGCCGCGGTGGTCATCGGCGGCGCCTCGCTGTTCGGCGGCCGCGGCAGCATGCTCGGCACCATCCTGGGCGTGCTGCTGATCGGCGTGATCAACAACGGCCTCACCCTCAACAATGTCGAGCCGTTCTGGGTGCAGTTCATCCAGGGCGCGGTGATCTTCCTCGCCGTCCTCTTCGATTCGCTCAACCAGCGCCGCCGCAGCGGCTGAGCCCCGCGAAAGATGCGATCACCGATCGCCCCTCTCGGCAGCGGGGAGCCCGCCGCCGGGAGGCCGGTCGACCGGTGATCGACCCTCCCTGCGAGCCCGCACGAGCGGCAGCATCTGCCGAAGGACGTCGTCGCGGTCCCAGAAATGGTGCTTCAGGGCCGCGAGGACATGCAGCGCCACCAGCCCCAGCAGCACCCAGGCGAGGCGGTGATGCAGGGTCTTCATCGTCTCCGACAGGCCATAATCCGGCGCGATCAGGTTCGGCACGGCGAGGCCGCCCGGCAGTTCGACCGGCAGCGGCAGGGGTGAGGACGAGATCATCACATAGCCCGAAAGGGTGATCGCCAAGATCATCAGATAGAGCACGACATGGACCGTCCGGCTGAGGAGGCGCTCATGCCCCGGCATCGTCGCGGGCGGCGACGGCGCGACGGCGAAGAGCCGCCACGCCGTCCGCAGCGCGAGGAGCAGGAAGACGAACGCGCCGCAGGTCTTGTGCAGCTGGTAGAGCTCGAAGCGCCGGCCCGGATCCTCGACGAACTCGACCATGACGAGCCCGAGGCCGAGCATGAACAGGATCAGCGCCGCCGACAGCCAGTGCAGCGCCTGCCCGGCCGGGCTCCAGCGCCGGCGCGGCGAAAGGGTGGTCATTCGGCCAGGGCCTGCGTCGTGACGACGAGCGCCACGTCGTTGCTGATGGCGGGGAAGCCCGCACTCATGTTGAAGGCCAGCCGATGGATCGTGCCCGTCGCGCGGAAGCCGAGGCGGGCGCTGGCGCCGGCGGCGCCTTCGACCTCGACGTCGATGGTCAGCGGCCGCGTGACGCCGCGCAGGGTCAGGTTGCCGGTGACGCGCGCATGGCGGTCATCGACCTTCTCCACCTTGGTGGATTCGAAGGCGATGGTCGGGAAGCGGGCGGCATCGAAGAAAGCGTCCGTGCGCAGATAGTCGTCGAAGGACGGCGAGCCGACGTCGACCGACTTGGCGGCGACATGGAAGGAGACGTGGCTCGACTCGGGATGGTCGAAGTCGATGGCGATGCGGCCTTCGAAGTCGCGGAAACGACCCTTGGTCTGCGGCCAGCCGACGCCGTCGACCACGAAGCCGATCGAGGTCTGGCCCGGGTCGATGCGCCATTTGCGCTGGGCGGCGACGGCCGGCACGGCGGCATGAGCGAGGAACAGCGCCGCCAGGGCGGCGCTGAGGAGGGGGCGGGGGCCCATCGGCTTCGGTTTCATCATGGCGGTGTTCCTTCGGGGCGGGCGGAGCCGGCATGGCGCCCATGCCGCCCAGCGCTGTGGTCGGGAGCAGAACACATGAGCAGGACGATTATTCGGCGCATGAGCGGACGAAATCACCTCGATCGAGGCCGTTTGCCGGTCCGATCACTCTGTCGTGATGTTCCGCCGCGCCGTTCTTCCCGGACGGGGGGCCGCCCCGGCCGGGTCTGGGCCGTCTTTGCTTCGATTTCGGGCCTCGGCCCCACCTTGTCGCGGTCCCGCGCCCGACGACAAGCGTAGTCGATCAATTCTATTTGAACCAAGCCTTCTTCGGGCTGTGGGACATCTCGGCTGCTTTTCGCCCTCGGGGACGGCCTCCGCCGTGCCCGCGGGCCTCATTCCGGGAGAACGACAATGAAGATCACATCGGCCCTCGGCGCCATCGGCGTCGCCGCCTTGCTGGCCGCCATCCCCGCGCAGGCGGTCCTGGCGCAGGTCAAGACCGTGCGCGTGCGCGGCACCGTCGTCAGCCTGGAGGGGCCTGCACTGACGGTGAAGACCCGCGAGGGCGACACCGTCGCCGTCACGCTGAAGCCCGGCTGGAAGGTCACCGGCGTCGCCAGGGCCGCGGTCGAGGCGATCAAGCCGGGCGACTTCGTCGGCGTCGCGTCCCTGCCGACAGCGGCCGGCGGCGACGGCGCCGTCGAAGTGCTGGTCTTCCCCGCCGCGATGAAGGGCACGGGCGAAGGCAGCTATCCCTGGGACCTCCAGCCTGGCAGCACGATGACGAACGCCACCGTCGCCAACGCCGTGGCGGACGTCCACGGCCGCACGCTCACCCTGACCTATCAGGGCGGGCAGAAGACCGTCACGATCGCGCAGGGCACGCCCGTCGTGACCTTCGCGCCGGCGACGCCGGACGACCTCAAGCCGGGCGCCACGGTGTTCGTTCCCGCCGAAGCGGGCGCGGGCTCGGCCCTGAGCGCCGGCTTCGTCGTCGTCGGCACCCATGGCGTCGCGCCGCCGATGTGACGGGGTGCAGCCCCTCGTGCCGGACTGGAGGCGCGATAAGCGGCGGACGGAGGCGGCGAATCGCCTATGCTGCCCGAAGCGGGAGCGTCCGTGTGGCGCTCCAGGCCTGAACGGGCGTTCCGCGTCCATCGCTCCCCGCACGACACCCAGGACCAGACGGCATGTGGCAGCCGACGCCCTTCTACCCCGACCCGGCGGTGCAGATCCTGCATCCCTCCTTCGAGAAATACCGCCATCCGCTGGCGGCGGTGGAGCGCCTGTACACCGGCTGCCGCTGGGCCGAAGGGCCGGTATGGTTCGGCGATGCGCGATGCCTGCTGTGGAGCGACATCCCGAACAACCGCATCCTGCGCTGGGACGAGGAAACCGGCACGACCGGCATCTACCGCAAGCCCTCCAACTTCGCCAACGGCAATACACGGGACCGGCAGGGCCGCCTCCTCACCTGCGAGCACGGCGCCAGACGGGTGACGCGCACCGAATATGACGGCTCGATCACCGTCCTCCTCGACAGCTTCGAAGGCAAGCGGCTCAATTCGCCCAACGACATCGTGGTCAAGCGCGACGGCTCGATCTGGTTCACCGATCCGCCCTTCGGCATCGACAGCGACTATGAGGGCGGCCGCGCCCAGCCGGAGCTCCCCGCCAATGTCTACCGCATCGACGGCGTCACGGGTGCGGCGAGCGCCGCCGCCGAAGGCATTCGCGGCCCCAACGGCCTCGCCTTCTCCCCGGACGAGCGGACGCTCTACATCGTCGAGGGCCGGGTGTCGCCGCGCCGGATCCTTGCTTTCGACGTCGCCGGCGACGAACTGGCCGGACGGCGCACTTTCCTGACCGCCGACGACGGCGGCGCCCTCGACGGCTTTCGCGTCGACGAGGACGGCAATCTGTGGTGCGGCTGGGGCATGGGCCGTCCCGAGCTCGACGGTGTCGTCGTCTACTCGCCCGAAGGCCAGAGGATCGGACGCATCCAATTGCCCGAGCGCTGCGCCAATCTGTGCTTCGGCGGCCCCCACCGCAACCGGCTGTTCATGGCGGCGAGCCAGTCGGTCTATGCCCTCTATGTCAATACGAGGGGCTGCGCGTGAGGCGGCAGGCGGTGACGCTCCCCACGGAGACATGACGCAGGAGGATATCGCATGGCAGAACGGCATCAGGACCGGGATCAAGAGGACGGCATGCGCGTGACGGACCGGACGGAGCCCGTCGACGTCGTCTTCCTCGACAGGGCGACGCTGCCCGAGGAGACCCGGGTGCGGCCGCTCGGCTTCGCCCACCGCCTCGTGGTGCATGAGAGCACCACGCCGGCCGAGGTCGCCGAACGGATCGCCGGTGCGCAGATCGTCATCACCAACAAGGCGCCGATCCGGGCGGAGGCGATCGCCGCCGCGCCCCGCCTGCGCCTCGTCGCGGTCGCCGCCACCGGCACCGACGTCGTCGACCTCGCGGCCTGCGCAGCGCGGGGCGTCAGCGTGTGCAACATCCGCAACTACGCCGTGCACACCGTGCCCGAGCACACTTTCGCCCTGATCCTGGCACTGCGCCGGAGCATCCTCGCCTATCGGGACTCGGTGAGGAACGGGCGCTGGCAGGAATCGGGCCAATTCTGCTTCTTCGATCATCCGATCCACGATCTCGCCGGCGCTACCCTCGGCATCATCGGCGACGGCGTGCTCGGCCGGTCGGTCGCCGACATCGGCAAGGCGTTCGGGATGCGCGTCCTGTTCGCCGCCTACAAGGGCAGCGCGGGCATGGGGCCGCTCTATACCGCGTTCGAGGACGTGCTGGCGCAGAGCGACGTCATCACCCTGCATTCGCCGCTGATGCCGTCGACCCGCAACATGATCGGCGCGGCGGAGTTCGCGGCCATGGCGCGCCGCCCCCTTCTGATCAACACCGCCCGCGGCGGCCTCGTCGACGAGCAGGCCCTGCACGACGCCCTGGTCGGCGGGCAGATCGCCGGCGCCGGCTTCGACGTGGTGACGGCGGAGCCGCCGCCGGCCGATCACGTGATGATGCGCCTGCTGGGCTTGCCGAATTTCATCCTGACGCCGCATGTCGCCTGGTCGAGCCGCGAAGCCATCCAGGGGCTCGCCGACCAACTGATCGAGAACATCGAATTGTTCATGCAGGGCACGCCGCGCCACCTCGTCGGCGGCTGACGGCGGCCGGCAACGCGAATGCCGGACCGGCCTATCGCCGGCGCGTCATGCGGAGATCGGCGGCATCGCCGAAGGGAAGGTCGATGCAATGCCAGGATGCAGGCTCGTTGCCGCCGGGGGCAGCTTCCTCCCGGTGGATCGTCCTGACGAGGTCGTGCGGCGATTCACCGACCACCCAGTAATGTCCGTCGCGGGTGAAGATGCATTTGACCAGGTCGCTGCCCTGGAGTGAATATTCATAGACATCATGCCGAAAGGACGGGCCGATATAAGTCCATACTTCGCCGTCGCGCGCCTCGAAGCGGGTACCGGCTTGCGCCCTGCTGAGATCGATCGCCACCGTCACCGTCTGCGCTCAGGTGCATGGCCGGCGGCCCAGGCCTGTCCATGCCCTCCGCAGGCGTCTGTGTCGGGAATGCGGCATCGACGACCGTGAGGCGCGCTCAGCACGGCGCCTCTACCGGCCCGCCGAACATTCCCCCCGGCCTCGAACTTGACGTCGAGTTCCGATCTGCTTGGATCGAACATGCAACCGCTCCCCCGATGCGCAGGAGAATTCAGACAACGGTGTGGGTATACCGCCTGACGTCTACTTCATCAACAGCAGAAATCCAAATAGTTTGCGGGGGGAGGATGTACCGCGTCGTCTCTGTTCGAAGAACCCGGAAGAAGGCCCGCTTTCTGCTTGCCTCCCGGGAGCCTTCCTGCAAACGGCGCGGTCGGGAAATCCAATTTTCCGGGATTTCGGACGCGCACTGCGTTGCGGCAAGCAAGATCGGCGGTAAAACGAACGCCGCCCGCGCTATCGCAAGTTCAAACGCCGAACGTTCCGACAGGCCAGCCGCCCCGGCGGCTCGCCGGCGAGATGGCTGTTCGGTGCGCTCCGCACGCTCGACTTTTCCGCCGGGGGACGAATTCTTTCGAGAGCGGAACTCCCTGGAAGAATGCCCCGACCGGGCAGCGCCCCGCGCCTCAGCTCTCAACCTTCTCTTCGGTGTCCGTCTTGCCCCGGAAGCGTTCGATGATGCTGCCGGCAAGACGCGCCGGCCGGTGCGTCGTCGCGTCGAGGCAGCACCAGCTCGATTTCACCTCGGCGAGCACGACTTCGCCGCGCCGGATGATCACTTCGTAAAAGGCCCTCGCCCCATAGACCTTTTCGAGGATCACGGTGGCGACGACGTCGTCGTCGAGGAAGGCGGGCTTGCGATAGACGATCTCGTGCTTCAGCGCGACCCAGGCCAGCCTCTTCACCGCCTCGGCGGGAGCGAAACGCTCCCAATGGCTGACGATCGCAGCCTGCACCCATTTGAGATAGCTGGCATTGTTGACATGACCCATGAAGTCGATGTCGGCCTGCTCGATGCCCACGGCATATTCGTGGGGAAGGGCGGATTGAAACATGGCCGTACGATTTTCCCCTGGAGCTTGCCGGATCGGAAGCAGGCGCAAGCCATAGCCCCCATAGCGGGCAATTGTGCGGCGGAGCACGCCGATCCGTCCAGGCGCGCCCGATAATTGTTCCGGCCGCCATCCTCGCTATCATCGCGCCCGTTTCGACCGGGGCACGGGGACAGGGGAGCGAGCCATGGCCCAGAACATCTACGACACGCCGGACTTTTTTGCCGGCTACAGCCGCCTTGCGCGCTCGGTGTACGGCCTCGACGGGGCGCCGGAATGGCCTTCCATCCGGGCCTTGCTGCCGGACCTCCCGGGCAAGCGCGTCGTCGACCTCGGCTGCGGCTTCGGCTGGTTCGCGCGCTGGGCGCGACGGCAGGGCGCGGCGCATGTGCTCGGCCTCGACCTCTCCGAGAACATGATCGGCCGCGCGCGGGCCGAGACCCGGGACGGCGGCATCGACTACGTCATCGCCGACCTCGAGACGCTGCAGCTGGAGGAAGCCGCCTTCGACTTCGCCTACAGCTCGCTCGCGCTGCATTATATCGAGGATTTCGGGCGGCTGGTCGCCGTGGTGCACCGCGCCCTCGTGGCCGGCGCCCACTTCGTCTTCACCATCGAGCACCCGATCTTCATGGCGCCGGCGAGGCCCGGCTGGGCAGTAGGAGCGGACGGCCGCCGGACATGGCCGGTCGACGGCTATGCGGTGGAGGGCCCGCGCGTGACCGACTGGCTCGCCGAGGGTGTCGTCAAGCAGCACCGGCGGCTCGGCACGACGCTCAACGCGCTGATCGCCGCGGGCTTCGCCATCCGCCATGTCGAGGAGTGGAGCCCCGCCCCGGCGCAACTCGCCGCCCAGCCGGCGCTCGCCGACGAAGTGGAGCGCCCGATGATGCTCCTGGTCTCGGCGCAGCGGTAGCGGCGACGGCCTCCCACCCGCGTCGCGCCGGAGGAACCCTCGCTTGGCATGCCCGTTCCTGTTCGCGGGGGCCGCCGAAGGCCGCCCTGTCCATGAAGGAGGGAACGACATGCCGGTCGACGATCGCAAGCTGGTCATCGAAATGTCCCTGCGCCACCGGGTCTCCGAGAGCGCCGTCAGGGCGTGCCTCGAAGCGCTGCGGCGCAGCGGCGGAACCATGGCCCAGTTCTCCCATCCCGATTTCGGCGGCATGTCCCAGTGGATGCGCGGCGGCATGACGATGGTGGGGAACATGTTCGACAACGGCATGAAGGCGCGTCTCGATGCGCTCGCTTCCGACCTCTGCCAGCGGCTCCCGGAGGCGGGCGACCCGGCCGGTACGCGGTCCGACACCCGCAGCCCTTCGGCGCAGGAGGCCGGCTCGGGCTGGTGGCCTGGCGAGCTGGGAACGCCGGCCTCGGCGGGGCGTCAGAACGCGACGCGCTATGCGATCTTCCCGATGAAGCGGCGCCTGGCGATCGAGGACGGCGGCGTTCTCGCGGTCTACGATACGGGCGACCACGTCATCGCCGGCATCTCCCAGCAGCAGGGCGCCGATACGAGCCTGCGTTTCGCCAGCCAGCACGGGCCTGTCCGCCTCCAGGACCTGAAGAAGATCGCCTGAGGGCGAAGCGGAAGCGTCCGATGCAGGGACGCCGGCCTCTGCGGCCGAGCGGCTGGATTCACGGACTGAAGATCAGCACCACGAACACGAAGAACATCACGAGGTGGACGGCGCCCTCCAGCGTGGTGGTGCGCGAGCCGGAAAAGGTCAGCGTGCTCAGGATCAGCGTTGTGGTGAGCAGCACCATGTTGATCGGGTCGAGACCGAGCGTCACCGTCTGACCGGTGATCAGGCCGATGGCGAGGACGGCGGGAACCGTCAGGCCGAGCGTCGAGGCGACCGCGCCGAGGCACAGGTTGACGGCGCGCTGCAATTCGTTGGCGCTGACCGCACGCAGGGCGGAGATGCCCTCGGGCATGAACACGACGATGGCGATGATGACGCCGCCGAGCGCCGGCGGGGCGCCGACGGCGCCGATGCCGTAATGGAGGATGGCCGCGAGGCTCTTCGACAGGATGACGATCGGCAGGATGCCCGCGAGCAGGAGGACCACGTTGCGCGCCAGCGACGGCAGCGGCGGCGGATCGACCGGCCCGGCCGTCGCGCTCTCGCCCGGCTCGACGAAGAAGTCCTTGTGGCGGCCGGTCTGCAGGACGAGGAAGATGCCGTAGAGCAGGACGGTGAAGAGCGAGAAGAACACGGCCTGCGCCGTGCTCAGCGTGCCTCCCTCCGTCGACACCGTGAAGTTCGGCAGGAGAAGCGCGATCATCGCGAGGGGAATGATGACGGCCAGATAGGCCGACGCGCCCTGCAGGTTGAAGAATTGCTGCTTGTGGCGCAGGCCGCCGAGCAGCAGTCCCAGCCCGACCACGCCGTTGAGCACGATCATCAGCACGGCGAACATGGTGTCGCGCCCGAGCGTGGGAGCGGCCTTCGCCCCCAGCATCACCGCCGAGATCAGCGCAACTTCGATGATGACGATCGACAGCGTGAGCACCAGCGTGCCCAGGGGCTCGCCGAGGCGCTCGGCCATTTCCTCCGCCGCGTGCACGCCGCCGAAGGCGGACCACACGGTGACGCCGAGCAGCCAGAAGAAGACCAGCGCCGACACGGCCGGCCCGCCGGAGCCGGACAGCCAATCCGGGCTGATGAGGAGAAAGAGCGCCACCGTCGCCCAGGCGACGGCGAGGCGGGCCCAGTCCGTGACTTTCATGGATTCACATTCATTCGCAGCATCGTCCTCGCGGCCGCCGGAAACGGCGGCCCCCCGCGACATTGCGCATTCGCGCCGCCGAGATCCAGCGCAAAATCGCGCGGCGGGATCAGGGGGAGGGATCGAGGCGCAGCATGTCGGCGAGGGTGTCGCGCATCGTCGTGCTGGGAATGCCGAACAGGCCGCCATAGGGCCTTTCGAGATCCTGGATCACGAAGATCACGCTGGAGATCGACACCACGCCGATGCCGATCACCACCGCCGCCATGCGCTTGCGCGGGACCTGCAGGCCGAAGCTCAGGAACACCAGCATCAGCCAGATCGTGACGACATTGGAGAACAGGGCCGAATACGGGCCGTGGACGTCCTCGATCACCGTCCAGCGGCTGGTCTGGACACCGCCATAGACGGCCCGGCAGCGCGCCGCGAGATTGGCATGCAGCGCATCCGCGGGGGCGAGCGCATCGATCGCCACGCCCGCCTTGTTCATGAGGGCGCCGAGGGTGGCGCTCTCGCCGCGAAGCGGCATGCCGGCGGTGTCGGGATAGGAGACCGCCTGCGGCCGCGGCTCGTCGGGCCATGTGCTGGCGACGACCGCCGCCGTATAGGCGCGCAGCAGCGCCCGTGCCCCTTCCGCTTCCGGCCCGTAATTGCGCAGGCACTGGTCGAGCCGGGCGAGTTCGGCGGCATCGATGCCACGGTCGCGATAGGCGGTGTCGAAGCTCGTCTTCACCGAGGAGAGCTGAAGGCTGAGCATGACCGCGACGAACGTCACCAGCAGGCTGGTGACGAGCCGGATCGCCTCGATGTTCTGGTCGGACAGATGGGTCTCCGGCAGCCATCTGCGCAGCACCGAGCCGAAGATCGCGCTCACGCTCAACAGGCCGCAAAACATCAGCGCCGACAAAGCCTGTGCGATGAGCCGCCCCCGATTCAGACGAAGGGATGACCATGCCGCCGGAACGAACCGCCCTCGTTCAGCGCCGGGAACGACGATGCGTCAGCCAGGCCACATCCAGCCGATGGGCACGCAATGAAGACGGCCCCGCCTCCGCTGTCGCGAATCGGGGCGTCCGCAAGCCGCCGGGACGACGTTCAGCACCAGACGATATCGCAGCTGATGCTCGAATCGAAACTATGGCGCGCCGGCGCCGCAGCGGCGCGAGCCGGCACGGCGTTGCGTGGAAGCGCGCGCCAATCCATCACCGTGTCGATGCCCAGGATGGCAAAGACGAGCACGGCGAGAAAACCGGTGATCATTTCACTGAGATCCATGACGTACCTCCTAGTCCGGCTCTTGAACGGCCGGCTAATCAGGGAATTTTCCCTTCGACATGAACACGCAAATCTTGCGCCTGTTCCGCTTCTTCTTCAAGAGGTAAATATAGTATTCGACGTGCTGCCCCGGCAGGCGTCGGCTGGAAGCGGCCGGCCGGCTGAAGACCGGCAGGCCGCCTCAATTTCCATGGGCCCCTGCATTCCGCCCTATGAAAGGCGAGCCTTCCGTTCTAACTACGCGGCGATGGCCTTCCCGCTTGCATACCGTGCCGACCATGGCGCCTGAACCGTCGGCCGGACGCGCCGCGGCGGCCAGGCCCGGACCTTCCGCGGCGCTCGTCACCGTGATCTCGATTGCGACGGGCGCGCTCGTCGCCAACCTCTATTACGCCCAGCCGCTGATCGCCTCGATCGCAC
Organism: Labrys monachus; assembly: GCF_030814655.1. NCBI lineage: Bacteria > Pseudomonadati > Pseudomonadota > Alphaproteobacteria > Hyphomicrobiales > Xanthobacteraceae > Labrys > Labrys monachus. The sequence continues at coordinate 5,786,763 of NZ_JAUSVK010000001.1, forward strand.
CCGAGATCGGCATCCGCCCCGATCTGGCGGGATCGGTGGTCGGCGTCACCCAGATCGGCTATGGCGTCGGGCTGTTCCTGCTGGTCTCGCTCGCCGATCTCGTCGAGAACCGCCGCCTCGTCCTGACGACGCTGTCGCTGACCATCTGCGGGCTGGTCGGCGTCGCCGTCTCGACCGCGGCGCTTCCCTTCTTCGCCGCCTCCTTCCTGATCGGCCTGTGCTCGACCGGCGCGCAGGTGCTCCTGCCTTTCGTCGCCCATCTCGTGCCGCAGGAGCGGCGCGGGCGGGTGGTCGGCAACATCATGGCCGGCGTGCTGACGGGGATCATGCTGGCCCGGCCGGCCTCGCTCTTCATCGCCGCCAGCTTCGGCTGGCGCACCGTGTTCTGGTGCTCCGCCGGGCTGATGGCGGCGATCGGCATCCTGCTGTCGCGGCTGATGCCGCGGCATGCGCCCCGCGGCGGCATGCATTACGGGCAGGTGCTGCTGTCGATGGCGGGGCTGTTCCGCGACATGCCCGTCCTGCGGCGGCGCGCGCTGTACCAGGCCCTGATGTTCGCCGGCTTCAACATGTTCTGGACCGCGGCCCCGCTCATGCTGGCGGCCCGCTTCGGCCTGGGAGAACACGCCGTCGGCCTGTTCGCGCTCGCCGGCGCCGGCGGGGCGCTCGCCGCCCCGGTCGCGGGACGCCTCGCCGATCGCGGGCTGATCCGCCCGGCGACGGCCGGCGCCATGGCGGCACTCGGCCTCGCCTTCTATGCCACCGGCCCCGCCGTCGCCGCCATGGCGCTCGCGCCGCTGGTCGTGCTCACCCTCCTCATCGACGCGGCCGTCCAGACCAACCAAGTCGTCAGCCAGCGCATCATCTTCTCGGTGCCAAGCGAGATACGCGGGCGCGTCAACGCGATCTACATGACGATCAACTTCATGGGCGGCGCCGCCGGCTCGATCCTGGGCGCGCTGACCTATCATCGCGGCGGCTGGACGATGACCGCCGACGCGGGCGCCGCCCTCGGCCTGCTGCTGCTCGCCTTGTTCGCGGCGGAGGGGCTCAGCGCGCGCAGGCGGCGCGGCTGAGGACGCCGGCCCGAGGACCGGCCGACGCTCCACGTCGGCGATGGACAATCCACACGGCCTGAAGAACGAGCGGACCGGGCCGCCGCCGCGGAACTGTGCCGGCCGGGTACCGGACTGCTGCAGCGCAGCATGCATTTCCTTTGACCGCCGCCCCGATCGGCGCTAGCGTCCGTTTCGTCCTGGTATCATAGGTATACCAAAATGCATGCAGCGATCCGGCGGCGCAAGCTGTACGAGGAAGTGGCCGACGACCTGGAACGGATGATCCAGGACGGCCAGTATGCGCAGGCCGATCTCCTGCCTTCCGAACGGGACCTGATGCGGCATTACGGCGTGGGGCGGCCGGCGATCCGCGAGGCGCTCTTCCACCTGCGCAAGATGGGGCTCGTGCAGATCCGCTCCGGCGAGCGCGCCCGCGTCAGCCGACCGACGCCCGAATTCGTCATCGGCGCCCTCTCCGGCACGGCGCGCCACATGCTGGCGGCTCCCGGCGGCGTCGAGGAGTTCCAGGACGCCCGCGCCTTCTTCGAGGGCGGCCTCGCCCGCCATGCGGCCGCCTTCGCCACCGATGACGACATCGCCGAATTCGAGGCGGCGCTCGCCGCCAACCATGCGGCCATCGGCGACCTCAAGCGCTTCCGCGAGACGGACGTCGCCTTCCACTATGTGCTGGCGGTGATCCCCGGCAATTCGATCTTCACCGCGATCCACGCCGCGCTCGCCGACTGGCTGCTGGAACAGCGCGAGACGACCTTGGGGCCGGCGCACGATCCCGCCCTCTACGACACGATCTACGAGGCCCACAGGGCCATCTTCGAGGGCGTCGCCTCGCGCGATCCCGACCGGGCCGAGGCGGCGATGCGCAGCCATCTCGACTATATCGCACGGCGCTACAAGACGATCGTCGAGGGCCGGTAATGGGGAGCTATGTCGTCATCGTCGATTTTCGCGTGAAGCCCGGCGCCCTCGCGGCGTTCCGCCGGCTGATCGACGCCAATGCCCGCGCCTCGGTGCAGGCCGAGCCGGGCTGCCGGCGCTTCGACGTCGTCGAGCCGGAGAACGAGGCGGACCGCGTGCTCCTCTACGAGATCTATGCCGACCGGGCCGCCTTCGAGGCCCATATGCGCACCGACCATTTCCTCAGCTTCGACGCCGACAGCGCCGGGCTGGTGGCGGCCAAAACGATAACGACCGGCGACCTCGTCTGCGAGGGATCGGTCTGATTTCAAACGATCCGACCCGCGCGAAGAAGCGGGCGGAGGACGGGAAGGAAACGGGAATGACGGAGCACGGTCTCAAGGCCATGGCGCAGACGCGAGCGCCGAAATTCGGGCATTTCATCCTCGAATTCGCGACGCCCGGCATCGGCCACATCCTGAAATCGGCGGGATGCGACTTCGCCTTCCTCGACATGGAGCATTCGGGCTTCCATTTCGAGACGGTCAAGAGCGTGCTGCGCTATTTCGAGGCCGCCGACCTGCCGACGCTGGTGCGCACGCCGTCCAAGGCCTACCACCATATCGCCCGCGCCATGGACATGGGCGCGGAGGGCATCATGCCGCCGATGGTGGGCACGGCGCAGGAGGCGCGCGACATCGTGCAGGCGATGAAATACCACCCCGAGGGCGGCCGCGGCGTCGCGCTCCAGATCGCGCATGACCGGTACCGGCCCGGCACCGTCGCCGACAAGTTCAGCGCCGCCAATGCCCGCTCGACCTTCTTCTGCCTGATCGAGACGGCGGAAGGGGTCGAGAATGTCGACGAGATCGCCGCCGTCGACGGCGTCGACTGCCTGTGGATCGGCCATTTCGACCTCTCGGTTTCGCTCGGCATTCCAGGCCAGTTCGAGAATGCGGCGTTCAAGGCCGCGGTCGACAAGACGATCGCCGCCGCCAAGCGCAACGGCAAGGCGCTCGGCCGCCTGGTGCCGACGGTCGAGGCGGGCATCGCGCTCTATGGCGAGGGCTTCGACTTCATCTGCTATGCGGGCGATGTCTGGGTGCTGCACAACGCCCTTGCGGAGGCGGTGTCGCGCCTGCGCCAGGGCACCGGGAACCAGAGGATCTGACGCCATGGCCCAGCCTTTTCGTGTCGCCATCTCCGGGGATTTCAGGAAAGCGGACGGCTCGCCGACCTATCCGGACTTCGACCTCGATCCGTTGCGGCAGGCCCCCGGGGTGGAGGCCGTCTTCCTGGAACCGGCCAATCCGCTGCGGGCCGACCAGCTCGAGGATTTCGACGCCCTGATCCTGCTCGCCCACCGCTTCGACGCCGGGAGCGTGCCGAAGAGCGGCCGCCTCGCGGTGATCGCCCGCTTCGGCGTCGGCTACGACACCGTGGATGTCGAGGCCTGCACGCAGGCCGGCATCGCCCTCGTCATCACGCCCGACGGCGTGCGCCGGCCGGTGGCGGTGTCGATCGTCACCCTCATGCTGGCCCTGACCGGCAAGCTGACGATCAAGGACCGGCTGACGCGCGAGGCCGCGGCGGGCTTTGCCCGGCGCTCCGACCATATGGGCGTCGGCCTCGTCGGGCGCACGATCGGTTCCCTCGGCATCGGCAATATCGGCGCGGAACTGTTCCGGCTGCTGCAGCCCTTCGACATGAAGTTCATCGCGCATGATCCCTTCGCCGACAAGGCGGTCGCCGCCGAGCTCGGCATCGAGCTGGTCGGGCTGGAAGACGTCTTCCGGCGTGCCGACATCGTGTCGGTCAGCTGTCCGCTGACGCCGCAGACGCACCACCTCGTCAATGCCGAGCGCCTCGCTCTGATGAAGCCGACCGCCTACCTGATCAACACGGCGCGCGGACCGATCGTCGACCAGAAGGCGCTGACGGCGGCACTGCAGGCGGGACGCATCGCGGGCGCCGGGCTCGACGTGCTCGAACAGGAGCCGCCCGAGCCGGACGATCCGATCCTCAAGCTCGACAACGTCATCCTCTCGCCCCACGCGCTGTGCTGGACCGACCAATGCTTTGCCGGCAACGGAAAGGCCGACATCGCGGCCGTGATCGAGGTCCAGCACGGCCGGACGCCGCGCGCCGTCGTCAACCGCACCGTGCTGGAGACGCCGGCCTGGCAGCGGAAGCTGGCGGCGTTCGCCAGCCGGTGAGGGGTAGGGGCCGGCTGCGCCCCGCCATCGCATTATCGTGGGAGGGAGCGCCGCCCCTCACCTCTATCCTCTCCCCGCAAGCGGGGCGAGGGGGACATCAGCGTCGCGACAGGCCGGCAACATTCACGTCCCGCAGCCTGCTTTTCGGGAACGCGACGCCGGCCATCCCTTCTCCCCGCATGCGGGGAGAAGGGCAGGATGAGGGGCTGCTCGACCGACATGGTCGGTTGCGCGAAAGCCCCCGTAAATAATCCCGGGCGCCCCAGCAGAAGAAGGCCTCGACCGAAGCGCCCTCGGGACGAGACCACAGGGAGGAACAACATGAACGAGCGTGAAAGGCGTGACTTCGAAGCCGGTCTTGCCGAGGAGGTCGATGCGTGGCTGTCCGGCCGCCCGACGCGGCGGACCTTCATCACCCGGCTCGGCCAGATGATGGGCATGCTGCCGCTCGCCGGGCTGGCGCTGCCGGCCTGGACGAGCGAGGCCGTCGCGGCCGCCGCCCTCGACCTCGCCGACGCCTCGACGCCGCTCGGCAAGGCGCAGGCCGCGGCCCTCAAGGCTTCGACCGAGGGGCCGGCCGACGGCTCGGCCTTCCGGGCGGTCGCCGCCGCCAAGCAATATTCGGGCGTCAGCCTGAGCATGACCTTCGAGGCCGGCCTGCAGGCGCTCGACCAGCGCAATTTCTCCGGCCCCGTCTGGGAGCAGCTCACCGGCATCAAGTCCAACGTGGTCGAGCTGTCCCATCCGGACCAGTATTCCAAGCCGGTCGCCGAGCACATCGCCGCCTCCGGCGCCTATGACATCCTCGACATCGAGCCGGCCTGGACCCCGTCCCTCGCCGATGGCGGCGTGATCGCGCCGCTGGACGACTACATCGCCAAATACATGAACAAGGCCGATTTCGAGGACTATCACCCCCTCTACAAGGCCCTGCCGACCTATAAGGGCAAGATCTGGGGCTTCTTCGACGACGGCGACATGCTCGCCCTCTATTATCGCAAGGACATCTTCGCCGATCCCAAGCTCAAGGATGCCTACGCCAAGAAGTTCAACAAGCCGCTGGAGGTGCCGAAGACATGGGAGGACTATGCCGAGGTCGCCCAGTTCATCTCGGACCAGCTCGCGCCCAACGTCTACGGCGCCGGCCATTTCCGCAAGGCCGGCAGCCCCGGCAACCAGTATGATTTCATGCAGCAGTTCCGCGCCAACAAGGGCGTGCTGTTCGATGCCGACATGAAGGCGCAGCTCGCCTCGCCCCAGGGCATCAAGACGCTGGAGAACATGCTCGCCGCCAACAAGGCCTCGATCCCCGGCAACAACGAACTCGACGCGGTGTCGCTATGGGCCGCCTTCCTGCAGGGCAAGGTGGCGATGATCTATTCCTGGCCGCCGACCGGGCGCATGGCCGCGAACTATTCCCAGAGCGCCAAGGCGATCAACTTCATCCCGCAATCCTCGGTCGCCGGCAAGGTCGGCTATGCGGTCATGCCGGGCGGCCATCCCGAGCATGCCACCGGCTACAACAAGGCGCTGGCGGCCGATTCCGCCAATGCCGAGGCCGCCTATCTGTTCATGCAGTGGGCGACGTCGCCGCCGGTGTCGCTGGCGCGCACCATGCTGCCCTATTCGCTGCGCGACCCCTACCGGCTGTCGCATTTCAAGTCGGATCTCTATCGTTCGCTGTGGCCGGACGCGAAGGACTATCTCATCAACCTCAACAACTCGGCCAATGTCGGCCTGCTCGACATGATCATGCCCGGCTGGCAGGACTACGCCCTGTCGCTCGACCGCATGTGCTCTTCGGTCTGGGCCGGCACCGACCCGAAGGAGGCGCTCCAGACCGCCGCCGCCGAATGGGACCAGACGACGGAGCGGCTCGGCGTCGACAGCCAGAAGGCGGCCTTCGCCGAATACAGCAAGCTGCCCGGCTCCTCGGCCGATCACACGATCGAGACGATGGGCATGGCCGTGAAGATGGACTGAGGGGAACCGCGGGAAGACGTGCGATCTTCCCGCCTGAGATAACGCAGTCCCTCACCTCTATCCTCTCCCCGCATGCGGGGAGAGGGGACTTCCGTGTCGCGACAGGCCTGCAACGTCTTCATCTAGCGGCGGCGTCTTCAAGACGCGACGCCGGCCGTTCCTTCTCCCCACCTATGGGGAGAAGGGCAGGATGAGGGCAGCACGACCGACTGCATCGTCGTCTATATTCCAAGCGAGACCCTCCGATGGCCCCACACACCGGCACCTTGTCCCCGCCCCGCCCGGCCGGTGCCCTCGCGCGCCTGTCAGACTGGAGCGAGCGCCACTTCAAATGGCTGCTCGTCGCGCCCGCCGTCCTGCTCATCCTGGCGCTGTCGGTCTATCCCCTGCTGTTCTCGGTGTGGGTGTCGTTCGTCAATTACGACTTCCAGATTCCCGGCCACGCCTTCGTCGGCCTGAAGAACTTCTCGATGGTGGTGTTCGATCCGGTGGCGCGCTGGTCGCTGGTGCTCACCGTGCTGCTCTCGGCCGCCAATGTCGCCATCGAGTTCGGCCTCGGCCTCGCCTTGGCGCTCGCCATGGTGCGCACCTTCCCGGGGCGCGGCCTGGTGATGTCGATCCTGATCGTGCCGCTGTTCATCAGCCCGGTCATCGTCGGACAGGCCTGGGCCCTCCTGCTGCAGCGCCCCTTCGGGCCGATGGACTATGTCCTCGGCAAGATCGTCGGCCACGACGTGACGATCAGCTGGCTGACGCAGACGCCCTGGCTCTACATCTCGCTGATCCTGGCCGACGTCTGGCAGTGGACGCCGTTCATGTTCGTCATCCTGCTCGCCGGACTGACCTCGATCCCGCCCAATCTCTACGAGGCGGCCGAGCTCGACGGCGTCGACAGCTGGCTCGCCTTCCGCGCCATCACGCTGCCGCAGCTCGGCCCGATGATCCTTTTGGCGATCACCTTCCGCCTGCTCGACGCGATCAAGCTGTTCGACACCATCTTCATCATGACGGCCGGCGGGCCGGGCACGAAGACCTACACCTCGTCCTTCTATCTCTACACCGTCGGCTTCACGCAGTTCCACCTCTCGCAGGCGACGGCGGGAAGCTGGATCTTCCTGATCTTCACCGCGGCGGTGGTCAGCCTGCTGGTCAGGCGCCTCCTCAACACGGAGCCGGCGTGATGGCGAACGCGACACCCCATTGGCGGCGCCGGGGCTCGGCCGGACGGCTCGTCTTCCTCGGCCTGTTCCTGCTCTTCGTGCTCATCCCGCTCTACTGGATGTTCATCACCTCGATCAAGCCGAGCGACGACTATCTCGCCGTGCCACCGGTGTGGTTCCCGTCCGAGCCGACGATCGTGCACTACACGGCGGCGCTGTTCGCCTATCGCGGCCTGCAGGGACTGATCAACAGCCTCGTCATCTCGCTGGCAGCGACGGTATTGTCGGCGCTGTTCGGCACGATGATGGCCTACAGCCTCGCCCGTTTCGGCACCGGCGGCAAGCATCTGTCCTTCTGGGTGCTGTCGCAGCGCTTCCTGCCGCCGATCGCGGTGGTGCTGCCGATCTTCCTGATCTATCGCGGCATCGGCCTGCACGACACCCATCTCGGCATGATCATCGCCTATACCGTGTTCACCCTGCCGGTGACGGTGTGGATGATGTTCGCCTATTTCCGCGGGCTGCCGCGCTCGATGGAGGATGCGGCGCTGGTCGACGGCTGCACCCGCTGGCAGGCCTTCTGGCGCGTCGCCGTGCCGCTCGCCGCGCCGGGCATCGTGGCGGCGGCCGTCTTCGCCTTCATCGCCTGCTGGACCGAATTCTTCTTCGCGCTGATCCTCACCAGCCGGACCGCCTTCACGCTGCCGACGGTGTTCCGCGCCTTTCTCGGATTCCAGGGCGCCCAATATGGCGAGGCGAGCGCCCTCGCCATCGTCTCGCTCGTGCCCTCGATCCTTCTCGGCGTGCTGGCGCAGCGCCACCTCGTGCGTGGGCTGACGCTCGGCGCCGTCAGGGGGTGAGGAATGGCAAATTTGGAATCGCCCGCAATACATGATGCGGCGGCGGCGCCCCTCACCCCTGCCCTCTCCCCGCCAGCGGGGAGAGGGCAGGGGTGAGGGCCAACGCGACCACCCGATCATTTGGAACGATATCCCGCGAGGAGACTCATGGCTGAGGTCAGGATCAGCGCCCTGCACAAGCGCTACGGCAGCTATCATGCCGTGCGCGGCATCGACCTCGCCATTGCCGACGGCGAGTTCACCGTGCTCGTCGGCCCGTCAGGCTGCGGGAAGTCGACGCTGCTGCGCACCATCGCCGGGCTCGAGGACATCACCGAGGGCGAGATCGCCATCGGCGGACGGGTCGTCAACGACATGCGCCCGCGCGACCGCGACGTCGCCATGGTGTTCCAGGACTATGCGCTCTACCCGCATATGCTGGTGGCGCAGAATATCGGCTTCGGGCTGCGGGCGCGCAAGATGCCGAAGCCCGAGATCGAGGAGCGGGTCGGCCGCGCGGCGGCGATGCTCGGCATCACCGCTTTGCTCGGCCGCTATCCGCGCCAGCTCTCCGGCGGCCAGCGCCAGCGCGTCGCCATCGGGCGCGCCATCGTGCGCAACCCGCAGATCTTCCTGTTCGACGAGCCCCTGTCCAACCTCGACGCGCAATTGCGCGACGAGATGCGCGGCGAGATCAAGCGGCTCCACCAGGAGATCGGCACCACGATGATCTACGTCACCCACGACCAGATCGAGGCGATGACGCTGGCCGACCGCATCGTGCTGATGCGCGACGGCGTCATCGAGCAGTCCGGCGCGCCGCTGGCGCTGTTCGAGCGGCCGGCCTCGCGCTTCGTCGCCGGCTTCCTCGGCTCGCCCCAGATGGGCTTCGTGCCGGGCGTGCTGGCGCGCGGGGAGGCCGGCGACGCCGTCGCCTTCCGGGAGGGCGCCCCGGCACGCCTGCCGCTGCCGCCCGGACGGGTTCCCGCCGGCATCGCCGACGCGACGCCGCTGCTGCTCGGCATCCGGCCGGAACATGTGAGCCGTGCCGCCGGCGAAGCGCCGGCGCCGGGCATTGCGCGCATCGACGCCGAGATCGAGCTGCTGCAGCCGACGGGCTCGCGCAGCTTCGCCACCTTCCGGCTCGCCGGCGTGCCGGTCCTCGCCGAATTGCGCGCCCACGACGTCAGCCGGGCCGGCGAGCGGATCGCCCTCGACATCGACCTCGGCCGGATTTCGCTCTTCGACGCCGGCACGGAAAAGGCGTTGTGAAACCGCCGGGCTCGGCGTTGCCCGTCCGCGTCGCCGGCCCCGCTTCGGTCCGGCGTCCTCCTGCGATCACACCGTATCCGTGCGCCGCGCGGGAGCGGCCAGCATCTCGCGGATCTTGAGCGCCAGTGAATCGAGGATGAAGGGCTTGGTCGCCAGTTCCATGCCCGGCCTGAGGAATCCGGTGTTGCCGGTCGCGTGCTCGGCATAGCCGGTGACGAACAGGATCTTCAGCTGCGGCCGGTAACGCCGGGCGATATCCGCGAGCTGATGGCCGTTCATGCCGGGCAACCCGATATCGGTGATCATCAGGTCGATCTCGATATTGGAACGCAGGATCGGCTCGGCGGCCTGGCCGTCGGTCGCTTCCACACAGGCATAGCCGAGCTCGCTCAGCACCTCCCCGATCAGCAGGCGGACGGACGGGTCGTCCTCGACCAGCAGCACGACCTCGCCGGAGGCGACGGAAGGCCGTTCCACGGCGGCCTCGCGGCCGGCGAGCGGCTCCTCGTCGGACCGCGGCAGATAGATGACGACGGCGGTCCCCTCGCCCGGCGCACTCTCGATGCGCACATGCCCGCGGGACTGCTTGACGAAGCCGTAGATCATGGAAAGGCCGAGGCCCGTCCCCTGCCCGATCGGCTTCGTCGTGAAGAAAGGCTCGAACACCTTCGACACCACCTCGGGCGGCATGCCGACGCCGGTATCCGCGACACGGATGACGGTGTAGGACCCCGCCTCGATCTCCTCCGACCCATGCCGGACCGGACGGTCCAGCTCCTCGTTGCGCGTGCTGATGCTGAGGAGGCCTCCGTCGGGCATGGCGTCCCGCGCGTTGATCGCGAGGTTGAGCAGCGCGTTCTCGAGCTGGTTGGCGTCGGTCAGCGTGGCCCAGAGATCCGGCGCGAGCGAAATCCGCAATTCGATCTGCTCGTTGAGGGAGCGCCGCAGCAGGTCCTCCATGTCGCGGACGAGATGGTTGACATCCACGCTGCGGGTATCGAGCGGCTGGCGCCGGGCGAAGGCGAGCAGGCGATGGGTCAGCGCCGCCGCACGGTTGGCCGAGGCCACCGCGGCATCCATGAAACGCTGCGTCTCGTCATATTTGCCGGCGGCGATGCGGCGCCTGAGCAGTTCGATCGAGCCGCTGATGCCCATGAGGAGATTGTTGAAGTCGTGGGCGATGCCGCCGGTGAGCTGGCCGATCGCCTCCATCTTCTGGGCGTGGCGCAGGGCCTCCTCGGTCCGGGCGAGCTGGGCCTGATGCTCCAGACGCTCGGAAACGTCGTAGACGAACTGGAAGGCGGCGACGAGGCGGTCGTCGCTCCCGCGCAGCGAGCTGAACTTCATCTCGTAATGGCGCCGGTCCCGCGCGGGATCCCCGAGCTCCTGCACGACCGTGAAGTTCTCGCCGGCCAGAGCCCGGCGCCACAGCGCCTCCAGCCTGTCGCGCTGCTCAGGCTGGGCGGCGAGGAGGTCGAGCACGTCGTCGCCCACCTCCGGCCTGACGCCGAAAATCCGTTCGAATTCGTCCGCGCTCGCTTTGTTGACGGCGAGGATGCGATAGGAGAGGTCGACGACCTGGATGAACGCATCCGTCGTCTCGACGATATCGGCCAGGAGATTGCGCTCGGCGATGGCGTTGACCACCCGCTCCTCGAGCGTCTCGTTGAGGTGCCGGAGCTTGGCTTCGGCCGCATGCCGGTCGGTGACGTCGCGCAGGATCGCCGTGACATAGACCCGCATCTCGCTGGTCCAGCGCGACGCGGACAATTCGACATGGCTGGTCGAGCCGTCCCTCCGGATGACGGCCAGGCTCACCGGCGCCGGCAGCGCCTCGCCCGCCGCCAGCCGCGGCCAGATCCGATCCCATTCGGAGGCGTCGGCGAAGATCCCACGCAGCGGCAGGCCGACGAGATCCTGCAGGGGATAGCCGAGTTCGCGATGCACAGCGGCATTGGCGAATTCGACGATGCCCTCGGCGCTCAGCGTGACGATGGCATCGGGAGCATTGTCGACCACGGCGGCATAGCGGGCATTCTGCCGGGCGCGGAGGAGGCGCTCGCGCTCCGCGGCAAGCGTCACGTCCACGATCTGGATGAGGCAGCGCGCCTCGCTCCTCGGCCCGAGCGGGCGCACGGAAACATCATGGATCAGGGAGCGGCCCGCCCGCGTATGCAGGGGCAGGAGGTCCGGATTGAGCGAATGGGTGAGGAGGCTCGACGTCCCCGCATGCAGGGCATTGTCGACCGCGGCGAGCAGCCGGCGCAGCGGCTCGGGGGGGAAGATCTCCTCCAGCGTCCGGCCGGCCGCCTCCTCGGCGGAAACCCGCGTGGCGGAGACCACCCAGCCGTTCCAGCCGACGACTTTCTTGTCGCGATCCAGGATGATCAGGCCGGTGTCGAGCGCGTCGAGGATCTCGCCCAGCCCGCCGCTTTCAGGCTGTTTCATCGGGAGCCGTCGCCTTCACGCCTGTCGTCCGTTCGATGAATTCGGCGAGCAATCCCTTCAACGCCGCCAGCGAAGGCAGATCCATCAGCATGACGATATAGCCGCGGATGTCGCGCTGCCTGACGGCAAAATTGATGAAGAGGAACATCACGACGTCACCGGCATCCGGCGGCGGATCCATCGAGAAGAATTCGGGACCCTTGCCCCTGAGGATCTCCGGCAGCGACATCCTCAGGCTGCGCTGCAGCAGGTTGGCCATGGTGGAAAGGCAGCCATTGAGGATGATGTTGCCGGTTTCCGCCAAAGCCTCGTGCTCGAGCTCGATGATGTCCTCGAGAGGCAGGTCGCCGCCCGCGACCGCCCTGACGAGTTCCAGGCTCTTGGTCTCGGGAAAGATCAGGATGACCCGGCCGGTGATGTCGCCTTCGAAGACCTGATGGACCGCGACCAGATTGCTCGCCTCGGTCTCGCCGAGCATCTCGATCGCCCGTCCCCGACTCACCAGGCTGAGACGGGGCACCGACAGCAGCACCTGCTCGCCGATCATTTCGCGCAGGCTGTTCGCCGACTTGCTCACGCCGATGTTCACCAGTTCGGTGAAGGCATCGAGTTCGAGCTCGCTCAGGATCTGGATGTCGGGGAGGCTCACCGCGCATCCCTGCCCAGCTGTTGCACCGCCTCGGCCAGGAACGCGGCCAAGGCCTTTTCGGTCAGCGGCTTGGAGAGGAAGGCAGCGCCGATCGACCCAGCGCGGCGCACGACCTCGTCCTGGTGATTGGCCGAGATCACGGCGACCGGCATGCCCGGATACAGTTTCAACAGATCGGAAGCGAGGCTGAGGCCGTCGCGACCGGGCATGTTGAAATCGAGGAGCGTGATGTCGATGGCCGTCTGCCCGGCGATTTCGAGGGCGGCTTCGGCTTCGGCCGCCTCCAGCCTGGTCCACTCCGGATACAGGCTGCCGAGGACCTTGACGATCGCCATGCGCGCGAGCTTGCTGTCGTCGACGATAAGGACTTTACGGACCATAGACTTCGCACACCTGCATTCAGTCTCTCTCGGATCGTTCGGATTTCCGGCCATTCTCGCATTTTCGCACCATGGGCGAAAGGCCGCATTTGCATTTGTCAGGAGGCGCGCCGCAGCAGGGGATCGACATGGCGGCGCAGGAAATCGCCGCGCGGCGGCCCGACGAGCGGGGGGCGGAAGATGAAGAGAAGCTGCACGAGCGCCATGTGGAGATGGTCGCATGTCCGCCAGTCGACCTGCGCGCCGGGCTCCGACAGCAGGAGGCGCAGCAGCGGCTCGGCGTCGTCGGCGGGGCAGCGGCCGGCGAGCTCGACGGTCCCCTCGTCGCGCAGGCGCACGCTCATCGGATCAGCTCCAGAGGGTCGAGCACGATGAGGACGCGTCCATCGCCCAAGAGCGTGGTGCCGGAAATGCCCGGCGCCCCGGCCAGCACGCCTTCGAGAGGGTTGAGCATGACGTCCATCTTCGTTCCGAACCGGTCGACTTCGAGCCCGCCCGACTCGCCGCCGGCGGAGAGGATCACGATGCGGGCCTCGCCCTCCTCCCGGGCCGCCGCCCGCTCTCCCAGCATCTCGCTCATCCACACGAGCGGGATGGTCCGGTCGCGGTGAACGAAGGCCCGCGCCCGGCCGATGGCGGAAATGCGGGAGCGCGGCATGCTGACGGTCTCGACCACCGCCTCGACCGGAATGCCGAAGGCCTGCCCGCCCGCTTCCACGGTGATGACCCGCATCAGCATCACCGTGAAGGGAAGGTCGAAGCGGATGAGCGTTCCCTTCCCGTCCGCGCTCTCCACCCCGACGCGCCCGTTCATGCGCTCCACGGCCGCACGGACCACATCCATGCCGACGCCGCGCCCGGACAGCGCCGTCGCCCGCGGCGCGGTGGAAAAGCCCGGCGCAAAAATGAGATCGACCAGGGCTTCCCGCGCCATGCCTTCGGCAGATCGTCCGTCGACGATGCCGCGTTCGACCGCGGCCCGCCGCACCCTTTCGACGTCGATGCCGCTGCCGTCGTCCTCCACCTCGACGAGGATGCGGTCGGTGCTCCGCATGGCGCGCAGATGGATGAGCGCCGTCGGCGGCTTGCCCGCGGCGGCACGGATGACCGCGGTCTCGACGCCATGGTCCACCGCGTTGCGCAGCACGTGCAGGAGCGGCTCGAACAGGCCCTCGACGATGGCCCTGTCCGCTTCCGTCGTCTCGCCCGCGACGACGAGGCGCGCCGATTTGCCGACGCTGGTCGCCATCTCCCGCACCAGGCGGGGAAAGCGCTGGAAGACATGCCGGAAGGGGAAGACCCTGATGTCCAGCACGGCGCGCTGCAATTCCCTGACGAGGCGGTCGAGCGCGGCATGCTGCTCCTTGAGGCGCGGGAGCAGGTCGCTCATCGTCGTCTCGGCCGCCCGTTCCGTGGAGTGCCCGAGCGCATTCTTCACCACGGTCAGCTGCGAGGCGAGCTTGATCAGGGCTTCGATGCGGTCGAACTCCACGCGGACGGCGCCCGGTGCCGCCGCGGCGGGGTCCGGCCCGGGGCCGTCCGCTGCCGGCGCGCCCGGCCCGTCCGTGCCGAGGAGACGCCGGAGGGCTGCGGCGAGCGCCGCCGGCAGGGCGAGCTCACCCGTATCCGCCAGGACGCGATCGACGGCTTCCCCGTCCGCCGCCCGGCCGAGCGAGCGCAGGATATTGGCCGCCGACCGCGCCGCCGAGGCCGCCCGCCCCGGCGAAGGCCGCGCACCCGCCTCCCCGAGAAGCCGGATCTGCGCCTCGATCATGTCGCGGGCTTCCGCCGGCAGGTCCGGAGCCTCCCCGGCGAGCGGCACCGCCTCGGCCCGGGGACCCAGAGGCGCCAGCCATGCCTCGACCTCCGCGAGCGGTGCGCCCGACAAAGCGAGGACGCCGAACAGGCAGTCATAGGGATTGAGCGCGTCCGCCGCCGGCACGGTGCCGAGCGGCACGAGATCGACGGCGAGGAGGCCGGGGCAGGCCGAAAAAAGCTCGAGCGGATCCTCGCCGTGGAAGAAGCAGTCGGATGCGGGCCTGTAGCGGATCGCCACGCGCGCCGTCCCGGCCTGCGCGCCGTGGCGCCTGCGCAGCGCGCTCGCCCAGCCTTCGGAAGCGTCCTCGGCCGCCGAGGCCGGCGCGGGCTCGAAAGACGCCGCCACCGCCTCGGCCGCCCTGCCGGCATCGGCGGGAACAACGCCGGTGGCCTGCATGGTGTCCAGCCAGGTGCTGACCTGATCGAGACTGGCGAGGCCCTGCGTCACAAGCGCCGGGCTGATGGCGCGGCGCCCCGAGCGCGCCTCGGAGAGCGCGTCCTCCGTGGCATGCATCAACGCCGCCATCGCGTCGAAATCGACGATACCGGCGGCGCCCTTGAGCGTGTGGAGGGCGCGAAAGAGCCGGTCGACCGAAGCCCTGTCCTGCGGATCGGCCTCCAGGGACAGGAGATCGTTGGTCGCCTGCTCGACCAGTTCCCGGCTCTCGATCAGGAATTGCTCGATGAACTCGTTCACGTCGCCACACCGCAGAGCAGGGCCGCATGGCGCGCCAGGACCTCGGGAGTGACGGGCTTGACCAGGTAGAAATTGGCCCCGGCGGCGCTGGCCGCCGCCGCGTCCTGCGGCGCCGCTTCCGTGCTCGTCACCAAGGCGGGCGTGGAGGCGAGGGGCAGGTCCCGCTCGCGCAAAGCGCGCAGGAAGCTCAGCCCGTCCATCCGCGGCATGTTGACGTCGACGATGACGAGATCGGCGGGATCGAGGAGAAGCCTCTCCAGGGCCTCGATGCCGTTGAGCGCCTCGTCGACCGCAAAGCCAGCCTTCTCCAGGATGTCGCGATAATAGAGGCGGACCAGGCTGGCGTCGTCGACGACGAGGATGCGCGCCTTGCCGTCCGGGGTCATCGCCGGTCCTCCCATGGGCGTCGATAGACGATGGCGTCCGCATAGCGGCAGACCTCGAAAAGCGGCGATATGCGACTCATGGATTCCGCATGCCCCAGACAAATGAAACCGCCCGGCAAAAGGCATTCGTAGAGATTTTCCGCCGCCAAGCGCCGCGACATGTCGTCGAAGTAGATCAGCACGTTCCGGCAGAAGATCACGTCGAACCGACCTTGCGCCGCGGTTTCGCCCGCGTCCATCAGGTTCACCCGCGAAAAATGCACGGATTCGCGCAATTCCTCCCTGATGCGCCAGCTGTCGTTCCCCCTGTCGACGAAATATTTCTCCACCAGCCCGTCCGAAAGCCGCATGAGGGCGCGCTTGCCGAAATAGCCCTGTTCGGCGGCGTCGAGCGCTGCGGTGTCGATATCGGAGCCGACGATCTCGACTTCGTAGCGATCGACGGGCGGCCAGTTCTCCAGCAGCCACATCGCCAGCGAATAGGGCTCCTCCCCGGTGGCGCACGGCACCGACCAGATCCTGATGCCGCCGCCCGCCGGGCGGCCGGCGACACGCTCCGCCAGGAGGTCTCCGGTCAGGCAGCGAAGCTGATGATCCTCGCGATAGAAATAGGTCTCGTTGATGGTGAAGGCGTTGATCAGATGCTCGATTTCGTCGTCCGCATTGCGGCGCAGCAACGCATAATAGCCGGCAAACGTTCCGGTTCGCGTCGCGGCCATCCTCTCGGCGAGCCTGCGCGCGACGAAATAATGCTTGGCCGCCCCGAAGACCAGCCCGGTACGGCGGTAGAGGAAATCCGACAGGCGACCAAACTCCTCCTCGGTGACGACCTGCGCCCGCGCCTCGTCGCTCAAGGCGGGCCGCCGATCCGTCCGACGGCCACACGGA
The DNA here is from genome assembly GCF_030814655.1 of Labrys monachus. Classification (NCBI taxonomy): domain Bacteria; kingdom Pseudomonadati; phylum Pseudomonadota; class Alphaproteobacteria; order Hyphomicrobiales; family Xanthobacteraceae; genus Labrys; species Labrys monachus. The sequence continues at coordinate 5,803,472 of NZ_JAUSVK010000001.1, forward strand.
TGGCAAATTGGAGAAAGGCCTCGCGGGGAAAGCGTGCCGCGCAGCGCTGCAGCGCGGGAAGGGACCGGGCATCGCCGACCTCGGCGAGGACGTCCACCGCCGCCGCGCAGACATTGGCATGGGTCTCGGCATCGAGGAGCGGCGGCAGCAGGGCCGCCGCCACGTCGTCCGGCTGCTCGCGCAGGAGATCGCAGGCGAGGAGCCTGACGTCGGAATCGCCATCGGAGAGGAGGGCCTCGAGATAAGGCCTCAAACGTCCCGGCATCGCGCGGAGGGCATCGAGCGCCCCGCCGCGCAGGCCGGCGTCGTCCGAATGCAGCTGGCGCAGCAGCACGTCCACCGCCCCTGCATCGCTCGAGCGTGCCAGACCTGCGAAGATCGCCTCCCGCACCCGCGCATCGGGTTCCAGCGCCAGCGCCTGGCCGAGGATGTCGGCGCCTTCGGGCATCGCCGCCAGCAGGCGCGCCGCCGCATAGCGCTCCTCGGGGGTGCCTTCGACGAGTCGGACGCGCAGGTCCGCAGCGCCGGCGTGCGGGACCGGCGAACGGTCCCCGGCCTCGGCGTCCGTCCGGACCGGCGCATGTTTTCGAACGAGCGGCATCCGTGGTCGTCAATCCATCTTCGCCGTCCATCTTATAAGGCAATCGGCGATCCGCGGCAAAGGCAGGATACGGTCTGCCCCGCCGAGGCGGGCCAGGCTCCCCGGCATGCCCCAGACCACCGCCGTCTCCTCCGCTTCGGCGATCGTCCGTCCGCCGGCATGCCGCATCGCGGCCATCGCGTCGGCGCCATCCGTGCCCATGCCGGTCAGGAGCAGGCCGACCAGGCGGGAGGCCGGCGCCTGCTCCATAGCGCTGCGCACGAGGCGATCGACGCTCGGATGCCAGGGATAGCCGGGCTGGGCCGGCGCCGCCATCGCGAAGAGCTCGCCGGACCGGCGCGTCACCACGAGGTCCGCATTGCCCCGGCCGATATGGACGGCGCCGGGCCGCAACCGCACGGGCGCTCCCACTTCGGCGACGGACAAGGCGCACAGCCCGTCGAGGCGCTTGGCGAAGGGGCCGGTGAAGGCCACCGGCATATGCTGCGCCACGAGGATCGGCCAGGGAAAGCTGGAAGGCAGGGCCCGGAGCAGCGTCTCCAGCGCGGGAGGGCCGCCGGTCGACGCCCCCACCAGGACCAGGCCATGAGCCAGCCCCTCGATCGGAGCGGCCTCGGCAGCGAGCCTGGGCGCCGCCGGCGGGGCGAGGCCCGCCGGAGCGGACCCGCGCATGCGATGGCGCACCCGCTCCCGCAGCCGCCGGCTGAGGCGGGGCTTGGCGCCCGCTGCGGTCCTCACCGTCCGCAGGAGCGTGGGGATCCACGCCTCGATCTGCAGGGACATCGCGCCGTCCGGCTTGGCCACGAAATCGACGGCGCCGAGCCGCAAGGCTTCCAGCGTCGCCTCGGCGCCCTCTCCCGTCGCGGAAGAGACCATGACCACCGGGCATGGACGCTCGATCATGATGCGGTCGAGGCAGGCCAGGCCGTCCATGAGCGGCATGTTGACGTCGAGCGTGACCACGTCGGGGTTGAAGCGGGCGAGTTCGGCGAGCGCCGCGACGCCGTCGCGGGCGAAGGCAACCTCGAAATCCCCTTCGCCGGCGAAGGCCTGCCCGAGCAATTTGCGCACCAGCGCGGAATCGTCGACGACCAGGACCTTAATCAAGGCAACGGCGCGGGATGGGAGGTGGTGAAGGAGTCGAGCTCGCTGCGTTCGCTCACGCTCAGCAATTCAGCCGGATTGAGCAGCAGCACGAGACGGCCCCGTTCACCCGTATCGACGACGCCCTCGACATAGCGCGTCGCTTCGCCCGTCAGCTCGGGGGGCGGCTGGATCGCCCCCTCGCTGGTGCGGAGCACTTCGGACACGCCGTCCACGATCAGGCCGGCGCGATGGCCGCCGCTGCGCAGGACGACGAGACGGCGCGACGGCAGCGATGCGCCGGCCGGCATGTCGAACCGCCGGCGCTGATCGATCACGGGGAGCACTTCGCCGCGATGGCTCGTCACCCCATCCAGGAAGTCGGGCGCCCGCGGCAGCCGCGAGATCCGGGTCGGAACCGGCGCCACTTCCTCGATGCACGAGATGGGCAGGCCGTATTCCTCGTCCCCGAGCCGGAACACCAGAATCGTGCTCTGCCCCGGCGAGGCCTCGCTGCCGCCGGTCTCCCCCTGCGCCGCCGGGCGCCCCGGCGCGGACAGACGCTGCATGATGTCCTCCCGGAAAAGCGTGTCGACCGCGACGATCGACACCAGCCTGGTGCCGGCCTCGTCCCGATACACCGCCTTGATGCGCGTTTCGCCTCCCGAGCGCGCCGCGAGCATGGCGGGAAGCGGCTCGACGAGAGTCGGATCGGCGTCGAGGATCGCGCGCGCTTTGTCCACCGCCAGGCCGGCCAGCGTGCCCCTGATGCCGACGACCAGGATGCGGGAACCGGCGTCCGGCCGCGCCGCGGATCGAAATCCCAGCAGCCCCGCCATGGACAGCAGGGGCAGGATACCGCCCCGATAGGCCGTCAGCCCCATGACGACGTCCTCGCTCTCCGGCATGGCCGCCAGGACTTCCGGCGCCGGAACGATCTCGCGGACGGCGGCGACGTCGAGCGCATATTCCTGCCCGCCCGTCTCGAAGACGACATAGCGCGTCCAGGACGGGGCATCGGGTGCGAGGGCGGCCGGGAGTTCGGCATGAAGCCGGCCGCGCGGGCGCTCGGCGGCCGCCCGCCGCACGAAAGCGGCGGCCAGCAATGCCCGTATGTCGAGGATCCTGACGATATCGGCGTGACCGCTCCAGCGGAAGGCCCCGCTCACGGCCTCGCCGCGCTCGCCCGCCCACGCGGCGCCGGCGCTCTCGAGCTGGTCCGGTTCGATGCTGACGAGCGCGCTCAGGCCGTCGACGACGATCGCCACCCGTTGCCCGATGTTCAGCACGATCGCGCGCGACGAAGAGGCGGGCGGCGGCACCTGGCGGCCGAGCAGCCCGCTCAGGCTCGCCAGCGGGGTCGCCATGCCGCGCAGATTAGCGATGCCGAGCAGGAACGGGGGTGCGCGGGGGACGCGGGCGACATCCGGCGTCTGCATCACTTCCAGCACGTCCTCGGCCGGCAGCGCATAGAGCCGGCGCTCGCTCCGGAACGTCAGGAAGCGCCGGGGTTCCCCCTCACCCTCGGCGAGTGCCGCCGGCTCAGCCATTGTCCGCCACCGCCGGCCCCGGCTCGTCGGGGCCCGCTTGTGCCGCGCCCTCTCCCCTGAGCGCATCGGCCAGGGCGGCGATGTCCTCGATCGCCGCGGCGAGATCCTCCGCGCCCTGTGCCTGCTGCGCCGTCGCCGCGGCGGCCTGGCGTGCCGACGACCCGGCCTCCTCCGCCGCCGCCGCGATCTGGCGCGCACCGGCAGCCGCCTCCTCGACGACCTCGCGGATGGTCGCGCCGCCCTCCAGGATGGCGCGGTTGGCCTCCCTCAGGGCGGCGACCTCGCGGTCGACCTTTTCGAGGGCGACGACGGTGGCGCGATTGTTCTGGAGCTCGCCCTCCGAGGCGGCGACGACCTGTTCCAGTTCGCGGCGCAACGAATTGATCTGGTCGAGGATGCCGCGGACGGTGTCCTTGACGCGGTCGATGCTCTCCGAGGCCTCCCTGGCAAGCGCGCGGATGTCGTTGGAGACCAGCGCGAAGCCGCGGCCGGCCTGACCCGACCGCGCGGCCTCCACCGAACCGCTGACGGCGAGCATGGTCGTCTGCACGCCGAGCAGGGCGATCGCATCGATGTTCTTCTCGATCCTGCGGCCGGTTGTCTCGATGCGCCGGATCCTCGCCAGATTGTCCTGGGTGGCGCTTGTGATCGAAAGCACCGCCTCGATCAGCCGCTGCACGGACGAACGGCAATCCGAAAGGGAAAGCACGATCGCCGTCGCCCTCTCATCGGCGCGGCCGGCATTGGCCAGGGCGACCTTGGCGCCGTTCTCGATCTGGACGAGCGCGGACGAGGTCTGGTGCGTCGCCGCGGCCTGCTGCTGCGCGCCCCGGCTGATCTGATCGACCGCGGTCGAAATCTGGCTCGCCGTGCCGCTCAATTCCTGGATGGCGGCCGACAATTCCTCGGCCATGGCGGCGATCTGCTCGGCCTGGCTGTCGTCCGCCCGGTCGCGAAGGACCTCCGCCAGGGCGGAGAGGGCCTCGGCGGCGACCTTGCCCTGCTCGACCGACTGCACCTGCTGCCCGGTGGCCGTCTGCGCCTCGCCCGCAGCCGCCGACTGTTCCTCGGCCGCGCTCGCCACCTGTTCGGCGCCTCGCCGCGCCTCTTCCACTCCCCGTTCCGCCTCGAGCGCGGCGAGCAGCGTCGTCTCGCTGCCTTCCGACAGCTGGATCATCTCCCTGCCGATCGCCTCCAGCGTCTCGCCGACGATGCGGCCGGTCCTGGCTTCGGCCTTCGCCGCTTCCGCGGCCGCCTTCACCGCCTCGGCAACCGACCGCACCTCCGACTGGATGGCGTCGGCCAGCGCCTGGACCTCCGTCGCCCCCTTCTCCGACGTTTCGGCCAGCGCCCGCACCTCGTCGGCCACGACGGCAAAGCCGCGGCCGTGATCGCCGGCCCGCGCGGCCTCGATCGCCGCGTTCAGCGCCAGCAGGTTGGTCTGGTCGGAGATGCGTCCGACGATCTGGGTGACGTCGCGCACGTCCTGGGTGCGGCGCTCCAGCTCGGCGATCACCTCGACCGAGGCGATCTGGCGCTCCGCGTTGCGCTCGATGGCGCGGACCGAGGTCATGGTCTGCGCCGAGGTCTCGATCAGCGTCCGCTCGAGCGAGGTGGTGAGGCTGCGGAAGGACTGGGCCTGCGATTTGGCGGCCGTGAAATGGCCGGTCACCGCCTTGAGCGACGAAAGCTGCTGCTGGGAGGCGGCGGAGGCCTCCGCCGCGCCAGCGGCGATCTGCGCGATCGAGCTGAACAGCTCCTCGGCCGCAGCCGACGCCTCGGACAGCCCGCTGGCGAGTTCCTGGGTGGCGGCGGCGAGGCGTTCGGATATCTTCGCATTGCCCGCGACGGCGGCGCCCTGCGGCTTGCGGACATTGCGGCGGCCGGCAGGCATATCGTGCCGGCCGGCGGCAGGACCGATCCTCGATGTCTTGATCAGCGTCATGGGAAGCCCGGTATCCACGAAGGTCAGAGAACGTCCCTGACGGAACGACAGGTCAGTTCTACCCTGTCGGGGCTGCTACGGCCATGGCCCAAACGCGCAATCCTCCCGAATCTGGCCATCCGCCCGCGACGGCGGCCGTCCAGGCTCGCAGACCCGTCGACGGCTCATTCTCCCGTCCCGAACAATTCACGGCACGGTCGGTTGTCGGGGCAGTCGCGGCGGGGCATAATCCGGAAGGCGCGGCGCATAGTTAGCCGTCGTATCAACCACTGCAGAACGTTCCTGGATGCCGACGGTAGCTTCCGAGGCAGAAACGATGCAGAAGCGGCACGGCGAACGCCGGACACCTCGCCTCGATGGACCGGTACTGGCGTGCGACCGATGATCTTCCATCGGCAGATCGCCGTCGCCGAGCATCCCGTCCTGACGGGCCCAACACAGACAGGAGCATGACATGACCGATGCCGTCCTCGCGATCAATGCCGGCTCCTCCAGCCTGAAATTCGCGCTGTTCGCGATGTCGGGCGCCGACGAGCCCGGCCTCCTCGCCAGGGGGAAGGCCGAGGAACGCGACGGGGCCCGGCGCCTGGTGGCGCATGCCCCCGACGGCGGCATGCTGGCGGACCGCCACGCGGCGTCCGGCGAGCCGGACGGCCACGGGCTGGTGAGCGATCTCCTGGCGTGGAGCGAGGAACATATCGGCGCCGGCGCCCTTGCGGGGGTCGGCCACCGGGTCGTGCATGGCGGCGGCCTCCACGTCGAGCCCGCCCGCATCGACGATGCCCTCTTCGCGGCGCTGGAGGCGCTGACGCCGCTCGCCCCGCTGCACCAGCCGGGAAGCCTCGCGCCGATCCGGGCGCTGCGGGCGATGCGGCCGCAGCTGCCCCAGGTCGCCTGCTTCGATACCGCCTTCCACCACGATCTCGCGCCGCCGGTCAGCCGGCTCGCCTTGCCGCGCCGCTACGAGGTGCAGGGCCTGCGCCGCTTCGGCTTCCACGGCCTGTCCTATGAATATGTCGCGCGCCGTCTCGCCGGCCTGTCGCCTTCGCTGGCGGACAGGCGCACCGTGGTGGCGCATCTGGGCAGCGGCGCGAGCCTGTGCGCCATGCGCCATGGCCGGAGCGCCGACACCACCATGGGCTTCTCCGCCCTGGACGGGCTGGTGATGGCGACACGCTGCGGCGCCATCGATCCGGGCGTCCTCCTCTATCTGCAGCAGGCGCAGGGTCTCTCGGTGGCGGCGCTCGAGCACCTGCTCTACAAGGAATCCGGCCTTCTCGGCGTCTCCGGCCTGAGCGGCGACATGCAGGCGCTGCTGAAATCCGACGCCCCCGAAGCGGCCGAGGCGGTCGACCTCTTCTGCTTCAGCATCGCCCGGCACACGGCGGCGATGGCCAACACCCTCGGCGGCCTCGAATGCCTCGTCTTCACCGGCGGCATCGGCGAGCACGCCGCCGAGATACGCGCCCGCGTCGGCGAAAGGCTGGGCTGGCTCGGCGTCGCCATCGACGCCGCCGCCAATGCCGCCGCGGCGCCCGACATCGGCGCCGCGGACAGCGCGGTGCGGGTGCTGATCATCCCGACCGACGAGGAGGCGGTGATCGCCGGCCACACCCGCGACGTCCTCCTCGGGCGGTAAGCGAGACGGGAAGGATGCCTGCCGCGGGGACAGCCCCTTCCTCGCGCAGGAACCACCGCTCCCATCGTCCGTTCCTTGCAGGCGACATCAGCGAGGAGACGGCAATGGACAAGGCGAAAGAGGCGTCATACCGGATCGTCAGCCGCCGGGAGGGCTGGATGATCGACCATGACGGCGACAGGACGGGCCCCTACGACATGCCGGAAGCGGCGTTGGAAGCCGCCTTCGCGGCCGCCTCGCTCGCCGTCAAGGAGCGGCTCGACATCCATATTTCCCTGGCCTTTTCCGAGGAGACCCGGAATGCCGACTCGCCCCGGTCCGCGGTCGGAAACAGGTAGGAAGATGCGCCGGGCTCCTTGCCTTCGCGCCGGCCGAAGCGCTTGAATGCAGGACGCTCCGGCCGATAGGGAGGGGCGGACGGAAAATCGACCATTCCGGGGGGGGGGGGGGGCGACGTGGCCAAGGTCTGTCTGGCGGGCACGGCGGTTCAGGATTTCATCTTCGCGGTGCGGGAGATGCCCGTCCGTCCGGAGAAATATCGCAGCCACGCCCTGACGGTGGTCGGCGGCGGCCTCGCCGCCAACGCCGCCGTCGCGGTGGCCCGGCTCGGCGGCGAGGCGGTGCTGATGGTGCGCCTCGGCGACGATGCGACCGGGCGCGACATCGTCGAGGGCCTCGAAGCCTTCGGCGTGGACTGCGCGCTCATCCGGCGCATTCCCGGCCTGACCTCACCGCTCTCGGCGATCTTCGTCGACGCCGCCGGCGAACGCCTGATCGTGACCTATACCGACGACGCCCTGCCGCAGGAGCCGGCATGGCTGCCCGAGGCGCTGCCGGACGGCACCGATGCCGTGATGGGCGACATCCGCTGGGAGGCGGCGGCGCTGCGCCTGTTCGCCCTCGCCCGGCAGGCCGGATGCCCCGGCGTGCTCGACGTCGACAGCGCCCCCGACAGCCCCGCTTTGCTCCAGGCGGCCACGCATGTCGCCTATTCGCACCAGGCGGCGCGCGAGATGACGGGGCGCGAGGACCCGGCCGCGGCGCTGGCGGAACTGGCAGCCGGCGCCCCCAATTGGCAGGCGGTGACGCATGGCCCGCGAGGAACGTGGTTCACGGCAGACGGCCGCATCGAGCACATCCCCGCCTTCCGGGTCGAGGTCGTCGACACGCTCGCCGCCGGCGACACCTATCACGGCGCGCTGGCGCTCGCTCTCGGCGAGGGCATGGGCGCGCCCGAAGCCGTGCGCTTCGCCTCGGCCGCGGCGGCGATCAAATGCACCCGCTTCGGCGGCCGCCTCGGCATCCCCGAGCGCGAGGAAGTCGACCGCTTCCTTCGCGGCGCGGGGTAGTCTCGCCCCCCCGCCCGGCAACGGCCGGTCATCCCGGACGCGATGCGGCACGTCAGTGACGCATCGCGTCCGGGACCGCGGGCAGGATGAGGCTCGTTCCGCACGCGGTCCCGTGTCTGCACCCACCCTCGCAGGGTGGCGGTGCGCACGGGATGACGTTGCCGGGCACCGGGGACGGGCGGCGGGGTGCGCGGAAAATTTCGTTCCCCCCTTGCATCTCAACATTATATATTTTACTTAAATGTATATCGATTCTCGAAAGGCCGCATCATGCAACCCGTCTCCGTCACCGACCGGCTGTCCATCGCCGGCCAGCCCGATCCCGCCGCCTTCGGCCCGCTGGCGCAAGGCGGCTTTTCCGCGCTGCTCAACGCCCGTCCGGACGGCGAGGAGCCCGGCCAGCCCGGCAATGCCGCCGAGAAGGCGGCGGCCGAGAGGGCCGGCCTCGCCTATGCCTTCGTCCCCGTCAGCCTGGCGAGCATCACCCGCGCCGATGTGCGCGCCTTCCAGGCCTTCGTCGCCGGGGCGCAGGGGCGCGTCCTCGCCCATTGCAAGAGCGGCATGCGCGCCCTCGCCCTCCATGTCCTCGGCGAGGTGCTCGACGGGCGCATGCGCATCGAGGAGGTCCCCGCCTTCGGCCGGCATTACGGCTTCGACCTGTCCGGCGCGGTCAAATGGCTGGAGCGCGAGACGAGCCGGGTGCCGCAGGTCGAAGGCTTCTTCGATCCCCGGACCTGGAGCGCGCAATATGTCGTCAGCGATCCCGCCACCAGGCGCTGCGCCATCATCGATCCCGTCCTCGACTTCGACGAGAAATCCGGCTCCACCGGCACGATGAGCGCCGACGCGATCCTCGCTTATATCGAGAAGCAGGGGCTTTCGGTCGAATGGATCCTCGACACCCATCCGCATGCCGATCATTTCTCCGCGGCGCATTACCTGAAGGAGAAGACCGGCGCCCCCACCGCCATCGGCGCGCATGTGACCGAGGTGCAGGCCCTGTGGAAGGACATCTACAACTGGCCGGAGCTGCGCACGGACGGCTCGCAATGGGACAGGCTGTTCGCCGACGGCGACCGCTTCCGCGTCGGCTCGATCGACGGGCGCGTGATGTTCTCGCCCGGGCATACGCTGGCCTCGGTCACCTATGTCATCGGCGATGCCGCCTTCGTGCACGACACCATCTTCATGCCGGACAGCGGTACCGCGCGGGCGGACTTCCCCGGCGGCCGGGCGGACATCCTGTGGCGGTCGATCCAGGCGATCCTGGCGCTGCCCGACGAGACGCGCCTGTTCGCCGGCCACGACTACCAGCCCGAGGGGCGCAACCCGCGCTGGGAGAGCACGGTGGGGGCCGAGAAGCGCACCAACCCGCATCTGGCCGGCATCGACGAGGCCGCCTTCGTGCGCCTGCGCCAGGAACGCGACAAGTCGCTGCCGATGCCCAAGCTCATCCTGCACGCCCTCCAGGTCAACCTGCGCGGCGGACGGCTGCCGGAGCCCGAGGCGAACGGCCGGCGCTACCTGAAATTCCCCCTCGACGCCCTCGGAGGCGCCTCATGGTGACCGTAGCCATCCCCGCCCCGCCGGAGCTGCGCGACCGCATGACGCGCGAGGACATGGAAAAGCGTGCCGGCGAGGTCGCCGCCCTGCTGAAGACCCTGTCGCATCCCGCGCGCCTGATGCTGGTCTGCACCCTGGTGGAGGGCGAATATTCGGTCGGCGCCCTCGAGGAGCAGCTCGACATCCACCAGCCGACCTTGTCGCAGCAGCTCGGCGTGCTGCGCGAGGCCGGCATCGTCGAGACGCGGCGCGAGGCCAAGCAGATCTTCTACCGCCTCACCGAGGCGAAGGCGGCGCAGCTCGTCAACGCGCTCTACGACATCTTCTGCAGGCCGGAGGGCCGGGCATGAGCGCCTATTGGCCTTCCCTCCTCGGCGGCATGTTGCTCGGCCTTTCAGCTTCGCTGCTGCTCGTCCTCGACGGCCGCATCGCCGGCATCAGCGGCATCGTCGGCCGCCTCCTGCTCGGCCGGCGGGCCGCACTCAACGCCGCCTTCGTCGCCGGCCTCGTTGCCGGGCCCTTCGCCTATGCCGCGCTGTTCGGCGCCCTGCCGGCGCTGACGGTCGCCGCCGCCTGGCCGGTGATCCTCGCCGCCGGCCTGCTCGTCGGCGTGGGCTCCCGCATGGGGAGCGGCTGCACCTCCGGCCACGGCATCCTCGGCCTCGCCCGCCTCTCGCCCCGCTCCATCGCGGCGACGGCGACCTTTCTCGCCGCCGGCATCCTTACGGCGACCCTCGGAGGCCTGCTCGGATGACCGCCCGCGCCCTGCTCCGCCTTCTCGCCGCGCTCGCCGCCGGGACCCTCTTCGGCTTCGGCCTGTCGCTGTCCGGCATGGTCGATCCCGCCCGCGTCCTCGGCTTCCTCGACCTCGCCGGCCGATGGGACCCGAGCCTCGCCTTCGTGCTCGCCGGCGCCGTGGCGATGGCGGTGCCGGGCGTCCTGCTCCAGCGCCGCATGGCACGGCCGGTGCTCGACGACCAGTTCCACCTCCCGCAAAAGACCAGGATCGACGCCCGCCTGCTGGCAGGCTCGGCGATCTTCGGCGTCGGCTGGGGGCTGGCGGGCTTCTGCCCGGGGCCGGCGGTCTCGGCGCTGTCGACCGGTCTTCCTCCCGTCATCCTGTTCGTGGCCGCGATGGCGGTCGGCATGATCGTGCATGACCGCCTCCTTGCAGGGCGGCATTCATGATCACCGGCACCCTCGTCCCGGCCCTCGGCTCCGGCAGCCTCGTCGGCTTCATCCTCGGCCTGCTCGGCGGCGGCGGCTCCATCCTCGCCACGCCGCTGCTCCTCTATGTGGTCGGCGTCGCCGATCCGCATGTGGCGATCGGCACCAGCGCGCTCGCCGTCTCCGTCAATGCCTATGCCAGCCTCGTCGCCCATGCGCGCAAAGGCCATGTCTGGTGGCGCTGCGCCGTCGTCTTCGCCCTCATCGGCACGGCCGGCGCCCTGCTCGGCTCCAGCCTCGGCATGCTGGTGGACGGCAGGCGGCTGCTGCTCTTCTTCGGCGTGCTGATGCTGGTGGTGGGCCTCCTGATGCTGCGCCCGCGGCGCGAGGCGCCGGCGGTCGCCCGCCCGGTCGACCTGCGCATGTGCGCTCTCACCGCCGGCGCCGCCCTGGTGACCGGCTTCGGCTCGGGCTTCTTCGGCATCGGCGGCGGCTTCCTCATCGTCCCCGCGCTCATCCTCGCCACGGGCATGCCGACGATCAGCGCCATCGGCTCCTCGCTGCTCGCCGTCGGAACCTTCGGGCTGGCGACCGCGCTCAACTATGCCGGCGCCGGCCTGGTCGACTGGGCGCTGGCGGCCGAGTTCATCGCCGGCGGCATCCTCGGCGGCATCGGCGGCATGCTGCTGGCGACCCGGCTGTCCGCCAGCCGGCACATGCTCGCCCGCCTCTTCGCCGCGCTCGTCCTCGCCGTCGCCGTCTATGTGATCCACCGCGGCTGGTCCGGCTGACGCCGCCGGCAGCACTCCCCGGGCGCGCGGACGTCCCGTCCGCCCTTCCCGCGACAACGCCCGCCCCCGGCGATTTTCGATCGGCCGCGACTCGGCTATGCTTGCCGCCGGCGCGGCCCGCGCCTCCCCCCTCCGCTCGGGAAAGCATCGTTCATGCCGGGCCATCCCATCCTCGGACCGACCGTTCGGGCACCAGGCATAAGGAGGGGTTGCGAAGATCGCTCGCAAGGGGAGGTTTTGCCGTGAAGCTGTCCGCACCCGTCCACCATCTGAAGCGCCGGGCCAGGCGCCTGTCGCGCGAGGAACGCATTCCGCTCCACCAGGCGCTCGACCGCGTGGCCGCCGGGGAAGGCTTCGGCGCCTGGAGCCTGCTCGCCGCCAGGCGGACCGCGACATCGCCCGCCGGCGGGCTGTTCGCCCGGCTGGCACCCGGCGACCTCGTGCTCATCGGCGCCCGGCCCGGCCACGGCAAGACGCTGATGAGCCTCGAACTCGCGGTGGAAGCCATGAAGGCGGGCCGCCGCGGCGTGCTCTTCACGCTGGAATATACGGCGCGGGACGTCATCGATCGCTTCCGCGCCATCGGGGCAGACCCGGCGCATTTCGGAGGCCTGTTCGACTTCGACGATTCCGACGCCATCAGCGCCGACTACATCGTCGGAGCGCTGGCCACGGCGCCGCCCGGCACCCTCGTCGTCGTCGACTACCTGCAGCTGCTCGACCACAGGCGCGAAAACCCGCCCTTGATGGCGCAGATCCGCACCCTGAAGGCCTTCGCCGCCGACCGGGGCCTCATTCTCGTCTTCATCTCCCAGATCGACCGCTCCTACGACCCGGCGAAGAAACCCTGCCCCGACATCGGCGACGTCCGCCTGCCGAACCCGCTCGACCTCTCGCTGTTCAGCAAGATGTGCTTCCTGCACGCCGGGCAGATACGGTTTTAAACGGCGGCATCCTTCGCGGCGCCGGTGGCGGCTTCGATCGCGAGGCCGGTTCGAAAGGGTGTGTTCGGTCGTGCGTATTCCACGCCGCGGCCGACGGCGGCGGCTTCGCGAAGCAGCCCGACAATGCCGCCAGACGATCGGCGGCATTGTCGGGCACGAGCCGAGATGAAAAGCCAATGTCGTCTGCTCGCGCCAAAAGCAGTCGTTGGCCTCGGACGCACACCAGACGCGTCTTCACTCCGACGCCACGCCGATAATCTCTTGGGTTTTATCGCCCCATTCCGCCATCGCCGCCATTATCGGCCGAAGCGTCTCGCCCAAGGCGGTCAAGCTATACTCGGTTTTGGGCGGAATCGTTGCGTATTCCCGTCGCGATATGAGGCCCCACCCTTCGAGCTCCTTCAGCTCCTTCGACAAGATCCTGTCGCTGATCGGGGGACATCCGCGACGCAGCTCGGTGTAGCGCAGTTTTTCATTCCGAAGGAGCAGCCAGACGAGCTTCGCCTTCCACCGCCCGCCGATAACGCGCGAGGTAAAGATTACGGGGCATTGCTTCGGTGTTGTCATCGCGTGACCCACTAACAAAAAATTCCGTACTTGTCGTTTGTTAGCAGGTCGCTGTCTTATGTCGCAAGCCGCGAAGGGCGCGATGCCGCGCTCGCGGAGGCGCAGAGGAGACAGCCTTGAAAGCGATTTGCGTGACACCCAGCCGAACACTGGAGCTTCGCGATATTCCCGCCCCGCAAAATCCGCCGCCTGGCCACATCCTCGTTGACATGGACTCTGCCACGATAACGCATGGCGATCGGTTCTTCCTGAGCCGGCCCCTGCCCGGAGGCGCCTCCATGTCAGGCGGCGCCTGGGACGTCTATGGGTCCAATGGCGCGGGTAAGGTCGTGGCGATCGGGCCGGGTGTTCCTCCGGACTACGTCGGCAAGCCGGTGGCGATCTACAAGACCCTCGTCAGAAGCCCGGCCATCGTCGGCCTCTGGTGCGAGAAGGCGCAGTTGCCCTACGGGAGCTGCCTGATCCTGCCTGATCATGTTCGCGTCCGGGACTATAATGGCTCGTTCGCCAATGTCCTCACCGTCTATGCGTTTCTGGCGCAAATCGCCGCAGACGGACATAAGGGGATGATCGTCACGGCAGGAACATCTGCGACAGGCCGCATTGCGGTGTCGCTTGCGCGCCGACAGAATGTGCCGGCGATCTTTGTCGTCCGCTCGACGTCAGCGCGCGCGGAACTCGTCTCGCATGGCGCTGAACATGTCTTGGTGACGACGGAGCCCGACTTCGAGGAGAGCGTAGGCGCGTTGTCGGCGGAACTCGGGGCGAGCGCAGTATTCGACGGAGTCGGCGGCGATCTGCTCAGCCATATCCTGCCGAGCCTTCCCATGAACTCGACGATCTACGTCTACGGGTTCCTGGGCGGTTCCGCGCCCGTTTCTTTTTCAACGATGCTTCTGATGGGCAAAAACCTGGTCCTTAGACGATATTCGGTCCTGGAAAACGCCACGGTCTCGAACCCACTGCGGCTTGCTGCAGCGATGAAGGAAATCGAAGGACTGATCGACGAACCTCTCTTCAGGACACGCATTGGCAAGGAGTTCAGCCTCGATCAGATCGACCAGGCCATGGCCTATGAGGAGACGCCCGGTGCCCGAGCCGTCTTCGTCATGTAGACGGATGGGCATGCAAGAATTGCGTGCCCCACTTCAGCTGAAGGCGAGCTCGAACGCCGATCTCCATCACGGTCACTCCCTAACTTTGGCTCAAACGCGTCAAAAGCGGTCAGTGGACATACGGCAATGTCTCCAAGCCGGTGGTGGATATGAACCCGTCATGAGGACCTCAAGCGATTGCATTGGCGCCAGCGCTGGATAGCGCTATTTGAATGACCAAATTAGATATGCGTACGAACGCATTTGACCTGGGCGTTGGTCTGCCCCGGGAGGGGACCGGTGCCTCGCCCTTCCCGGAGCCGCGCCAAGCGTTGCGCGAAGCGGAAGCCTTATGCGATTGTCCGCACGACGCCGCCGTCGACACGCAAGGACGTGCCCGTCGTCCCCGACGCCTGCTCCGAGCAGACATAGACGACCAGGTTCGCGACCTCTTCGGTCGTCGTGAAGCGATTGAGGAGTGTTGTCGGGCGCAGCGTCTTCAGGAACTGCTGCTCGGCCTCCTCTTGCGTGATGCCCTGCGCCTCTGCGGTCGCCTTCATCCAACCGCTCATGATCTCCGAATTCGTTGGACCGGGGAGGACCGAATTGACGGTGACCCCCGTTCCGCCGACCTCCTCGGCCAGGCCCCTCGCAATGGCGAGCTGAGCCGTCTTGGTCATGGCGTAATCGACCATGTCCTTGGGGACCGCGAGCGCGGACTCGCTGCTGATGAAGACGACACGCCCCCAGCCGCGCTTCGTCATGCCCGGCACATAGTGGCGGGAAGCGCGGACGCCGCTCATGACGTTGAGCTCGAAGAGATCGATCCACTCCTTGTCGGCAATGTCGAAGAACGGCTTCGGGCGCCCCGTGCCGACATTGTTGACGAGGATATCCGCATCCGGTGCCCGTGCGAACAACTCGGCCGCGCCTTCCGGGTTGGCGAGATCGGCGGAGACACCGGCAAGCTCGGCGTTTGGGAAAAGCGTGCGCAGCTCCCGAAGCGCTGTCGCGACCCGTTCCTCGCCGCGTCCGTTGATCACGACGGACGCCCCAGCGCGTGCCAGTCCTTCGGCGATGGCTCGGCCGATGCCCGCCGTAGACCCGGTAACGACCGCCTTGCGTCCGGTAATATCGATATTCATGGCGCATTCCCTTTCAAGCGTTGGTAGACGCCTCATTTAGGTCATGCGAAAAACATCGATAATACTGCGGATCTTCATAAGATTGATGCCTAAAGAGAATGAAATGGATCGATTTCAGGAGTTGAGTGCCTTTATCGCGGTGGTCGAATCGGGCGGCTTTTCGGCTGCTGCGCGTCGGACCGGCGAGTCGCAGCCCGCTGTCAGCAAGGCAATCGCCGCGCTCGAGAAGCGCCTCGGCGTGGCGCTGTTCAATCGGAGCACCCGCAGCGTGACCCTGACGGATCAGGGGCAGCGATATTATGACCGGACGAAGCCGCTCGTTGATGAAATCGACGATGCCGATAGCGAACTGACGAGCAGCACCCAGGCCGTGTCGGGCCTCATCAGGATCAGCGCGGCCTCCACATTCGGCCGCCTGCATATCCTGCCGCTGATACCCGAGTTGTTGTCGCTCTATCCCGGCCTTCAGGTGGATCTCGTTCTTTCGGATTTCGTGCGGGACATGGTGGAAGATCGGATCGACCTGGCGATCAGGGTGGGGCCGGTCGAAGACCCGGACGCGGTTGTCCGCCGGGTGGCGGTCACGCCCCTCGTCTGCGTCGGATCCCGTCGCTACTTCGAGAAGCACGGGATGCCGAGGACTCCCGCAGACCTGAGTGAGCACAATTGCCTTCTATACGGTGGCTTGGCGGACTTGGCGAAATGGCCCTTTTCAGGCCCGCATGGACGGTTCAGCGTGCCCGTTCGCGGCAACTTGTCCTCCAACAGCGTCGAAACGATCCGGGCTGGTGTTCTCGCCGGCGTCGGAATCGGCCTCTTCGCCAAGGTCTCGCTCGCCGATGAGCTCAATCATCCCGACGTGATCACGATACTGGACGACTTTCTCGAAGACGGCAGAGACATCAGCCTCGTCTGGCCGAAGCGTCGGTTCGTGCCGGCGCGCGTGCGCCGCGCGACCGACTTCTTTGCAGCAGCCGTCCCGCAGCGTCTCTAGCGAGGCGTCTCACACCGACGGAACGGGTTGGACATCCATCCGCCCGCCGGCACGCACGCATTCGGTCAGCCCTGGCTGAAGGCGACCTGCCTGCCGCCGCGGACCGCCATGATCGCGGCTCCCAGCAAGCACATGACGCCGAGGAAGAGCACGACGGCAAGCGGTCCCTCGACATCGACGAGCAGGCCACCGAGCACCGCGCCGCTCGATATGGCGATCTGGAACGTCGTGAGCAGCAAGGCGCCGGCGCTCTCTGCCTCGTCCGGGGCGGCACGGGTGATATAGCTCTGGATGCTGACCGGAAAGGCACCGAAACCGAAGCCCCAAAGCGTGACACCCACCGCCGCCACCGCGCCCGAGGCACCCGCGGTGACGAGGATCGCGGCGGAGACAGCGATGAGGCCGGCAGCAAAGACGCTGCCCAGCGCGGCATTCCGCTCCGTGATCATGCCGCCGACGAAATTGCCGAAGAAGCCGCCGACGCCGTAGCCGAGGAGCGCGAGCGAAACCAGTTTCGCATCGAAACGCGGGATGAATTCGAGATAGGGGCGAATATAGGTGAAGCCGGCAAAATGTCCCGCGACGATGAGGATCGTTGCAATGAGCCCGACCCGGATCTTCGGGCGTCGCAAAACTGCAGCCATTGTGCCCAATCCGGCATGTCCGGCCGGCGGCAGCGAGGGAATCGTGACGGCTTGCCCGATCAGCGCCAGCACGCCGACCAGGCCGGCAACGACAAAGGCGGCCCGCCAGCCGAGCGTCGCTCCGATATAGGCGCCGAGCGGCGCCGCCGTGACGGTGGCGACCGAGACGCCGGTGAAGATTATAGCCATCGCGCGCGGCAAGTGCTCGGTGGACACCAGGCGCATCGCGATCGCGCCGGCCATTGCCCAAAAGCCGCCAAGCCCGATACCGAGGAGGACGCGCGACAGGAGAAGCATGGTCAGCCCGTTTGCGAGGGCAGCGAGCGCGCAGGCGAGCACGAGCAAGGCGGCCAACCCGAAAAGGGTCCACCGCCGGTTCAGGTTCCGGGTGCCGATGACAATGCCCGGACCCGCGATCCCCGCGACAATGGCCGTGATCGTCACCGTCTGGCCGGCGGCGCCTGACGAGACTCCGAGGTCTGCGGAAATGGGGGTCAGCAGGCTCGCCGGCAGGAATTCCGCCGTGACCAGGCCGAAGACGCCGAGGCTCAAAGCGCCGACAGCGCTCCAGCGCGACGGGGTCTCGATGCGGGAGCCAGACGCAGACGCGACGACATCGGCCGCTTCGACGGTGGTATCTGTCATGGGGTTCAGTCCTGTGTGCCGGGTTTCGCAGCGAGCCTTACCGCGACCAGCTCAGACTTAGACCTGACAGCGTGTACTTTCCATGCTAGAAAGTCCGACATGCTTGACCGTTCGTCCAAACCCAGCGTCGGCAACCTCCCCGATCCTCTCAGCGAAATGTTGCGAGGGCTTCGGCTCGACGGCGTCGAATACGGCAGATGCCGGCTATCCGAGCCCTGGTCAACGTCGTTTCCGGCGGAGGACGCCGCTCGCTTTCATTTCATATCGACGGGGGCGGCCTGGCTGCAGACCCCGGGCGGGGACTGGCTGGAATTGCGGCCGGGCGATGCGGTGCTGTTACCGCGCGGCAATGCGCATGTAATTGCCAACGCCCCGGGAATTCCGCCGCAGCCATTTGAACGGTTCGATCGCAAGGAGGTCTGCCAGGGCGTGTTTGACGTCCAGTGCCCCGATGGCTGCGGCGAAACCGTGGCGTTGACGGCCTCGATGCGCTTCAACATCGACAAGCTTCACCCCTTGCTGCAGCTGATGCCGGATGCGATGTTGACGAGCGATCTCGCCAGGAATGATCCGGCGATCCCTCATTTGCTCGACGCCATGGCGCGCGAGGTGGAGTTGGACCGGGTCGGCGCAGGCGGCATACTCGCCCGCCTTGCCGATGTCCTGACCGCAACGCTTATTCGGACTTGGGTCGAGCATGGCTGCGGCGAGACGACCGGCTGGATCGCAGCGGTCCGCAATCCCGATATCGGCCGGGTGCTGGCGGCGATCCATCTGGAGCCGGACCGGGATTGGAGCCTTGCGGAGCTTGCGCGGCTGATGGGCGCGTCGCGCTCCGGATTTGCCGAGCGGTTCCAGAAGGTCGTCGGCGATACACCGGCGCGTTACGTGGTGCGTGTGCGCATGCATCAGGCGCGCCAATGGCTGGGCGAGGGAATGCGTGTCTCGGTGGCAGCCGACCGGCTCGGTTACGATGCCGAGGCCTCTTTCAGTCGAGCCTTCAAGCGCATCATCGGTGCGCCGCCAAGCCACTTCCGCAAGAGGGCAGACGCACAGCAATCGGAGTAGGGTCTCCTTGTCACTCCGCCGAGTTTTCAATTGTCCGACGCCGATATCTTGGATAGACAACAGTGCGTTCGTCAAAGAGCGCCTGCGGCGTCCTGTGTATGTTAAATAGAGCGCATCGCAGCCCCAATCGAGCTAATTGTATGGTGAAGGATTTCGGTCTGTTGTGAGCCGCCGTTCACAGCTGACACGGTTCTTTGAGTTGCCTGAGATTTACGACGCCAAGGACGCGTGTGCAAAGCGGCGCTTCTATGCGAGTGGCGGCGGGCGAGCGTAGGAGCCGCCATGACCCAATACATCAAGAAATGGTTTGCCTGAGCATGGCGGCTACGATCGGCACTCCCACAATTGATCCCTATGGCGGTCTCGACGGGACCCAGCTCTGCTTCGTACGAGCGCCAGAACGCGACATCCGCCTACTCGCGCCTGCAGGCAGCGGTAAGACGTTGTCGCTGCTGCATCGCTGCGCCGAGCTTCACCGCCGTGCACCGGGCTCGAGGTTTCTCATCGTCTCGTTCACGCGCGCAGCGCGCGACGAGCTGAAATCGAGGTTGAGCGGCGAGAAATTCGCGGGGGTGGCCGCGCGCGCAGACGTCGTGACCCTCAATGGCTGGGGCCATCGCCGGCTCAAGGCCCTTTCGGCGTCGCCTCGCCTGCACGTGTCCGAATTCGAACGATCCACCATGGTCAAGACCATCCTAGCGCCGGCCTGGACCGCCGTGCCGGCCCTGGAAAAGGGCATGAAGCACCAGCCCTTCAAGCTACCCAAGCTGTTGGCCGGTCTGCTCGACATGATGAAGACGCTCGGCTTCGACCATGAGGACGGTTCGCTACGGATGGCCGATGACCGGCTGAACGCATTGGACGGACTCGGCCTGCTTCCTCTTCTGGAAGAATACATAGTGCGGCTGGAGGATCTGGGTGTGCTTACGACTCGCCGCTGGGAGCCGTTCCTTGAGGTTGCGCTGCCCTTTTTCAACAATGCCTGCACGCAGCAATTCAACACCAGCACGTTCACGCTCGAAGACCAGAAATACGGTGCCTGGCTCGACCAGCGGCGCCAGCTCGCCTCCGGACATGAGATGGCCAAGGAAGCGCGCATCACCGAGATCCTGGTCGATGAGTTCCAGGACATCAACCCGCTCGACCTGGCGCTCATCACGACGATTGCCGAGCTGAACGGGTCCGCCCTGACGATCGTCGGTGACGACGACCAGGCGATCTTCGAATGGCGCGGCGCCGCACCCGACTTCATCCTGGAGCCGAATCGCTATCTCGACCGGCGCTTTGCTACCTATATTCTGGAGAAGAACTACCGCAGCCCCCGCAACATCGTGGAGAAATCGGCAAGGCTGATCGCCCACAACAAGCGGCGCGTCGCCAAGGCGATGCATCCGGTGTCGACCATCGATGCGGTTGTCGACATGCACAATGGCGCAACGTTTCTCGATTCGGTCGAGAACGTGCTTTCGGAAATCCGCGCTTTCGTCGGCAGGAAGACGCCCGGCGCGCGCATGGCGCTTCTCTCGCGCAAGCGGGCGCAACTGATTCCGTATCAGATCCTGCTGGCGCGCGACGACATACCCTTCTGCGCGGCGGAGGATCTCCATCTCTTCCTCTCCGAAACCTTCGACCGTCTGCTCGGTGCTCTCCGGACGCGGACGATGGCAGGGCTCGGCGTCGCGGTGCCGACTATCGTCGACGACGTGATGGCCCTTTGCAACTCCGTGCAACGCTACCCGCTGCGCCGTGCCGAGGCCGACGCGATGGCACGCCATATCCGGCAGATTCGCCCCAAATCCTATGATGCGGCCATCGATCAGCTCGAAACCTACGATGGACCGATCCGCGGGCAGAGCGACGAGGGGGCGACGGCGGCGAGCTTTGCCGTCAAGCTGCGCCAGCTCATCCACGCCCCGACGGTGCGTGCGGCGGTCGAGGCGCTGCAGAATCTCTACTCCGGCTTCCGGCAGGACTATGGGCGTAGCACCGAGGATATCTTCCTCGCCGACCCGCCCTTCTTCTACCTCGTCGAATTCTCCGAGCGATACGGCGCCGATTTCCAG
Source organism: Labrys monachus (assembly GCF_030814655.1). Taxonomy (NCBI): domain Bacteria; kingdom Pseudomonadati; phylum Pseudomonadota; class Alphaproteobacteria; order Hyphomicrobiales; family Xanthobacteraceae; genus Labrys; species Labrys monachus. The sequence continues at coordinate 5,824,324 of NZ_JAUSVK010000001.1, forward strand.
GCATTCGTCGACGATCTCGAAAAGGCGAAGGATACGCTGGTCAGACTGCCGGGCATGGATGGCGACGGCGACAACGAGATATGGAAGAAGCCGGTGCACCTGATGACGGCGTTGCGCGCCAAGGGACGCGAGTTCGACACGGTCGTCATGCTCGACGTCGTCGATGGCATCTGGCCGCTGCGCTCCGCCAATGACGAGCGCAAGCTCGAAGGCGAGCGCCGCCTCTTCTACGTCGCCATGACGCGCGCACGCAAACGGCTGATCCTCACGGCCTCGACGCGCATCGGCGACAAGGTGACGATGCCGTCGCCATTCCTCGCCGAGGCCGCACTTCCCTGAGCCTCAGGCTTTGCCGACCGTCTCACCGAACAGCGTCCGGACATCGCCATCGGCGACCGGCGGCATGAGCATGTTCCGCGACAGCTGCCGCTTGCGCTGCAAAAGCTCGTCAAGCTTAACGTCGAAGGATGCCTCGCCGAAATGCGGGTGCACGGCGATGGGAACATGCACCGTCACCGGCTTCAGCTGGCCGATGCGGTAGCAGCGATCGTTGCACTGGTCCTCGACCGCGGGATTCCACCAGCGCGACAGGTGGATGACATGATTGGCTGCGGTGATGGTCAAGCCGACGCCGGCTGCCTTGGGCGACAGCACGAGCATGTCGAACGGCGCGGGCGAGGCCTGGAAGCGCTCGACGATCTCCAGCCGCTTCTCGCCGGGTATCTGGCCATTGATGATGGCCGGCTGCCGGCCGAGGTCGAAATGCGTCGCAACGGCAGCTGCGAACAATGCCTGGACCTCGATATCCTCGATGAAGACCAGCGCCTTCTCGCCAGACGCGCACACCTCCTTGAGCACGTCGACGGCGTGACGCATGCGCGCCGACTGCGCGAACCAGCGCCCTACCGACGCCCTGTCCAGCGGGTCGCACTCGCGCGCGCCACTCGGATGCAGCGAAACGCCGCGAAAGGCGTGGATCGCCCGGAGCATGTCTCCTTGCGTCGCCCCGCCGGTCTGCGCCTTGCGCACCGCATCGCTGTAGGCCTCGGCCTGCTCGGCTGGCATCACGACGCGTTTGGACTTGATCTCGCGTTTGGGCAGGCCCTCCAGGATCTCCGTCTTCATCCGTCTCAGCAGCACCGGCGGGGCGCGGCCTTCCTGCTGAGGCCTGTCGAGCTTTTCCTTCAGGCGCTTCAAATCGTCTTCACCGCCCTCCTCATAGGTCGAGACAAAATCCTTGAGGCTGCCGAGATAGCCCGGCACGACGCGGTCCATGATGCACCACATGTCAGCGAGCCGGTTCTCGATCGGCGTGCCGGTGAGGCCGAGCACGAAATCGGCGTTCATCGCCTTGGCCGACTGCGTATTGATGGCCCCCGGCGACTTGATCTTCTGCGCCTCGTCGAAGACGGCAACGCTGAAAGCGACCCGCGCGAAAGCACGGTGGTTGTCGGCCAGAGTCTCATAGGTGGTCAGCACCCAGTCCGCCTTGCGCAGTTCATCGACATGGATGGCCGTCTCCGGCGTCCAGTGCTCGTCCTTCGGGCCCTTGAGATGGCGCAGCGACGAGCCGAAGGCGTCGACGCGCTCGCCAAGCGCCTCTGCTCCGAGATGCCGGCTCGCCTCGTCGATCCAGTTGCGCAGCAGGGCCGTCGGCGCGACGATCAGCACCGGCTTGTTCTGCGCGCCACGGCCGCCCCCCAGCGCCCTGCGATTTGCCCTCACCCAAGCCAGGAAGGCGAGCGCCTGGAAGGTCTTCCCCAGGCCCATGTCGTCGGCGAGCAGCACGCCCGGCCAACCGGCGCGGTAGCAGGCGACGAGCCAGTCAAAGCCTGTCGTCTGGTGCGGCTTCGGCGGTGTCAGGACAAGGGGCGCCAACGGAAAGCCGGCACCGACCGCGGTAACGCGTGGCGAATAGGAAACGGCAAATTCCTCACCGTTGAGGTTCTGGCTGATGACCAGTCGTTCATCGGCATCGACGCCTGTTTGAGAAGACGAAGCCGGCTCGGCATGCGCCATCTCCACTTGATACTCCGGCGGCGGTTCCGCCATACCGCCATTGCCGAACCGGTCAAAGCCAAGCTGCTCGAAAGTGTCCTGGACATCGGCAACGCGGAATGTCCGGCCTTCAACGGTGATCTCGGCTTCGTTGCTGGCGTCGGCGCGGCTGACTTCCGCCTTCAGCGTCTGGAAGCCCTCACGGTCGAGATCGATCACTTCGTTGCCGATACGGCAGGGGAAACGTTCGGGCAGCCATTGGCCGGATTTGTTCTTCAGCCATGGGACCGGCGGCGGCTCCCACAAGCCGAGCCCCAGCACGCGCGCGGAATATTGCCAGGTCTCGACCAGCAGCGACAAGGACGTTTCGTCGCTATCGCCGCCGATCGCTGCGGCGATCTCGGCCCGCGGATTCTTCAGGAAGGCAATGCGCTCGGCCTTCGGCGCAGCCCGCTTTCGGCGGATGACGTCGAGCGCCGTCTTCAGCGACGGATCGAGGACGAGGAAGACGTTGCGATCGAGCTCATAGGCGTCGCGGCTCTTTCCCGCACCGGCAAAGATTTCGCGGGAGAAACGCTGCTGCAGCGGCCGGGGCAGGAGCGCGTCCGAGACGAGGTCGAACTGGGCCGGTGGCGCTTCGCCGTCCTCGCCGGGCGCCGCAGCCTCGTCTTCGAGAGTAGCGGCCTTCTCGCGTCCCATGACGACAGGAAAGAAGTCCGGCCCGGAGGCGGTCTCGACGACGTCGAGCGCCACCGCGCCGGCCTGATAGACGGTCAGGCTGGTGAGATAATGGTCGTTGCTGCGCAGCTCGTCGGCGGTGGTGCGCTTCAGCGCCGCCTGCACCACGCCCCAGGCGGCGATGCGGGCATCGGCGTCCCTGCCCTCGGTCTGATTGTAGCCGTCGATTGCCTCGGCAAGCGCATAGAGCGGTGCGGAGAGGCGGCCTTCGACCGCGCCCCATCGGGCCAGCGCGCCGACCCTTTCGATCCGGATCTTCCTGTCGGCCTCATCGTACCAGCTGGCACGGATGCGGGCCCTCGTGTCGGTCATGATGCCTTCGAAGGCGAGGGTGATCGACAGCGTGCCGAGCGGCGGCAGGCCGGCGGCTTCGGCCACGGTCGCCGGCAGCGAGGCAACAAGCGCATGGGGCAGCAAAATGCCGCCGTCGCGCTCGAAACTCGCGCCGGTCTCGACGCCGGGGAGCAGGAAACGCGCGGCCGCGCCCTGCCTGCCGTCGGCAGTGGACCAGTCTTTTACTGGGACCGCCTGCCAGCTAAGCAAGCGCCGCTGCCGTAACCTCAGCAGAACGCCGTCTGACTGGACTTCATGGACGAAGGACGCTTTCACATATATTCTCGCGGATTAAATCGCTCGCCGGACATTTTATGGATTTGCTTGGCCGCCTTATGCTGCCAAGCACTCTCTCCCGTGTGCCGCACGTGGGTAATTTCTTCGACCGGTGCGTAGCGGTTTCCCAGCCGAAGATCATCCGCGCCGTAATGCGGTTCATAGAGCTTTGGCGCTCCCACCCGCGTCGCATCCACCCAGAAACGGCATTTGCCGTTGAAACTCCATTCGGCGCACACGCCTCCCCCGATTCTGAGCAAAAGCACGGCGTGACCGGCCTGGACGCTGCCGCTGCCCGGTGAGAAGCGGCCGAACCGGGCGTGGCTGCCGAATCGCCGGCGCGCCTCGGTGGCGCCATGGCCGTCGAGCACGACCCAGGCTTCGGAGATGACGCCCCTCGAGTGCATCGCTTCCCAGAATTTGCGCCGATAGGGCCAATTCTCGTTGGGATTCACGGCCGCGACGACGTCGAGGAACTGACGTAGCGCCTGCTCGGTCAGCCAACTGATGGCGACATCGCGTGCCGCGGGGATGCCGACCCAGTTGCCGCTCTTGGTCCGCGGATCACCCAGCCCTTCCAGAGCGATCAGTAAATCGAGCGTGCGGTCCTTGATGGTCTTCTCCGCCTCGCGCCCGACATAGGGCTGGAGCAGGGCGTTTGCGACCAGATCCTTGTGGGTGGGGAAGTTCAGCTTGTGCGTGTCCGTTTTTACCGCAATGCGCTTGATGAACTCCAGGCGCTCCAGCGCCGCCATTCGCTTGTCTTCGGCAGCGCGTTGCAGGACCTGGCGCGCGCAGGGTTCGATATACCCACCAGCCAGAACCTGCTGCAGAAGCACGCCGTTCTCCTCCAGGACCGCGCCTGGAGATTTCCTCTCGGCGAAAGCCGCATCGCCAATGAGACGGGGCCCTTCGTTCTGATCGAAGATGCGCAGCTTGCGCTGGAGACCGACGAAGGGGTCGCCCATGACCGAGGTGACATCACGCAGCACATCGGCGACGGTGGCAAATCCCGGGCCACCAGCCTGGAAGCTGATCAGATAGGAGAAGGCTAGAGCACGCGAGGAAGCCTTGTGCCGCAGCGCCCGGACCTGAGCCAGGAAAGCCCTGAGCAGATCGGGCTCCTTGGCAATCGCGACGCGTGTGCCCCACAGGCACCATGCACCATCGCGCGCCTGCGCTTTGGTCAGGCGTTCACCGCGGCCGAGCATCGTCTTGAGCCGAACGGCGATCTCCTCATAATTCTTAGGGCCAGGGAGATCACCCTGGCCTTCCGGAAGCTTTCGCGCGAGCCGCAGAAGGGACGGCTCCGTCAACGGTGGCGTCGACGGACTGTGCCGGACTAAAAGCTCCTTAATCGCGTCCTTGAGAAGTGTGCTCACCGGGCGCCACTCTGTGAGTGTTCCGCATCGATCAATCCCGCGCGGGCGGATTCCTGCAGCGCCTCGACTTGGCCCCTCATTTGCTCAAGCAGGTTCGTCACCTGGCTGAGGCGCTCTTCCCGATCGGCCTCCATGACGAAACGAAGGTCGATGCGTCGATTGTCTTCGTCGCGATCGGTGGCAGGACGGGTGTCGGCGTAGCCCGAGACCGACATGACTTCCACCTTGTGGGAATTCAGCAGCTTATGAAGGTCAGAATGTTTCTCGACCATCGTTCGATAGGTATTGACCGCTCTGGCAGTCGACAACGGCCAGTTCAACTCAGGCCCACCATTCTTGTCGGTGTGCCCCTCGATGAAGACCGTCTCTAACCTGTAACCACTTGAAGGCTGCGCACATCCACCATCCCTACGACATTCGACATACGCAGGTAGAACATCGAGAAGTACCTGCGAGACCCTGTCAACGTTTACGGAGGCGGCCGCATCGAGCGCGGCGCTGGCCGTCTTGAAGTGCACGGCATTCTCGTTCAAGCGCAGCACGCCAGTGTTTTGGTCGATGGTCACTTTCACGCTAACGGCTTCGAGCCGTTTCTGCACTTCTTTCAACAATCCATTTCGTGCGTTGTCGGCCTTTCGAATTTCGCTCACGGCATCATCGATGCGCCCCTGGAGCGCCGCGATCTGCCGCGCCAGTTCCTGCGCTTTCTCGATCTGCTCCCGTTGCTGTTTCGTCAAAGTTTCGCTCTGATCGGTTTGCTTCTGGAAGTTCAGGGCAAAAACCATCAGCATGATGATAAAAATGAAGAGGATTCCCACCATCATGTCAGTCATTGACACGAAATAGTTCTCATCTTCCTCAACGTGAGTACCTGTATGCTCATCGGCGTCGGCCGCGATCATGATTCTGCTCCGCCTGCCGCAGTCTTATTCCGCTTCTTCCATTGGTCTGTTCTTCTCCAGGCTGTCGGCAATGGATTCCGCACTATCCGAAATGCTCGCCAGCATCGGCGACATCTTCTGGATGGCCTCGGTCAGCCCCTGATCAACCTGCCGCACATGATCGCGCAAGCGCTGTTCCTGATCGGAGGTAGACTCGGAGAGCGCTTTGACCGCTTTCGCGAGCGCCGTATCGACATCATCGAACTTGCTGGAGAAGTCGCGCCAGAAATCGTTGGTCGTGGTATTGGTGGCTTGGAGGTCCTTCGCCAGCGTCGCCATCTGGTCCTTGGCGCCATTCAGCGTCTCCAAGGTCGCTCCCACGCTCGCGGCCAGTTTTTCGCTGGCGCTGCTGAACTTGTCGCCGACATTCATGAGCGGCGCCGTCGCGGTTCGAACGCTACCCGCGCTTTCCGCAAAGGCCTGCGCAGTGTTTCGCGCCTCGGCAGAGGCGCCTTCGAGCGCGACTCTCTGACTCGCGAGCGCCCCTTCGATCGCCTGCATCGATCGCGCCAGTTCACCGAAACGCGCGCCAACGCCAATGATCTGCTCGTCGAGCTTGCCCATCACATTACCCATCGCAGATTCGAGCTTTGCCGAGGCGCCCCCCGCAGCCGCGCCCAGCGCCGTGTCCAGATCGGCATTGGCCCTTTCCATCGTTTGGCGAAGCGTCTCCACGACCGCTGCCAGTGAGTCTCGGCTCTGGGTCGAACTCGTTTCAAAGCTTTGGCCAGCACGCTCCACCATGCGATTGAGGTTGTCGGCCGCTTCGGACAACTTGGCAGCGAACTGATCACCGCTGCCGCGCACGCCCGTCTGCATCTCGACCATCGACATCTGAAGCTGCTTCAGCGTCGCCGCGAGTTCGCGCATTTCTGCACCGGCACCATGCTGCAACGACTCGGCAAATGAACGTGCCATGCTCTCGACGCCGCTTTGGCTGTTCGTCGTAAGGCTGCCGACTGCGCTGCCAATTTGATCTGTGATTGGCGTCATCGCATCGCTGATCGCGGCATTGAGGTGCGGTGCGATCTCGGACCCCATGCGTGCGAAAAAGTCACCCTGGGTGATGTCCTTCAGCTGGACCAACTGGTCCTGCATGGTACGGCTCATCTCAATCGCGATTGATTGCGGCGCGTGATACAATAAGCCCCGCTCCAGCGCGGCATTGAAGCGGTAAAATGCGCTTTCGATCAACACGAAGAACCAACGGAAAACGATCGAAAGGATGATCGAGGCGCCGAGCCCGGCGATCGAGGTCGAGAACTTGAACGTCGCGATCTGCAGCAGTTCGCCCATCTCCTTGGCCATGACGGTGGAGTCACCTGCCGCAGCGGCAGCGCCTGCCTTATGAAGGGCGAGCACAAGACCGATGAAAGTCAGCAGCAAGCCGATGCCGACGAAATAGCCCGGCACGGCATTCATCATCTTCAGGCCCGCCAGCCTCTCGCGCGCTACACTGATGTTGAAGAACACCTGTGGTCTCACAGTATTACCGATAGCGTCGGTACTGTCAGTATCAACAAGTGTCTCTTCGAACTCGATCCAGGAATGACCGATGAGCCATTGGCGTGACAGCCGCTGGCGCAGCCGCTCGAAACCTGATGCGAACGCCCTACGCACCTCCTTGTCGTTCCTGCCGTTGCCAACAGCGGCTCGGACCAGATTTCGCGCTCGTGAAAGCACGAAGATGACAGGCGCGACATGAAATAAAAGAAAGGATACTGCCAGCCCCACGCCGGAGGAGAATATTATCCCCGCTAAAGAATAGGCAAATTCCGGCCTGCTTATTTCATCAACGTTGCCTGAAACCGCATCTAAAAACCGACCATAGACAATCTTAAAATTTATGAACGAAAATATAAACTCTGCAGAAAATACAGTGGCAGCAGTTACCGACCAAAAAAGTACGAATCGTATAGCCGCAGACAAGAACTCACGCATGCCTTATTTCCCCCGCCCGATTACATTTTAGGCTCATCGTTTTCGTGGGCGCAAGAGTTTCGGCGCGTGCCGTCGGTCTACCTGGTGTCCACCTGCTCGCATATATGCAGACCAGTGGATCCAGCATCGTGTAGCAAACATAACCGCACACTGCCGAAATGAAGGGACGAGGCTTTGCTCGCCGAAGCCCCAGGGATCCAAGTGCCTGCCATTTTGCGTTTCGCCGCCGACGGCGACCGGCCGGCCACCGACCCTCGCGGCGATTTCAGCCAAGATGGTCAGCCTCGGCCAGCCGGAATTGCCGCCGGTGACGGCGTGGATCTTCTATGGCGCGCTGTGGCACGCCGGTGCCCTGAGAGCCCTCACGCCGTCATGCCCGTTCAATCCTCGCAAGCTCCTCGAAGAAGCCGGCCGACTGGTCGAGCAGGCGGGCATAGAAGGCGGCATACTCCCCGTAGAGGGCCGCGTTGCCGGGGGAGGGATGGGTGAGCGCGCCGTCGGTCTTGACGAAGCGGCGCGCGGTGGCGGCGATGTCGTCGAACAGGCCGACGGCCTTGCCGGCGACGATGGCGCTGCCGAGCGTGCCGAACTCGTCCCGGTCGAGCCGGCCATAGTCGAGCCCGAGAATGTCGGCCTTGATCTGGCGGAAGGCCTGGCTGCGGGCGCCGCCGCCGATGCCGAACACGCGCGTGGGCTCGAGGTCCGGCGCCAGGGTCCGCACCGAGCGCAGATAGAGCGCATATTCGTAGCCGATGCTCTCCATGATGGCGCGCACCATATGCGCCTTGCCGTGCTTCCAGGTCAGCCCGACGAAGGCGCCGCGCATGTCGGTGTTGTTGGGCGTGTTGCGCCCGCCGAGATGGGGCAGGAACACCAGCCGGTCGGAGCCGGGCGGCGCGGTCTCGGCGAGGGCGGCCAGCTCGTCATAGGGGTCGCGGCCGGCGGACAGCCACCCCTCCTTCTCGGCACCGCACATCGCGTCGCGGAACCAGCGCAGGTTCAGGCCGCCGCCCGCCACATAGGCCATGGCGTAATAGAGCCCGGGCACGACATGCGGGCAGGTCATCAGCGCCCGGTAGGCGGTATCGGTGGCGAAACGGTCGATCACGATGGAGAACACCGAGGCGGTGCCGGCGGCGTCATACACCATGCCCGGATCGACGAAGCCGCCGCCGAGCACATTGGCAGCCTGGTCGCCGCAGCCGGCGGCGATGGGCGTGCCCTCCACCAGCCCGGTCGCCTCGGCGGCGGCCCGCGTCAGCCTGCCGACGATGTCCCAGGGCTCGACGATGCGGGGCAGCTTTTCCGCCGTGAGCCCGAATTCGGCGAGCAGATCGTCGTTCCAGCGGTTGTTCGCGGTGTCGGCGAAGGTGGAGAAGTTGAGATAGGTGCGGTCCATGAAGGCGTCGCGGCCGCGCAGGCCGGCCATGCGGCCGGCGACATAGGCCGCCGGCTGGACGAAGGCGCGGATGCGGCTCCAGGCCTCGGGATGCTCCTGCTGCCAATAGAGGATCTTCGGGCCGTGATTGTAGGACGGCGCGCAGCCGGAAGAGCGCAGGATCTCGGTCTCCTGCTGCTTGAGGCGCGGCAGGAAGGCGGCGCAGCGATTGTCGAGCCAGGAATCGTAATGGGTCGGCGCGTTCCAGTCGTCGTCCACGGTGCAGACGCCGGCCATCTGGCCGTCGATGGCGATGGCCGCGACGTCGCTCCCGCGCACGCCGCTCTTCGCCACGGCGGCGCTGATGGTGCGCAGTACGGAGCCCTCGATGTCGTCCGGGCGCTGCTCCACCCAGCCGGCCTGCGGATAGATCAGCACCGATTCCTCGAAGGCCGAGCCGAGCAGCCGGCCCGCCTCGTCATAGAGGCCAGTCTTGGTGCCGGTGGTGCCGATATCCACGCCGATCACGCAATGGGCCATTGGCGCCCTCCCGTTTCGTCTTCTTGCCGGACGCCGGTCATCCGGCGCCCTTCGTGCCGTCCGCCCCGGTCCCGTCAGCCCTCGACCAGGCGGCGTTCGTCGTCCGGCGTCCAGCGCGTGCCCTCGGCCGCGGCCGGGCGCAGGCCGGCGATGCGCGTCACCGGCAGATCGAGCCGGCCGGGATAGATCGCGATCTTGCCCGACACGCGCCCCTCGCTCACCGCCGCGAGGGCTTCGGGCAAAGCGCCGAACCCCGCCACGGCCTCGAGGTTGCCGGACAGGTCGAGCGAGCCCTCCACCACCCGGTCGAGCACGGCGATCTGGTCGGCCACCGTCGAACCGGTCGAGCCGGTGAAGCGCGCGCCCTGCGAGGCGATGCGCCCGAGCGGCAGGCGGCAGGCCTTGCCGAAGGCCATGCCGGCGAAGAGCACCAGCAGGCCGTCCGGCTTCATCATCGCGGCTCCCCGCTCGATCGCCTCCACCTCGGGCGCCACGACGGCGACGTCGTCGCATCCGTCCGGCGCGAGGCGGGCGACCGTCTCCGCCACCGCGTGGTCCTGCGCGACCACCAGCCTCTTGCCGTGCCGGCGCGCCAGCGGGCCGAAATCGGCCTCCAGGCTGGCGCAGCGGTCCGCCTTGCGCGAGGCGGCGATGACGGTCGCCGGCCCGTCCGCGAGTTCCAGCGCCCGGTGGACATGGATGCGGCCCATGGCGCCGCCCGCGCCCAGGATCAGCATGGTGCCGCCGGCCCGCGGGGCGAAGCGGTGGCGGGACGGCGCGAACGCCTCGGCGACGGAGGGGCCGGGGGCGCCGAGGAAGGACAGCTCATGATAATGGATGCGGGCGGCATCGACGACGACCGGCGCGGCCTCGGTCGCGGCGCCGACGAGCGCCATCAGCCCGCCGCGGGCCAGGCGCGGCACCAGACGCTCGATCGCGGCGACGTCCGGCCGGCCGAGGACGAGAATGTCGTCATAGGGCTGCGCGCCGGCCGGCGCGGCGAGGAAGGCGTCGAGCGTGGCGAAGGCGCCGGCGCGCCGCGGGCCGGCCCAGGCCTCGGCCGCCTCGCCGCCGCCGACCAGCGTCACCGCCGCCCCCTCCGGGCATGCGACGTCCAGCGCGACGGCGTCCGCGCCGGCGAAGCCGACGACGAGCAGGCTGCCGCCGGGCTTGAGCACGGTGCGGCAATTCGGGCGATAGGCGGCCTCGACGCAGGAATAGGGCTCGAGCATGGCGATGATCGCCGCGCTGATGTCTGCGGGCACCGGGAAGACATAGGGACCCGCTCCCGCCAGCACGCGGGCATCGAGCCGGATGAACTGGGCGAAGGCGCCCGGAAGGTCCATGCCGACGGTGCGGCGCACGCCGTCCACCATGATCGCCGGCTGCAGGCCGAGGCGGTCGCCCGGGCGGAAACGGTCTTTCCACCGCTCGCCGACGTCGCAGACGGTCAGCGCCATCTCGTGGCCGAGCACCGCCGGCGAACGCTTGAGGTCGCGGTCGGCGAACAAAGGATGGGCGGCGCCCATGCGGATGATCTTGATGTCGGAGGAGCAGATGCACACGGCGTCCACCCGGGCGACGATCTCGTCCGGCCCCGCCGCCGCCTGCGCCTCCTCCACATAGCTCCCGTCGACGCCGATGTCGCTGATCTCGCCGCCGGCAAACGGCCACAGGCGGTTGAGGGACGGCAGGGCGGCCCGTTCGATCTTCTCTGTCATTCCATTCCGCATCTATTTCAGCCGGCTCCTGACGATGACGGCATCGGTGTAGTCGAGCCGTGCCAGCGCTCGCTGATGGTCCTGCACGGCGACGAGGGCGTAGAGGGCGTCCATGGCGGCGAGCTGCGCCATCTTGGACACCATGGATTCATACATGCCCTCCCCGCCCGTCGGCTCCGGCGCCGCGCCCGGCGTGAGGAGGACGGCATCGGCGCTGCGCGCCAGCGGCGAGCCGGCGGCGGAGGTGATGGCGATGGACGGCATGCCGAGGGCGGCCGCCTCGCGCACGGCCTCGACGGTCGAGCGGGTGCGGCCGGACTCGCTGATGCCGATCGCCACCGCCCGCCCCGCCAGTCCGGCGACCGAGAACATCTGGATGTTGGCGTCGCGATTGTAGACGCAGGCCTTGCCGATGCGCAGGAAGCGCATGACGCCGTCCTCGGCGGCCAGCAGGGACGAGCCGACGCCGAAGAAGACGAGCGTGTCATGGGCGGCGACGAGATCGGCCGCCCGCTGCAGCTGAACGGGATCGAGGCTGATGCTCGCGGCCTGGATGATCTCCGCCTGGCGCCGCGCCACCTTGGCGATGATCGCCGCGGCATCGTCGCCGGGCGCGATGCCTTCATAGACCGACGGCTCGCCGGTCCGGTTCGCGCCGACCGACCGGGTCAGACCTTCGGCCAGCATGATGCGGAAATCCTGGTAGCTCTCGGCCCCGACCGCGCGCACGAAGCGGCTGACCGAGGATTGCGACACCCGGCAGGCTTCCGCCAATTCCTTGATGCTCATGGCCTTGGCCTCCGAGGTACGGTCGAGCACCAGGTCCGCGACGCGGCGCAGCGTCGGATTCAATCCGCCGCGCAAGGCATCGATCCGCCGCGTGATTTCCGTCCCCTGCATACCCGCCTCTACCGCCAGCCAGACTGCGCCCTGCTTAACCGATTTCACGCCCCCTCGCTTGGTAGTAACTTTCTTGCACGATGTGATGCAAGGAAATTTTATGCCTGGACGGGCGTGGTGACCGATGTTAGCGTTCCTGCCAATGGCTGGTGCCGAGGCGCCGGCCAGACGGAATCTCGCGGGGAGCGGGCCGGCGGCAACGACCGTGCGGCAACGACCCCACCGCGTCGGAGAAGCCGGCCGCGTCGCCGGTTCTCCGGGCGGCACAAGCCGGAAACAAGGGAGGAAACGGATTATGCGTCAGAGCTTTTTGCGGACCGCGGCGGCAGCGACGGGCATCGCCCTCGCGGCCTCGGCGGCGTCGGCAGCCGAGGTCTCGAAGGTCGGGATCACCGTCGGCTCCCTCGGCAACCCCTATTATGCAGTGACGAACGGCGCCATCCAGGACACCGCCGCCAAGCTGACGCCGGGCGCCGAGGTGACCGCGGTATCGGCCGACTACGATCTCGGCAAGCAATTCAACCAGATCGACAATTTCATCGCCGCCGGCACCAACATCATCATGCTCAACGCCGTCGATCCCGTCGGCATCCAGCCGGCGGTCGACCGGGCCAAGGCGGCCGGCATCACCGTCGCCGCCTTCGACGTCACGGCCAAGAATGTCGACGTCACCGTGATGACCGACAATGAGGAAGCCGGGCGGCAGGCCTGCCAGTACATCGTCGACAACCTGCCCGGCGGCAAGGGCGACGTCATCATCGTCAACGGGCCGCCGATCTCGGCCATCGTCGACCGCGTCAATGGCTGCGAGAAGGTCTTCGCCGCCCATCCGGACATCCATGTGATCTCCAGGGACCAGAACGGCCAGGCCTCGCGCGACGGCGGCCTCGCGGTGACCCAGAGCCTGCTGACCCAGTTCCCCAAGGTCGACGCCATCTTCGCCATCAACGATCCGACCGCCATCGGCGCCGACCTCGCCGCGTCCCAGCTCCACCGCAGCGAGTTCTTCATCACCTCGGTCGACGGCTCGCCGGACGCCATCCAGGTCATGAAGGGCGGCAAGTCGCTGATCCGCGCCACCTCGGCGCAGGCGCCCTATCACATGGCGTCCGAGGCCTACCGCTACGCGGTGGAGATCGTCGGCGGCAAGAAGCCGCCGCAGCAGACGATCCTGCTGCCGCCGACGCTGGTGACGACCGCCAATATCCAGTCCTATCCGGGCTGGGCCGGCAAATAGGCCGGCAGGCCAGTCCGCGGGCAGCCGGCTTCGTCCGGCCGCCCGCGCGACCCCATGACGGTGCACGGAGGCGAGACGGTGCGACAGGAGACGACGCCGGTCCTGGAAATGCGCAACATTTCCAAGACCTTTCCCGGCCTCAAGGCGCTGAACGGCGTCAGCCTCGCGGCATGGCCGGGCGAGATCCATGCGCTGATGGGCGAGAACGGCGCGGGCAAGTCGACCCTGATGAAGATCCTGTCCGGCGCCTATGTCGCCGATCCCGGCGGCGAGATCGTCCTCCGCGGCCGGCCCGTGACCATCGCCGGGCCCCTCCACGCCAGGGAACTCGGCATCGCCGTGATCTATCAGGAATTGTCGCTGGCGCCCAACCTCACCGTCGCCGAGAACATCTTCCTCGGCCGGGAAGCGCGGACGGCCGGACTGGCGGACCGCGCCGCCATGGCGGCGGGCAGCCGGGAAGTGCTGGCGAGGCTCGGGGCGGGCTTCGGGCCCAAGGCCCTCGTCGGCTCGCTGTCGCTGGCCGAGCGGCAGCTGGTCGAGATCGCCCGGGCGATCCACACCAAGGCGGAGATCCTGGTGATGGACGAGCCGACCACCGCGCTGTCCTCGCGGGAGACCGACCGCCTGTTCGACCTCATCCGGCGCCTGCGCGACGACGGGCTCGCCATCATCTACATCTCCCACCGCATGGCGGAGATCTACGAACTCTCCGACCGCTGCTCGGTGCTGCGCGACGGCAGCTATGTCGGCACCCTGTCGCGCGACGAACTCTCGGCCGAGCGCCTCGTCCGGATGATGGTCGGCCGCGACATCTCCGGCTTCTACAAGAAGGACCACGCCGCTTCAGGCGGGCGCGGCCCGGCGGTCCTGGAGGTCGAGGGCATCACGGACGGGCGGCGGGTGAAGCCGTGCACGCTGGCGCTCCATGCCGGCGAAGTGTTGGGCATCGCCGGGCTCGTCGGCTCCGGGCGAACGGAGCTCGCGCGGCTGATCTTCGGCGCCGACAGGCGCGCGGCGGGCACGATCCGCATCGGCGGGCGCGCGGTCGCCATCGCCGGGCCGCAGGACGCCATCCGGGCCGGCCTCGTCTACCTCACCGAGGACCGCAAGGCGCAGGGCCTGCTGCTCGACATGTCCGTCCTGGACAATGTCAACCTGATCGTCTGCAGCCGCGACGCCGGCCCCGCCGGCATTCTCGACAGCGTCCGGGCGAAGGCCCGCGCCAAGGCGGCGATCTCGGCGCTTTCCGTGCGGGTGGGGCATGAGCGCGTGGCCGTGGGCTCGCTGTCCGGCGGCAACCAGCAGAAGGTCCTGCTCGCCCGCCTCCTCGAAGCCAAGCCGTCGGTGCTGATCCTCGACGAACCGACGCGCGGCGTCGACATCGGCGCCAAGTCGGAGATCTACCGGATCATCGACCAGCTCGCCAAGGCCGGCATCGGCATCATCGTGATCTCGAGCGAGCTGCCGGAGATCATGGGCATCGCCGATCGGGTGCTGGTGATGCGGGAAGGCGCCATCGAAGGCGAGGTCGGCGGCGACAGCGGCCTGCCGATCACGCAGGAAGCAATCATGAATTTCGCCGCCGGCCTGCATGCCGGGCCGGCACCCGTCCAGGCTTGAGGGTGGAAACAACGATGAGCGGCCCCGACAACATGTCCGTCCAACCGGCAGCAGCCCTCGCGCCGGCGAGCCGCGAGCAGTCCTTCCGCGGCCTGGTGCGCGCCCTCGGCATGCTGCCCATGCTGATCATCCTGTGCGTGGTGTTCGCGCTGCTGTCGGGGCGGTTCGCCTCGCTGCAGAACCTCTCCATCGTCGCCCAGCAGGCCTCGATCAACACCGTGCTCGCCGCGGGGATGACCTTCGTGATCCTCACCGGCGGCATCGACCTCTCGGTCGGCTCGATCCTCGCCGTCTCGGCGATGGTGGCGGTCATGAGTTCGCTGCTGCCGGACATCGGCCTGATCGGCGTTCCGGCCGCGCTCGCCGCCGGCCTCCTGTTCGGCCTCGCCAATGGCGGCTTCATCGCCTTCCTGAAGCTGCCGCCCTTCATCGTCACGCTCGGCTCGCTCACGGCGGTGCGCGGCTTTGCCCGCCTGCTCGGCCACGACACCACGGTGTTCAACCCGGCCCTGCCCTTCGCTTTCATCGGCAATGGCTCGATCTTCGGCATCTCCTGGCTCGTGGTGATCGCCCTGGTGGTGGTCGCCGCCTCGTGGTTCGTGCTGCGCCGGACGGTGCTGGGCGTCCACATCTACGCCGTGGGCGGCAATCCGAGCGCGGCCCGGCTGTCCGGCATCAAGGTCTGGCGCATCCTCCTGTTCGTCTACGGCGTCTCCGGCCTCCTCGCCGGGCTGGGCGGGGTGATGTCGGCGGCGCGCCTCTATGCGGCGAACGGCGTGCAGCTCGGCCAGTCCTACGAACTCGACGCGATCGCCGCCGTCATCCTCGGCGGCACGAGCTTCGTGGGCGGCATCGGTTCGATCTGGGGGACCCTCATCGGCGCGCTCATCATCGCGGTGCTGACCAACGGGCTGATCCTGACGGGCGTCTCCGACGTCTGGCAATATATCGTCAAGGGCCTGATCATCATCGTCGCCGTGGCGCTCGACCGCTACCGCCTGATGGACGCGGGCCGGACCTGATCGCGCCCCCGAGCCGGCAACCTATTCCGGATTTTCGAGGCTGAAGGTCTCGGCCTGCTCGTCATAGGCGAACAGCTCGGCATAGCGCGCCCATGCGACGATCGTCTTCAGCGTCTCGTCCGCATAGTGCTCGGTCATGTAGTCCTCAAGCTCGTTGCGGAAACGCGCCGCCGGCGCGGTATGGGTCGGACGCTCGTCGAGCACCCGCCGGATCAGCCCCATCAGCGGCACATAGGTGACGAGATGCTCGGCAAAGAGCTTCTTGCGGGCGTCCGTCTCCAGCGTGGCGAAGCGCTTGCCGGCCTCGGTGAGCAGGAGATCCCCTTCGCTCAGCTGGGCGAACCGCAGGAGCTGGAGCGCCTCGCCGAGATGGAAGAGCTCGTCGGCCTCCAGCTGGAGCACGCCTGCCAGAACCGGCAGATCGGCGCGGCCGTGATAGGGAGGGCCGGCGACGGCCTCCATGAGGCCGGCCATCACATTGGTCGAGACGGGATCGAGGACCATGCCCATGCCCGTCCCGGGTATGCCCTCCATCGAAGGCGCCCGCGGCTCGGCGCGCCGCGTCATCAGGGCGTAGATGCTGTCGACCATCTGACGGAACACCGGGTCGAGGCGGTTGCGCGGATGCGGCAGGTCGACCTTCAATTCCCGCGCCACCCGCCCCGGATTGGAGGAGAACACCAGGATGCGGTCGCACATCAGCACCGCCTCCTCGATGTTGTGGGTGACGATCAGCACGGACTTGATCGGCAGGCGCCCCTCGATCCACAGGTCGATCATGTCGGTGCGCAGCGTTTCGGCCGTCAGCACGTCGAGGGCGGAGAAGGGTTCGTCCATCAAGAGGAGATCGGGATGGACGACGAGGGCGCGGGCGAAGCCGACGCGCTGGCGCATGCCGCCGGACAATTCCTTGGGATAGGCGTTCTCGAAGCCGTCGAGGCCGATGAGGTCGATCGCGGCGAGTGCGAGCCGGCGCCGCTCGGCCCGCTCGACGTTCTGCGCCTCCAGGCCGAGCTCGACATTCTGCAGCACGGTCAGCCAGGGAAACAGGGCGAAGGACTGGAACACCATGGAGATGCCCGCCGGCGGCCCCTGGATGGCCGAGCCCCGGCACCGCGCCTGTCCCGAGGAGGGCGAGAGAAGGCCGGCAATGATGCGCAGCAGCGTCGACTTGCCGGAGCCGGAGCGGCCGAGCAGGCCGACGATCTCGCCGGCCTTGATGGTCAGGTCGACATCCTCGAGGACGACGACTTCCTTGCCGCTCCCCTTGGGAAAGGACCGGCAGACCTGCCGGATATCGACGAGCGGGGCCTTCACGACGTGGTCGAGCATGGCGGTATCCTCAGATCGGGAGAAACGGGTCAGCCCAGGCGCAGGCGGCGTTCGCCGAAGGCATAGAGCGGGCGCCAGACCAGCCGGTTGAACAGCGTGACGAAGGCGCACATCACGACGATGCCGAGCACGACGCGCGGAAAGTCACCGGCCGCGGTGGCGTTGGCGATGTAGGAGCCGAGCCCCGGCGTGGAGAGCCGTGTATCGCCCCAGCTGGCGATCTCGGCGACGATGCTGGCGTTCCACGAGCCGCCCGAGGCGGTGATCGCGCCGGTGATGTAGTAGGGAAAGATGCCGGGCAGGATCACCTTGAACCACCAGCGCCAGCCCCTGATGTGGAAGCTGCGCGCCGCCTCCTTGAGGTCGCTGGGAAAGGCGCTCGCCCCGGCGATGACGTTGAACAGGATGTACCATTGCGTGCCCAAGATCATCAGCGGGCTGAGCCAGATATTGGCGTCGAGCCCGAAACGCACGATCAGCACGACGAAGACGGGAAAGGCGATGTTGGCCGGAAAGGCCGCCAGGAACTGCGCCAGCGGCTGCACCTTCTCGGCGAGCTTGGGACGCAGGCCGATCCAGACGCCGACCGGCACCCAGATCAGCGTCGCGATGGCCATCAGCACGACGACGCGGGCGAGCGTGATGAGACCATAGAGAACCGCCGTCGCCACCTCCGACCAGCCGATGCTGGCCCGCAGATAGGTGATGCTGACATAGGCGGCCCATGCCGCCCCCACCGCGATCAGTGCGATCCACGCCCCGTCGATCACCCGCGCGGTGGCGATGCCGGCCTGCCGCGACCCGAGCCGGGGCCATTGGGGCAGACGCAGATTCCAGACCAGGCGCGCGAGCCATTCGATCGGCGCCGCCAGCACATGTGTGACGCGGGCGCGGCGGAACAGGTCGAGCATCCAGGATGTCGGCGCCATGCCGGACGCCGTGGTCTCGAAGCGGAACTTGTCGGCCCAGGCCACCAGCGGGCGGAACAGGAACTGATCGTAGAGGATGATCACCACCAGCATGGCGACGACGGCGTAGAGGATCGCCATGATGTTCTGCTGCTTGATCGCCAGCGCGACATAGGAACCGATGCCGGGCAGCGTGACCGTGGTGTCGCCGACGGTGATCGCCTCGGACGCCACGACGAAGAACCAGCCGCCGGACATCGACATCATGGTGTTCCACACCAGGCCCGGCATGGCGAAGGGTACGTCGAGGCGCCAGAAGCGCTGCCAGCCGCTCAGGTGGAAGCTCCGCGTCGCCTCCTCCAGGTCCTTGGGCTGATTGCGCATGGACTGGTACATGCTGAAGGTCATGTTCCAGGCCTGGCTGGTGAAGATCGCGAACACCGAAGCCAGCTCCGCTCCCAGCACGCTGCCGGGGAACAGATTGAGGAAGAACGTCACGGTGAAGGTCAGGAAGCCGAGGATCGGCACCGACTGCAGCACGTCGAGGATGGGGATCAGCACCATTTCCGCGCGCCGGCTCTTGGCGGCGGCGGCGGCGTAGACGAAGGTGAACACCAGCGAGAACGCGATCGCCAGCAGCATGCGCAGCACGGTGCGCAAGGCGTAGACCGGCAGATTGGCCGGGTCGAGCGACAGCGGCGTGACGTCCAGCGTCGAGAGCGGAACGGTGGTGACCCTCGCGCCATAGGCGACGAGGACGATGGCGCCGACCACGATCAGCAGGGCCATCAGGTCCCACAGGCTCGGCAGCACGGAACGGCGGATGGCGAGCGGGCTGAAGGTCTGCCTTGTCATGGAAGAAACCCGTTGGCCGGTGGCCTGAAGGATTGATCGGAGCAGCGCGACTGCCGGAGCAGGATTTCGACGGATGCGTGATTCAGGCGCCCGGCCCAGCCCGCGAGCGAGCGAGCCCGACGCTTCGACAGAAGGCGCAGCGATACGCGCGAAAACGCCAGCCGGAGCAGGTGCACGGCGCTCCAGGCGAGGACCGCCGCCAGCAGGCGGACCGCGTGCTCGGCCGCCTGGCGCAGGCCCGCCCGCATCGGTGACGGGAACGGCTCCGAGGAGGACCGAGGGACGGGCCGCGCCTCCCGGCCTGGGCGGCGGTTTCGGAACAGGGCCGCTATGAAGATCATGTGCCACCTCACCGGTGCGCCGCCCGGAGCGCCGCGGGTGCGCCTGGATCAGGCCCCGAGCAGACGCCCCGGCGGCGGGGATTTTCGATCCGCGCGGCAGCCAGGGTGCGGATCGCCCTTGCCGGCCTGCGCGGGTCCCGCCGGCCGAAGCGACCGAGCGGGCATAAATCGCTATAGAATCCCCTGCCTGCGGGCGCCATCTCGATCAGGGCAAGACAGGGAAGACTTCAGAATAAGGGAGCTATACTTTGGTATAGCCGACGGCGGCGCGGGGATGCGGAGAGGGTCGCGATTTCGCCATCCCTCGTGTTTCGCGGTCGAATTCGTCGGCCCGCGCTTGCCCCGCGCCTTGCAAGTCGGGCAGGAAGACCCGTAGAACGCCGCCACGACGGTCGCCGACGATGAAGCAGGGCATGCTCTCCAAACAGCGAAACAGGCCCGGCTTGCGGGCCGTCTTCATCGCGTCGCTGCTGATCTGCATCTTCGTGGCCGATACGGTCACGGATTTCGAGATCGCCTTCGCGGTTTTCTACATCGCGGTCATTCTCTCCGCGATCGGCTTCCTGTCGACCCGCGGCGTCGTCTTCCTGGCGTCGGTCTGCGTCGGCCTCACGGCGATCAGCCTGCTCCTGACGAAGCAGGGCTCCTTCGAGGCCGGGGTCTTCAATTGCGGGATCAGCGCCTCCGCCATCGGCGTCACCACCTATCTCGCCCTGAAGACCGTGGCCGCGCAGGCGGCCGCCCATGACGCACAAGAACAGCTCGCCCGCGTGGCCCGTCTGACGCGCCTGGGCGCCTTGACCGCCTCGATCGCCCACGAGGTCAACCAGCCCCTCGCGGCGGTGGTGACGAGCGCCGATGCCTGCCGGCGATGGCTCGCCCATGAGCCGCCCAACCTCGCCAAGGCACGGCAGGCCGCCGAACGGATCGTCCGCGACGCCAGCCGCGCCGGCGAGGTGATCGCCCGTGTCCGCGGCCTCGCCAGGAACGAGCCGTCGCGCCGCGAGCCGCTCGATCTCAACGAAGCCGCGATCGAAGCCGTCGCCATGGCGCAGCATGAGATCGAGCGCAACGGCGTGGCGCTGCAATGGCACCTGGCGGAGGATCTCCCGGCGGCGATGGCGGACAGGGTCCAGATCCAGCAGGTGATCGGCAATCTGCTCCTCAACGCCCTCGAAGCCATGGCCGGCCTGCCCAGCTTCAGGCGGGAACTGGAGATATCCTCCTCCCGCGACGCCGATGGAAACATCGTGCTCGCCGTCGCCGATTCCGGTGCCGGCATGAAGCCTTCCGTGCTGGAGCACGCGTTCGACGCCTTCTGGACCACGAAGGAAACCGGCATGGGCATCGGCCTGGCCATCAGCCGTTCGATCATCGAGGCGCATGGCGGCCGGATCTGGGCAACGTCGGAGCCGCGGATGGGCGCGGTGTTCCGCTTCAGCCTGCCGGCCGCCGGGAAGGACACGCCATGACCGCCGCCGGCCCGACGCACGAGCCCGGCACCGCGCTCGTCCACGTGATCGACGATGACGAGGCCGTCCGCACGGCGATCGAGGACCTGCTCGCCTCCGTGGGCCTGAGCGTCAGGTCCTACGGCTCGACCCGGGCCTTCCTGGAGGCCGCCCCGGTCGATGGCCCGGCATGCCTCGTGCTCGACATCCGCATGCCCGGGCAAAGCGGACTGGAATTCCAGCAGCAGATGGCGAGGACCGGCCTTCGGCTGCCCGTCATCTTCATCACCGGCCACGGCGACATCGCCATGTCGGTGAAGGCGATGAAGAATGGCGCCATCGAGTTTCTGACCAAGCCGTTCCGGGACCAGGACCTGCTCGACGCCATCCAGCACGGCATCGAGAAGGATCGTCTTCGGCTCGAAGAGGACGAGGCCACGGCGACCCTGCAGGCCTGTTGGCGGACGCTGTCGCCCGGAGAACGGGACGTCCTGCCCCTGGTCGTCCGCGGGCTTCTGAACAAGCAGATCGCCGGCCTCCTCGACGTCAGCGAAATCACCGTCAAGGTTCGCCGCAGCCAGGTCATGCGCAAGATGCAGGCCAAGTCCGTCGCCGACCTGGTGAGGATCTGGGACAGGCTGCAGCCGAAGACCTGAACGAAGAGGCTCCGCGCGAGGTTTGGCGGCGGCTCCCGCTGCCCCGACGTCGCCCTCTCGCAATTCGCCGGCCGGACGGGAGTTCTGGCGAAACGCCGATCCCCGTCGTTTCCGCTGGCATATCGCCCAAAGGCGGGCATTGTCGAGGCATGATGACATTCTCGATTCCCGCCGTGATGACGGCGATGGTCCTCACCGGCCACGGGGACTATGACAAGCTCGCCTATCGGCATGACGTCCCGGTACCCCGGCCGCGGGCCGGCGAGGTGCTGATCCGGGTAGGCGCGGCCGGCCTGAACAATACGGACATCAACACGCGGATCGGCTGGTATGCGCCGGCCGGGGTCGGCGTCGATACGCCGCCACGGGAAGGCGGCTGGAACGGGGCGATCGGCTTTCCGCGCATCCAGGGCGCGGATGTGTGCGGCACCATCGTCGCGGCCGGCGCCGGCGTGCAGGCCGGCCGCATCGGCGAGCGCGTCATCGTCCAGCCTTGCTTGCGCTCGCTCCGGCAGGGAAGGCGCGATGCCTGGCTCGGCTCGGAGGTCGACGGAGGCTTTGCGCAGTTCACCTGCGTTCCCGCCCCCGATGCCTACCGGATCGAGAGCCCCCTCTCCGATGCGGAGCTCGCGACCTTTCCCTGTGCCTATGCGACGGCCGAGAACCTGCTCGGGCGCAGCGGCGTGGCGGCCGGCGAACGGGTGCTGATAACCGGCGCGAGCGGCGGCGTCGGCGCGGCCTGCGTCCAGCTCGCCCGCCGGCGGGGCGCCGAGGTGATCGCGGTCGCGAGCGGGCGTCATGCGGATCGCCTCGAGGCCCTCGGCGCCGCGCGGCTGGTGCCGAGGGGCGCGGCGCTTGCGTCCCATGTGCCGCCCGACAGCGTCGACGCCGTCATCGACGTCGTCGGCGGCCCGTCCTGGCCGGATCTTCTCGACGTCCTGAGGCCGCGGGGCCGATATGCGGTGTCGGGCGCGGTCGCCGGCCCGATCGTCTCGCTCGACCTGCGCAAGCTCTATCTCAAGGATCTCTGCTTCTTCGGCTGCACCTCCCAGGACGACGGCGTGTTCGAGCGGCTGGTCGGCGCCCTGGAAAGCGGGGACATCCGCCCTCTCCTCGCCGCCGCCTATCCGCTGTCCGAACTCGCCCGCGCCCAGCAGGACTTTCTCGCCAGGGCGCAGTTCGGCAAGCTGGTGGTCGTTCCCCCGCAGGCCTGAGCCGCCGGGTTCGACGACGCGCAGGAAGTGCCGGCCTCAACGTGCCGGCGCGGATCGACAGGATCAGGCAAGAAGCAGGCAGGACCGTTCCTAGCGGCCACCCGGCCGGGAGCGGTAGACAACGCCCTGCCGGCGCGACAGGCGCCGTCGCTGTTTCGTTTACGGGAAAAAAGACAATGAAGACCTGGTTCATCACCGGGGCCAGCCGCGGCCTGGGCATGGAGATCGCGCGTTCGGCGCTCGAAGCGGGCGACAACGTCGTTGCAACCGCTCGCAACCCGCGTCCGATCACCGACGCGCTCACGGGCCATGGCGGACGGCTTCAGGCCGTGGCCCTCGACGTCACCGACACCGCCGCGATCGCCGCCGCCCTGGCCGAGAGCAGACGGCATTTCGACCGCATCGACGTGCTCGTCAACAATGCGGGCTACGGCCAGCTGGGCGCGTTCGAGGAAATCACCCCGGAAACGCTGCATCGGCAGTTCGAGACCAACGTGTTCGGCGTGTTCAACGTGACACGGGCCATCCTGCCGATCATGCGCGCGCAACGCTCCGGCCATATCGTGACGATCTCTTCCATCGCCGGCGTCGAAGGCTTCGAGGGGGCTTCGGTCTACTGCTCGACGAAGCATGCCGTTTCGGGCTGGTCGGAGGCGTTGGGGCACGAGGTCGCGCCGTTCGGAATCCACGTGACCTGTGTCTATCCGGGGCGGTTCCGCACGGATTTCCTCGATGGCAGCTCGGTACGCTACGGCGAAATCGCGATCGACGACTACGCGGCTTCGTCCGCCCGGCACAGGGCGGCGCTGGATGCCGACAATCATCGCCAGGTCGGCGATCCCGTGAAATTCGCCGCCGCGATACTGGCCCTGGCCGACGCCGGGAAGCCGCCGGCCTGGTTCGCGGCCGGGTCCGACGCCTATGCCGTGTTCACGACCAAGGCGGAGGCCCTTCGCAGGAATGTCGAAGAATGGAAGGGCTTGACGCTTTCGACCGACTTCCCGGCCTGAAGGCCGAACGCGACGGTGGGAAGCAGGATGTGCTAAACTGAGCGGCGTGC
Organism: Labrys monachus; assembly: GCF_030814655.1. Taxonomy (NCBI): domain Bacteria; kingdom Pseudomonadati; phylum Pseudomonadota; class Alphaproteobacteria; order Hyphomicrobiales; family Xanthobacteraceae; genus Labrys; species Labrys monachus. Next base: position 5,848,171 of record NZ_JAUSVK010000001.1, read on the forward strand.
CCGGAACGTCGCGGCCGAGAGGAAGGCCTGGTGGACAAGCCTGCAGCAGATATCGACGGGACCGTCGAAGCCGCGGAAATCGAAGCTGTCCGCAACTGGATGGCCGAGGCGATCACCCGTCACCTCGGCGGCGACGGCTCCTGCAGCACGGCGGTGCCCGGTCTCACGCTCCATCGGCGCACGTCGCCCATGGAGCCGGGATCGTATCTCTACGAGCCGTCCTACGCCTTCATCGTCCGCGGCGCGAAGCGGGTCATCCTGGGCGAGGAAACCTATGTCTACGACCAGTCCCGCTTCCTCCTGACCGCGGTCGACCTTCCCACCGTGGTCCAGGTCCTCGATGCGACCGAGGCGACGCCCTATCTTTCGATCAAGCAGAATATCGATCTCGACATGGCGCGGGAGCTGATCGCGGAGGTCGATCGACACGGGCCTTCGGCCGCAGCCGACGGCGCCGGCATTGCGGTCGGCCCGGTCACGCCGGCGCTGGCGAACGCGTCGATGCGTCTGCTCCAGCTTCTCGACAGTCCCGACGACATCCCGATCCTCGTCCGGCCGATCCAGCGCGAAATCTTCTATCGCATCCTTACCGGGCCGGTCGGGGGCCGACTGCGGCAGGCGGTCCAGAGGGGAACGCAGACCGAGCGCGTTTCGGCGGCAATCCGGTGGATCCGCGAGAATTTCGACCGCTCGCTCAGCATCGGGGCGTTGGCGGACGAGGCGGGCATGGGCGAGTCCACGCTGCATCACCACTTCCGGGCTCTCACGGCGATGAGCCCGCTGCAATATCAAAAGCATCTGCGCCTGCACGAGGCCCGGCGCCTGATGATCACGGAGAGGATCGACGCCGGCACCGCCGCCCTCCGTGTCGGCTATGAGAGCGTGACCCAGTTCAACCGGGAGTACCGGCGCCTGTTCGGCGTGCCGCCAAAGCGCGACGTCCGGTCGATCCTCGCCGTTGCCTGAAGAGGGCATACCTCCGTCCGGACACCGCATTGCGCCCGGACCTCGGACGCGCGCCGTCCTCCTCACGTCATCTCGACGACGATCTTGCCGAAGGCGCCGCGGTCGAGATGATCGAGCGCGGCGGGGAGTTCGGCAGCCGGGTAGCGCGCATCGATGACCGGCGTCAGTCCGATGCGGTCGACGGCGACGACCAGATGTTCCAGCGCCCGGCGATGCCCGACGCCGATGCCCTGGATCGTGAGGTTCTTCAGCATCAGGGGCCCGACGGGCGCCGCGACCTCGAAGCCCTCGATGACGCCGATCTGATGGATTTGTCCACCGATGGCCGCCGCCTGCACCGCCTTGCCGAGATGCGGGCCGCCGACGATCTCGAGAATCTGATCGGCGCCATGGTCGTCGGTGATGCGCAGCACGGCTTCCACCCAGTCCTCCGCCGTGCGGTCGATGGCGTGATCGGCACCGAGGCTCCTGGCGCGTTCCAGCTTCCCGGCGCTGCCCGAGACGACGATCACCTGCGCTCCATGCGCCCTGGCGATCTGGAGGCCGAACAACGCGACCCCGCCGGTGCCCTCCACCAGCACCGTCTCGCCGGCACGCACCCTCCCCTTTTCGACCAGGGCGAACCAGGCGGTGAGGCCCGCGCAGGGCAAGGTGCTCGCCTGGGCATCGTCGAGCGAGGCCGGCGCGCGGACGAACCAGTCCTCGGGGAAGGCGACATAATCGGCGAGCACGCCGGGATAGGCTCCGCCGAGGGTGCGGTAGGGCGGCGTGCGCGCATTGCCGAGCGGCGCGCCCTCGATCCAGCCGGGCGCGAATGTCGAGATCACCCGGTCGCCGGGGGCGAAGCGCTTCGCCCCCGGCCCGACGGCCTCGACCGTTCCGGCGAGATCGGAGGCCGGCGTGAAGGGAAAGGCGAGCGGCAGGCCCATGCCGCGTTCGATCACCAGCCTGTCGCGGTAATTGAGCGAAACCGCCGCCACCCTCACCAGCACTTCGCCGGTCGCCGGTTCGGGAACCGGCGCCTGCTTCAAGGCGAGCCGGTCGCGGCCGAGGCCGTCCATCTCCCATCGTTTCATCGTCCTGGCCATCCATTGCTCCTGATGCCGAAATTTCGATGGCCAGCACTGTATCGTTGAATTTTAGGCGCCGGTGGTGATATAAACTCTCAGCATTGGTTCCTTACGGCTGACAATATGGGCGAGTTGCTGAGCGGCGTGGACGTGTTCGTGGCGGCGGTCGAAACCGGCAGCTTCGCCGCCGCCGCCGAGCGGCTGCACCTCACCCGCTCGGCGGTCGCCAAGACGATCGCGCGGATCGAGGCGCGGCTCGATGTCCGGCTGTTTCACCGCACGACGCGCAGCCACACCCTCACCGAGGACGGGCAGATCTATTACGAGCGTTGCGCCCGGGCGCTCGAAGAGCTGCGGGCCGGCGAGACGGCGATCGACTCCGGCCGGCGCGAGGCGTCGGGCCGGTTGCGCGTGTCGGTGCCGGTGCTGTTCGGGCGACGCTGCGTCGCGCCGGTGCTCACCCGGCTGGCGGCGAGGCACCCCAAGCTCGAACTCGACCTCTCCTTCTGCGACCGCCCGGTCGACCTGATCGAAGACGGCTTCGACCTCGCGATCCGCAACGGCGCGATCGGCGACGGCGCAGGGCTGATGACGCGGACGGTCAGCCTGCAACGCATGACCGTCTGCGGTTCGCCGGCCTATCTTGCCGGGCACGGCCGCCCGGAGACGCTGGACGACCTGCCCGCGCATCGCGGCATCACCTATGGACGCGGCGGACGCGTCAAGGCATGGCAATTTCCTGGCGGCGACGGCGGGCTGCGGGAAGTCACCCCGCCGAGCCGGCTTCACTTCGACGACCTGGAAGCGATCGCCGACGCGGCCGAGGCGGGGCACGGCCTCGCCTGGCTGCCCTGCTGGCTCATCCGGGAGCGGGTCCGCGGCGGACTGCTCGTGCCGCTCCTGGCGAACGCGCCGCAGCTCGTGTTCAGGACCCATGCCCTGTGGCCCGAGACGCCGCATCTGCCCCTGCGCGTCCGGCTCGCCATCGACGCGGTCGCCGCCGCCTTGCCGGGCGACAGCGAACTTTAAGCCGGCCGAGGATCAGCGGCCGGCCATCTGGACGGCCTCATCGCCCAGGCGATCGAGATCGGCGATGAGCCCCGGCCCGACCGGCTCCCAGCCGAGCGCGGCTCGCGTCTGCGCGCTCGAGGCGGGCAGGTCCTGCCCGGCGAACATGGCCAGCCAGCCGAAGAAATCCGAAGCCTCTTGCGGCGGGATGGACTTGACCGGCAGCTTCAGGCGTCGGCCGATGGCTTCGGCGATGTCGCGTGTCGCCACGCCTTCCTCGGTGACGGCGTGATACCGCGCGTTCGGCTCGGCCCTTTCGATCGCCAGCCTGTAGAGGCGGGCCACGTCGAGGACATGCGCCGCCGGCCAACGGTTCAGCCCGTCCCCGACATAGGCGCACACTCCCTTCGCGCGATACATCCCGATCGCCGGGGTGACGAGGCCTTGGGTGACGGTGTCATGGACCTGCGGGAGGCGCATCACCGCCACATTGACCCCGGCCGCAGCGAGGGAGGCGGCAGCCTCCTCCGAGGCCGCGCGCGGATGCACGTCCGAACCGACGATGGCGTTGCCCTCCCTAGCCGGCTGGCCGGACACGGTGTTGGCCATGGGGGTTCCCGAGGTCACGATCAGTTGCCGGCCGGAGTCGGCGAGAGCCGAGCCGAGCGCCTCGATCACGCGACGGTCATCCTCGCAATTGGCCACGAATCGCGAAAAATCATGGTTGAAGGCGAGATGGATGACGCCGTCCGACCGGGCGGCAGCGCTCTTCAGGCCGCCCAGATCCTGGAGCGAGCCGCGGACGACCTCGGCGCCGGCGGCAGCCAGCGCCGCAGCCTTCTCATCCGAGCGGCAGAGGCCGAGCACCTCATGGCCCGCCGCGATCAATTCCCTGACGACGCGCGAGCCGATATTTCCTGTCGCGCCGGTGACGAATACACGCATAGAGTCGATCCTTGTTCTAGGAAGCAAAATAGCTGGGATGGTCGATGTCCTCGATGAGTCCGGCCTGCCCGGGCTTCCAGCCGAGCAGCGAGCGGGTTCTCTCGCTCGAGGCCGGGCAGTCGACGGCCGCGAACCTGGCGAACCAGCCGAAATGCGCTGCTGCCTCGTCCGCCGTCTGTGACACGACCGGCACGTCCAGCCGCCGGCCGATCACCTCGGCGATCGCCTTGAATGGCACGCCTTCCTCGGCGACAGCGTGGAACGGGCCTCCTTCGCCGCCGCGCTCCAGGGCCAGCCGAAAGACGCGGGCCGCGTCGAGCCGGTGCACCGCCGGCCAGCGGTTGAGACCGTCCCCGACATAGGCGGAGACGCCCTTCTCGCGGGCGAGGCCGATGACGCGCGGCACGAAGCCGTGATCGCCATGACCGTGGACCGATGGCGGAAGCCGCACGGCCGTGGCGCGTATGCCGCGCGCCCTCAGCGCGGCCACCGCGGCTTCCGGGTTGCGGGGAAAGGCGTCGGCGGGGGGACGGGGCCGGCTCAGTTCCGTCACGACGGTCCCCGGCGCGAGGAGCGCGACGCCGGAGGTGACGATGAGCGGGCGGTCGGAGCCTTCCAGCACGCCGCCCATCGCCGCGATGGCGCGCTGCTCGTCCGCCCCGCTCTCCGCGATCTTCGAGAAGTCGTGGTTGAAGGCGGTGTGAATCACGCCATCCACCTGCGATACAGCGGCCTCGAGGCCGGCGAGGTCCTGGATCGTGCCGCGACGAACCTCGGCGCCGGCCGCGGCCAGGGCTTCGGCGCCCGCGTCCGAGCGGACGAGGCCGAGCACCGCATGGCCGGCGGCGATCAGATCCGCCACGATGGCCGACCCAACCCAGCCGGTGGCACCGGTTACAAATACACGCATGGGCACAGCTCCACATTTCGTCGGAGACAAAGGTGCGCCGATGCGTTATTCCGGTAAAGTAGGGACTTTATCGTAGTATAGAGGCTAACAGGATGGTCGACCGCGTCACGGCCGTGAACCTGCTCGGCGGGTATCTGAAGGATCGTCGTGCCAAGCTCGACCCGGCGGCTCTCGGCTTTCCCGCGGAGCGTCGCCGCACCCCGGGCCTGCGTCGCGAGGAAGTGGCGCAGCGCGCCAATATCAGCCCGACCTGGTACACCTGGCTCGAACAGGGCCGCGGCGGAGCACCCTCAACGGACGTGCTCGATCGGATCGCGCGAGCGCTCCTGCTCACCGATGCCGAGCGCGAGCACCTCTTCCTGCTCGGCCTCGGCCGCCTCCCCGAGGTGCGCTACCAGAAAAGCGACGGCGTCACGCCGCGGCTGCAACGCGTTCTCGACGCGCTGGACCCCAGCCCCGCCCTGATCAGGACCGCGCTATGGGATGTCATGGCCTGGAACCGGGCGGCGACCGCGATGCTGATGGACTATGGGTCGCTTCGCCCGGAGGAACGCAACATCCTGCGCTTCATCTTCCTCGATCCGCGGGCCCGCGCCGCGCAATATCATTGGGAAAGCGTGGCGCGCTTCGCATTGGGCACGTTCAGGGCGGACGTCGCCCGGGCCGGCGCTTCCGAAGAAGTCGAACCGCTGGTCGACGAACTCTGCCGGCTCAGCCCCGAATTCAAGGCGATGTGGCGCGACAACGACGTCCGCGGACCTCATGGCGAGACCGTCAAGCATATCCGCCATGCGGTCGCGGGCCGCATCGCGTTCGAATATTCGGCCTTTGCGGTCGACGGACGGACGGACCTCACCATGGTGGTCTACAACCCGGCGACGGCGGAGGACGCCGAACGCATCCGATCGCTGTGGGACGACCGCGACGCTCCTGCCGCCGATGGGGCGCAAGCGCGCGTGGCATCGCCACAGGCGGCAACCGTCGAGCCGGACAGACGACATATGCGGGGCTAGGCGAGGCAGGCCGGCTGCCCCTTCCGGCTTATCCCTGGCTTTCATCCTGCAAGGAATATCGCTGCCGGCCGGAAGATCGGTCCGGCTCTCGTTCAGGCAGAGGCCGGCGTCCCTTCGTCCTCGCTCCCGGATGAGCCGAATGCCGCGACGGCAAAGGAAATGAAGCTGCGCAGCCGGGGCGTCATGCGCCGATCACGGTAGTAGAGCAGCCACATCGGGCGCTCGTCGAGCCGCCAGTCCGGGAAAAGACGGATCAGGCATCCCGCTTCCAGGTCCCGTTTCACCAGAATTTCCGGCTGCATGATGATGCCGAGGCCCGCCCGTGCCGCTGCACGGACGGCCTGGCCGCTGTTCACGTTGATCATGCGGATGGGCGAGACCTGTACATCCTCCTCTCCTTGCGTAAACCTCCAGGCGGAACGGGCCGAGGGCGTGAACGCGACGGCCTCGTGCCCGTCCAGCTCGCCCGGATGCGAAGGCGTGCCTTTGCGGGAAAGGTAATCGGGCGCGGCGCAGACCACCATGCGATATGGCATCAGCGATCGCGCGATCATGCTGCCGTCCGGCATGGCGCCGATGCGAAAGGCAATGTCGAAGCCCTCATCGACAAGATCGACATTGCGATCAGTCAAACCGATGTCGAGTTCCACCTCCGGCGCAAGAGCCCGGTAACCGGCGAGGGCCGGCATCAGCGCTTCGGTGCCGAAGGTCGTGGGCGCGGTTATGCGCAAGCGCCCCTGAGCCGCCGTCCGCTGCAGCTCGGCGGCTTCCTCGGCGAGCGCGATCCGATCGAGGATGTCGCGGCATTGCTCGAAATAGTCCGAGCCAAAATCCGTCAGGCTTTGACGGCGCGTGGTCCGGTTGAGGAGCCGGGTGCCGAGGTGCTCCTCCAGCGCGGCTATGTGCTGCCCGACCATCGCGGGCGAGAGCCCGATGGCGGCCGCAGCTGCGCTCATGGAGCCGGCCTGCACCGTGGCGACGAACGCCTGCATGGAACGAAGCAGATCCATTTAATGGCATAACTTTCAAATGATCCAAGATATCGCCCGATTATTCTCCCGTCGAAAAGCAATTACAACGCCTGCAGCGAGGCCCTCGAAGGAAATGGCAAGAATGCGGACGCGGTTTGCGGAAAAGACGATCATCGTCACAGGGGCAGGAACCGGCATGGGGCGCGCTGCGGCGCTCCGCCTCTCAAAGGAGGGGGCGCGAACCGTTCTTGTCGGGCGGCGACCGAGACCTCTCGATCAACTGGCTGCCGAGATCATCGCCGCCGGCGGAACGGCATCGGCAATCGCCTGCGATATCGGCAGCGACGCGGCGGTGAAGGCGATGGTCGAGCAGGCGATCGACACAGGCGGCCGTATCGACGGCCTCTTTGCCAATGCAGGTGTGCTCGGCGAGTTCAAGCCGCTCGCCGAAACCGAGATTTCCGACTTCGAGGGACCCGTCGCCACGAACCTGCTGGGGACGTTCCTCGGCATCAAGCATTGCCTGCCTCATCTCGAAGGCGGCGCCATCGTCATCAACGCCTCATGGACCGCCAGCGCCGTGATGCCCGGCGCCGGCGCCTATGCCGCCACCAAGGGCGCGCTCGTCGCCATGATGCGCACGCTCGCGATGGAGCAAGGGCCGCGCAACATCCGGGTCAACAGCGTCAGCCCCGGCATCATCCTGACGCCGATGGCCGAAGAGGTTCTCGATCCCCTATTTTCAGCGCGTCTCGCCGCCCATGCACCCCTGCGCCGAAACGGAACGCCGGAAGACGTCGCGGGGACCATCGCGTGGCTGCTGTCCGAGGACGCCGGATTTGTCACCGGCCAGGACATCGTGGTGGATGGCGGCTTCACCCTCGGCGGACCGCGTCTGTGAACGGAAGCCTCGCGGATTGGTGAACGGCAGCGAGGCCGTTCACCGGCAGGCCCCTGCCCGAATGACGGGCGGCGGCCGATGAAGACGAGCGCTGGGTTCGTTCCCTGCCCTGAAGCGGACGGGCTCCATCTGGACGGGAAGGCCTCGGAAGAGTACAGCGTAGGTCGATGACCTTCCCTGTTCACCATGCGGATGCCGCCTTTGGCGGCCGAATTAGCCACCCGGCCTGATATGTCGGGCCGGGGCGTCCCGCATGTGAACATCAACGGCGTGTAGAGCGCCGAGCGCAAAGTCTATGGACATGTCATCGAACCAAGCGACGCTGCATCTCCTGTGCGGCAAAATTGCCTCCGGCAAGTCGACGCTCACCGCTCAACTCGGCCGCCTGCCCAACACCGTCGTCGTCAGCGAGGATCATTGGCTGTCCCGGCTCTATCCGGGAGCGATGACCTCGGTCGCCGATTACATTCGCTGTTCCGCTCACCTTCGGGACGCAATGGGATCGCATCTGGTCGCGCTCCTCACATGCGGCGTTTCGGTTGTCCTGGACTTTCCGGCGAACACGCCGGCCCAGCGCACATGGATGCGCGCATTGTTCGAGGAGGCCGGGGCCTCCCATCAACTGCATTACCTCGATGTTCCCGATGCCGTCTGCAAGGCTCGGCTTCGGGCGCGCAATGCGCGCGGAGAGCACGCGTTCGCGGCAACCGACGAGCAATTCGATCTCATCACGAGCCACTTCATCGCGCCGGCGCCCGACGAAGGCTTCAACGTCGTGGTCCACCGGCAATAGAGCCGATCCGAAGCCGGCTATCATGCCCTGTCGCGCGACGGCGAAATGGCGCGACCCGCGAACCTGCGTGCCTTCCTCCTCGTCATCGCGGCGCCATCGACCCGTGCGCGGCGTCGAAACAGGCGGCGAGGGCAAAGCCGGATCGAAGGCCTATACGGGAGCGATCGGGAGCAGGCCGGCCGCAAACAGGCGCGGGACGTTGGCGCAAATGCCGCGGACGGAACCGGCGGCTCGTCCCTCGTTGTGCCGATCAATCGCCCTTTGGGAAAAGCCTCATCCCTCCACACCTGTCGCCATGCCGGCCACAGCCGCGGGATGTGCCGGCCGGGGGAGGCCGAGATGGTCCCTGAGCGTGCTGCCGGCATACTCGGAACGGAACAGGCCGCGCTCGACGAGAAGGGGGACCACCTCGTCCACGAAACGCTCCGCCGGGCCGGGCAGATGGGTGGACATGATGGCGAAACCATCCGCAGCGCCGCTGCGGAACCAGTCCTCGAAGTCGTCGGCCACCTGTTCGGCCGTGCCGACCAGCAGCCGATGCCCCGAGCTCACCGCGGCGTAGTCGCGCAGCTGGCGAAGCGTCATCTTCTTGCGCCGGGCGATGGAGGATAGCTGGATGGCGTGGCCCTGCATCATGCCCGACGGGGGAAGATCCGGCACCGGCTCGTCGAGCGGGAACTGGTTCATGTCATGGCCGAGGCGGTCGGAGAGCACCCGCATCGCGGCCTTGGTGTCCATCATCGAGGCGAGCTCGGCGACGATCTCCTTCGCCTCCTCCTCGGTACGGCCGATGACCGGCGAGACGCCGCAGACAACCTTGACCGCCTCCCGCGCCCGGCCCGCAGCCTCGGCCTTGTCGCGCAGCCTGTCGGCGAAGGCGAGCGCCTCCTCCTGGACCTGTTGGGCGGCAAAGACGACTTCGGCGGTGGCAGCGGCAAAATCGAGACCGCGATCGGAGGCGCCGGCCTGGAAGATGACCGGATAGCCCTGCGGCGGGCGCGTGATGTTGAGGGGGCCCTTCACGCTGAAATGAGCGCCCTGATGATCGAGGACATGCATCTTCGTGGGGTCGACGAAGATGCCCCGTTCCTTGTCGCCGACGAGCGCGCCTTCCTGCCAGCTGTCCCACAGGCCCTTGGCGATCGCGACATATTCCTCGGCGATCGCGTAGCGCTCCTCATGCGGGGGATGCTTGTCCCGGCTGAAATTCGCGGCGGCGTCCGGGCTCGAGCCGGTGACGACGTTCCAGCCCGCCCGGCCCTGGCTCAGATGGTCGATCGAGGCGAAGGCGCGGGCGATGTTGTAGGGTTCCGAATAGGTCGTCGAGACGGTCGCCACCAGCCCGATGCGCGAGGTGCTCATCGCCAGCGCCGCCAGCAGCGTGAGCGGCTCGAAGCGGAGCATCATGCCGGGATGGGCGTCGAGGCCGGTATTCACGGCATCGGCGAAGAACACGAAGTCGAGCTTGCCCGCCTCCGCCTTCTGCACCACCTGCCGGAGCAAAGGCAGGTTCTGCGATCCGAACTGGGCGTCCGGCATGCGCCATCCTGCGACATGGCTGCCGGTGCCCAGCAGAATCATGCCCAGATGCATGGTCTTGCCCATCATTGCTCTCCCCTGTTCGGCAACGCCCGCCGCATCCGTTCGGCTTCCTCGGCGGCGGTGACGATCGTCAGCTGCGGGGCGCGCGAGGCCATGATCGCCAGGGCATTCTCGTGAACCGCCTGGCTTTTGGCGGCGCAGGCATCGGCGACGATCCGGACATGCGCCCCGGCATCGACGGCGGCGAAGGCGGTGGCCAGCACGCAGCAATCCGTCGAGATGCCGCACATGACGATCTCGTCCTCGGGGGCGAAGATCGCCCGGGCCTGCGGTGTCCATTTCGAGAAGGTGTCGCTGGAGATGCTCGATCGCGTCCGCCAGGGATCGTCGACGTCCCAGAGCCAGTCCGAGCCCTCGGCATAGGCGAACGACCACTTGTCGTAATAGGGGATCCAGCTGCCGCTCGGCGCCGCAGGCGGGACGAAGCGCGTGAAGACCACGTGGTCGCCATAGAGCGGGACCAGCGAGGCCACTTTCGGCGTCGACTGCACCGCCGCCGGCGTGAACCAGGCGCTGCCGGGGTGGGTGAAGGCCGGCTGATGGTCGATGACCATGAGCCAGCTGCGGCGAATGTCGCTCATGCTGCTATACCGCCTGCTGCTGATGGTCCGGGAGGGAACGGGCCAGGAAGGTTCGGGTGCGCGGGTCCGTCGGCCGCGAGAGCACGTCCCTGGCCGGGCCCATTTCGATGATCACCCCGTCGCTCATCACCGCGGCGGTGTCGGCGACGTCTCGGGCGAACTGGATTTCGTGGGTGACGATGATCATCGTCATGCCGGTCGCGGCGAGGCCCTTGATGACATCGAGCACTTCGTCCGTCAGGTGGGGATCGAGCGCCGAGGTCGGCTCGTCGAACAGCATGAGCTTCGGCTGCATGGCGAGCGCGCGGGCGATGGCGATGCGCTGCTGCTGGCCGCCCGACAGATGACGCGGATAGGAGCCCGCCTTCTCCGAAAGGCCGACCTTGTGCAGGAGTTCGTGCGCCCGCTCCGTCGCCGCCGCGCGTGTTTCTCCCCGGATGCGCATGGGCGCGTCGATGATGTTGCTCAGTACCGACATATGCGGGAACAGGTTGAAGTTCTGGAACACCATGCCGATGTCCGCGCGCTGGCGGCTGAGCTGGCTTTCAGTCAGGCGCACATAGGTGCCGTTGCGCAGCGTGCAGCCGATCGGCACCCCGTCGACATGCACCAGCCCGCGATCCGCCAGCTCGATGGCGTTGATGCAGCGGAGCAGCGTGCTCTTGCCGGCGCCGGACGGCCCGAGGAGGCAGACCACCTCGCCTTTGTCGGCCTTCAGATCGACGCCCTTGAGGACGAGGTTGTGTCCGCGCGTCTTCCAGATGTTTTCGCATCGGACGAGCGGCTCGTCGGTGTTCGGTGCGGTCATGCGCGAGGCCCGGTCTGCGTTGAGGGGGATGCTGTTCACGGCTCACACGCCCCGATCGTCCTGCCGATGCCAGCCCTTCGAGTAATATTTCTCGATGAAATACTGGATGACCGACAGGATGCTCACCAGGAAGAGATACCACAGGGCCGCGACGATCAGCAGCGGCACGGTCTCGAAGGTCCTGGAATAGATGAGTTCGACCGAGTGCATCAGCTCGTAGAGGGCAACCACGCTGGCGATCGAGGTGTATTTGAGCATCCCGACCACCTGGTTGCCCGTCGGCGGCACGATCGCCTTCATCGCCTGCGGCAGCACGACGATCCAGAAGGTCTGCCAGGGCTTGTGGCCGAGCGCCTTGGAAGCTTCGGTCTGTCCGTTGTCGACCGACAGCAGGCCCGCGCGGATGATCTCCGCCATATAGGCTCCCTCGTTCAGGCCGAGGCCGAGCAGCGCGGCGGTGAAGGACGAAATGGCGACGGTGGCCGGAATCTCGAAGAATTTCGGCCCCCCGAACGGAATGCCGATTTCGATGGCGGGGAAGAGGGCTGCCAGATTGTACCAGAACACCAGCTGGACCAGCACGGGCGTACCGCGGAAGAACCAGACGAAGGCGTGGGCGCAGAAAATGAGCAGCGGATCGCCCGACATGCGCATCACCGCGACGACGATGCCGATGAGCAGCCCGACGATCATGACGATCACGGTGAGCTGCAGCGTCATCGCCACGCCTTTCAGGACGCCGGCATTCAGGAGGTATCGACCGACGACATCCCACTGAAAGCCCGGGTTGGTCAGAACCTGAAAGACGATCCAGGCCATCACCCCGCCCACGAGGACGACACCTATCCAGCGTCCGAAGCGGGGTGGATCGACGATCTCGGGCGCCTTCGACATGGCCGCCGAAGGTCCCTTGGTGTCCATCGCGAGGCGTGCGCTCATGACTGCTCCCGAAGTGGTGCCTGCGTCGGGTGCGCGGCGCTGCACCAGGCGAAGCAATGAGGTGGCTCGATCCCCTCGATCGAGCCACAATTCCCCAAACCGATCGGGCGGGAGAGCGCAAGCCCCTCCCGACTCATCGTCGAGAGACGGCCTTACTTTTCGATCTGCTCGAGGGTCAGAGCGCCGTCGGCCACGCCGAACTTGTCGAGGACGGCGGCGTAGGAGCCGTCGGCAATGGCGCTTTTCATCGCCAGCAGGAGAGCCTTGTAAAGCCCTTCATTGGACTTGCCGACGATGATGCCCGAGATCGAGTTCATGCCGGAGAGCGCGCCGGGCGCAAGCTCGAGCTTCGGGTTGCCCTTGGAGATATAGACGCCGACGGCGCGTGCCGTCAGGAAGCCGTCGCCGCGACCATTGGCGACGGCGAGATAGGTGTCCGCGCTGTCGGGGTAGAAGGTCGTCTCGATCTCGGGCTTGCTCGCCGCGACGCAGGCGGCCGACAGCTTCTCGGCAATGGCGATCTGCGCGCTGCCCTGGGTCAGGGCCAGTGTCTTGCCGCACAGATTGTTCACGTCGATGCCCGTCACGCCCTTGCGCACGAGCAGCCCGTAGCCCGAGTTGAAGTAAGGCAGCTGGCCGACGATCTTCCTGCGTTCGTCGTTGACGTCGAACTGGTTGACGCCCACGTCGAAGCGGCCCGCCTGCACGCCCGGAATGATGGCGGGGAATTTGAGGTCCTCGAACTCGGCCTTGAGGCCCAGCTTGGCGGCGAGCAGCTGCATGAGGCTGATGTCGATGCCGACCGGCTCGCCGCTCTCCGACGCATAGTCGAACGGCGCCCACTGCAGGGACGTGGCCACCTTGAGCGTGCCGGACTGGCGCGTCGCCTCGGGCAGGGCAGCCCGGGCCGCGTCCACGACGCCTTGTGCGCTGGCATGGCCGGCGAGGCCGATCGCGGCAAGTCCGAGAAGGGCCAGCCCGGTCAGACGGGCACGCATTGCTGTCATTCGCTTCATGGTTCGTCTTCCACTCCGGAGATATTTGTTGCCGTTCATCCTTGCCGCCGCGCCGCCCCGCATCCGTCCGTTCAGGACGAGAGATGATGTCGGAGCGTCGTGCCGGAATACTCCTTCCGAAACAGCCCGCGCCGCTGCAGCTCAGGTACCACCGCGCGGCAGAATTGCTCGAACATGCCGGGAAAATAGGTGGGGGCGACGATGAACCCGTCGCAGGCCCCGGATTCGAAGAGGTCCTGGAGGCGATCCGCGATGGAGCCGGGCGTGCCGACGATCTCATCGCCGTCTCCCTGCCGCGCCGCCGCCTCCGGCAAGGTCGCGCCACTGTCCCGCATCGCCTGCTCCAACACCATCCGGGAGCCATGAATCCCTTGATTTGCCTGCAGGCCGCCGATGTCCTCGCCGTCCTTCAGCCTGGTGAGATCCACGCCGAGATGGCCGGAATAACGCGCCTGCCGGATGTCGGGATCGACGAGGCTCCTCAGATAGTCGGCGCGCTCGCGTGCGATCGATTCGGTCTCGCCGATGACGAAGGTCGAGGCGGCAAGAATGGCGCAATCCCCGGGCGCCCGCCCCCGCGCGCCCATCCGCCCCTTGATGTCGGCATAGAAGGCCTGAAGGTCGGCCTTGGTCCGCTGCACCATGAAGATGACTTCGGCCCATTTCGCGGCGAGGTCGCGGCCGCGATCGGATGCCCCCGCCTGCATCAGGACAGGGCGCCCCTGCGGGCTGCGCGGGATGGACAGCGGGCCGCGCGTCCTTACCCAGCGCCCCTCGTAATTGGCGTAGCGCACCCTTGAGGGATCCGCGAAGACGCCATTCCGCTTGTCGAGGACGAAAGCGTCGTCGTCCCAGCCATCCCAGAGGGCGCAACAGGCCTCGATCACCTCCTCGGCGCGATCATATCGCTCATCCTTGGGTGGAATCGCGTCCATGCCGACATTCTGCGCTTCGAGATCCGTGGCGGAGGTGACGATGTTCCAGGCGGCACGGCCGCCACTCAGCACATCGAGCGATCCGAGCCAACGGGCCAGATGATAGGGATTGTGGAAGGTGGTCGACAGTGTCGCTCCGAGACCGAGCCGACGGGTCGCGGCGGCCATGATGGGAAGCACGACCATGGGATCGAGATAGCTGACCTGTCCACCCCCGCGGAGCACGGCCTCATAGCTGCCCCGATGGATATCCTGCAACCCCAGCAGATCGGCGAAGAAGCAGCCGTCGAATTTCGCCGCTTCAAGCGTACGCGCTATTTGCTGGTAGCGCTCGGCCCCGAGGAAATCGTCGAGCGTCGCCTCCGGATGACGCCATCCGCCATCATACCGCGCCGTTGGGCCGGTCTTGAGGTATGCCACCAAATGCATTTGTCTTTGGTGATCGGCGAGCAAGCCGGCGCTCCTTATCCCGTTCGCAAAAAACGGCGAAGCTGTTCGCCTGAACAGTGCAAATATACAGTGCATGCACTAGAATACGCAACGTGTTCCACACGCCGAACTACTCAAGCGGGTAGAGATTTGCTGAAATCGCCTGCAAATTGTGCAGATGATCAGGAGACGGTCAACTGTCTGCTGAAAATTTATAACGTACAGACTATTTCTCCGATCTCGGCGCGCTGTAAGCTCTGGGCAGGCCGGCGTCGTCGCAGCGGCGCCATGTCGGATCCGTCAACGGCCCCCTGCCCCCTTGGAAACGATGATCGAAGCGTCCGCCATGCCCAATACGTCCGACACCTATGATGTCACGCAGCAGGTCGGGCACATGCTGCGCAAGGTCTATCAGCGCCATCTCGCCATCTTCAACGAACGGGCTTCGCCGACCGCTCTGACCTCCGTCCAGTTCGTGACGCTCTGCATCCTCAGGGATCTCGGGGATTGCTCCCAGGCGGAGCTGGTCCGAGCGACCGCGGTGGACCAGGCGACGATCCGGGGCGTCGTCAACCGATTGAAGGCGCGTGGACTGCTCGAGCTGAAGAAGGATGCCGGCGATGGCCGCAAGGTGATGATGGCGCTGACCGATGAAGGGCGCATCCTATTGGATGCCATGTATCCCAAGGCGCGCGCCATCAGCGAGGAGACGCTCATCCACCTCAATCCCGCCGAACGGATCGCGCTGAGCTTTCTGCTGAGCAAGATGATGGGCGACGCGCCGTCTTCGCAGGACTGAACCGTCATCAGGGCGCCCTTGCGCGGGCCGGGCCTCGTTGGCGATGATGGCCCAGGCTTGCACCGCCGCTTCCCAGGCGGTGACGAAGGATTCCATCACCGCCGCCGCTCCGACATCATCGAGATCGTCGGGAATGCGCACCGCCATGCCGCGATCGACGCGGGCATATTCGGCATAGACACCCCCGCCGACGATCGCCATCACCCGCTCGCCGGAGCGGACATCCGTGACGTCGCGGCCAACGGCCACCACCTCTCCGGCCACTTCCAGCCCGAGCAGGCCGCTCTCGCCATAGCTCTGGCGGCCGTAATCGCCCTGCCGCTGCAGAAAATCGGCGCGATTGACGCCAGCGGCCTTCACCTTGACCAGAAGATCGCCGGGGCGTGGCTCCGGCATCGCGCCTCGGCGAGGCGGAGAATCGCCGCGCTGCCAAAATCATCGAACATAATCGCCTTCATAGCGTTGCGGCCTTGCCGAGCGCGTGGCGGGCGATGCTGGCGGCGAAGAGCGGCGTCTCCCGGCGGTTGTGATCGCCGCCCGCCGCCTGACGGGCCGCGGCCGCCTGCTCGAAGGTCTGGCCATGCGCGGTGATGAAGTCCATGAAGATGTCGGTCGGGTGCGAGGTAACGCGGTTGGTGTAGCGGGTGCGGCCGCCCTCGATCGCCTCGGCGATCAGTTCCCAGATGACGTTGACCTGCGTGCGCCC
The DNA here is from genome assembly GCF_030814655.1 of Labrys monachus. NCBI lineage: Bacteria > Pseudomonadati > Pseudomonadota > Alphaproteobacteria > Hyphomicrobiales > Xanthobacteraceae > Labrys > Labrys monachus. The sequence continues at coordinate 5,864,563 of NZ_JAUSVK010000001.1, forward strand.
GACGGGGGTGAACACGTCGGAGATCGAGTTCATCCGGCAATAGCTCGGCGTCGCCTCCTCGGCGACATAATGCTGGATGACGAGCCCGGTGCCGATCATCTCGACATTGATCGACATGCGGCGGCCGTCATCCGTCGTCGTGGTGCCCGCGGCGATGTGGTCGGGCGGGCAGCAGCGCAAATATTCAGCCTCCGGCAGCGTGAACAGCCAATCGGCGATGTCGATCTTCTCAAAGGGAACATCGATCTCGGCGGAATAGGCAGACTGCGACAGAAGCAGGTCCTCAAGAACGGTCATCTCAGTTTCTCCTAGTCGTCGGGCGGCGTCAAACGCCACGCCGCCTCTGTGTCGACGGGGAGGACTGTGCGACTGTCGGGGATCGGCGATAAGCCGTAGCCTTCTGCAAACGGCTTTGCCTGGATCGCAAAGATGAGACCCCACTTCGCCGAATTCCTGTCCGTCTTCGTCGATGTCGTCAGGGCGGGGAGCTTTTCCGGCGCCGCCCGCCGGCGCGCCATGACCCCTTCGGCGATCGTGCGCCAGATCGACGCGTTGGAGGAGGATCTGGGCGTTGCCCTGCTGATCCGCTCGACACGCGCCCTCGCGCTTACCGATGCCGGCCGGCGGCTGCACGAGCGGGCGCTGGGGCTTCTCGACGAGCTGGCCGACACCCACGCGGAGGTCTCCGCCTTTGACCGGGCCGTCTCCGGCACGCTGCGGATCGCCTGCTTCCCGACCTTCGGCAAGCGCTACGTCCTGCCGGTTGTGGCCGCGCTGCAGACCGAGCACCCGGCGCTCAAGGTCGAGCTCGACCTGACGGAGCGGCTGGCCGATCCGGTTCTCGAGCGCCTCGATGTCGTCGTCCGCATGGGGGCGCTCAACGACAGCACGCTGATCGCCACCAAGCTGGCGCCGCTGACCCGGCTGCTGGTGGCAAGCCCGGCCTATCTGGCGCGAGCGGGTGCGCCGGAGAGCGTGGCCGGTCTCTCAGTGCACCGTTTGCTGGACAAGCTGCATGGCGCCGATCTTCTCGGCTGGCGGGACGTGCTCGACGGTCCGGCGGGGCATGGCGGGAACGCCATGGTGACGTTCCGTTCAGACGATTTCGAGGCCCTGCGCGCGGCGGCCGAGTCCGGCCTGGGCATCGCGCTCCTGCCGAGCTGGGTCGTCGGACCGGATGTCAAAGCGGGCAGGCTGGTCCGGTTGCGGCCGGGCAACGAACCCTGGAACGCCGCGCCGGCCGGCATCTATCTCCTGCGCGCCCTGCCGCAGCCGAGCGCCAAGCTGCGGGCCTTCACCGAGGCGCTGCGGACGTTGATCGGAAGCCCACCGGTCTGGGAACCGTGAGTTGTCGCGCGTTTGTCGGAGGGCGACCGTCCCGGCATCCGAATGGCGCCGCCGCCTTGAGAGATGGCATCAGACGACCTTGCGAGAGGCGCGCCAGGCCCGGGCTCCACGCGGCTAAGCGCCGAAGGCGCCGTCGATCGTGTGCATCGCCCCCGTCACGAAGCCAGCCTCCGGTCCTGCCAGCCACGCCACCATCCCCGCGACCTCTTCGGGCCGCCCGTGGCGCTTGATGGCCATGAAGCTGTGCATCAGCTCTTTCATCGGCCCGTCCGCAGGGTTCGCATCGGTGTCGATCGGCCCGGGCTGCACGATGTTGATGGTGATGCCGCGCGGCCCGAAATCGCGGGCCAGCCCGCGCGCCATGCCCTGCAGGGCGGACTTGCTCAGCGCGTAGGACGCCATGCCCGGGACCGGCATCCGATCGCCGTTCACCGAACCGATCACGATGATGCGCCCTCCCTCCGGCATCTGCCGCGCCGCCTCGACCGAAGCATGATAGGGAGCGTGGATATTGACCCGGAACAGCCGGTCGATTTCATCCGGGTCCTGTTCCAGCGCGTCGCCGAAGAGGGCGAAGCCGGCGTTCACCACGAGTATGTCGAGCGGTCCGCTCTCGCGTACCCGCGCGATCACCGCGTCGCGGTCCGCGCTGTCGGTCAGGACCGCCGTGCTGCCGGTTTCGGCCGCCAGCTGTTCGGCCGCCTCTCGCGACGCACCATAGGTGAAGGCCACCACTGCGCCCTCCGTCGCGAAGCGCCGCACGATCGCGGCTCCGATTCCCCGGCTGCCACCGAGCACCAGAACAGACTTTCCTTGAAACGCGGCCATTCGGCCCTCCTTGAGATTTAGTGTAGCACGCGCTACATAAAACATCCGACGGCCGCTTCAAAGGGTTTTGTAATGGCTCCTACAAATAAATCCCGTCCGCGCGGCCGACCGCGGCGCTTCGATCCCGACGAGGCCGTTGGCACGGCGCAGCACCTTTTCCACGCTCACGGCTACGACGCGGTCAGCGTCGCAGACGTCACCAAGGCGCTCGGCATCAACCCGCCGAGCTTCTACGCCGCCTTCGGAAACAAGGCCGGGCTCTACGCCCGCGTTCTCGATCACTGGGCCAACACGCGGGCCATTCCCCTTCACGACATCCTGCGCCCTGAACGCCCGGTGGCCGAGGCCCTCGCGGATGTGCTGGAGGAAGCCGCTCGCCGCTACGCGGAGGATCCGGCCGCCGGCGGCTGCCTCGTGCTGGAAGGCACCCATTGCAACGACCTCGACGCGCGCGAGGCGGCCTGTGCCTTCCACCGCGTCGCAGAGGGCGTGATTCGCGACTACATCGCTGCCCGCCATCCGGAGAAGGCAGCGCTTCTGACGGATTTCGTCACCACCACCATGTCCGGGCTGTCGGCCAAGGCGCGCAACGGCCACGGGCTGGACCAGCTTCTCGCCAGCGCCCGCCTCGCCGGCCTGGCGATCGTGCATTCCCTCGCTGCCTGAACGCCGGCGAAGCCTCAAAGCTTTTGAACACGCCTGCCGTGCCGCACGCAGAGGACCGATGATCGCCTGACGACGAGACCCATCTGCGAAGGACAGGCTGTCCCTGCTCGCCACCTGTGAGGTGCCCGTCTCCCGCGATCTCGAGGATCCCGACATCAAGAAATCGAGCATCTGGACGCTGGGGGGATAGAGGCCTCGGCAGCGGGACGTTGGATTATCGGACATCCGGCTGGATAGCCCCCTCGGGCGACGCAGCCCCTCAACCTTGCCTTCTCCCCCGAAGTCGGGAGAGAAGGAGCGGCTGGCCTCGCGCCTTGAAAGGGACGGGCGAGATGATCGCATCACCGGAGGGACGCAACGTCGAGGTCCCCTCGCCCCGCCTTGCGGGGAGAGGATGAAGGTGAGGGGCGGCTGGATCGGCCACCTTTCAAGTCGAATGTGAAGCCTGATGGCCGTGCCGCACGGTCACGAAGGACGGCTTCGCCGCAAGATCGAGAGCGACCCGCCGGCACCGCGCATGATCGCGACGCGTCGCGGCTTCGGCCAGATCTTCGTGGCTTCGGTGGAAACTCTCCCATAAGCGGCCATAGCAACGGCACGACGCTTCCCTATTACCTTCGTAATCGGATGGATCGGAGTTGCAATGGTCCCGTAATAGACGGGCGTTTTTCTTGTGCGGGCCGGTACTTCACCGGCCAGGGCCGTCGGCGCCTCATCGGACGCCGGCCAGCCCCCCCGCAGATTCACGGACGCACAAGGGACATCCTTCAGTGAACAAGATATCGCAACACCGGTACATTCTCGGCCATTCAGATCGAGAACTTGAACGGCTCGCCTTTCAGAGCCGGATCATTGCTCCGATCACCGAGAGGCTGCTCAACAGCGCAGGCCTGTGCGAGGGGATGAATGTTCTCGATATCGGCTGCGGCGCGGGCGACGTTTCGATGCTCGCAGCTCAAATGGTCGGCGCCTCCGGTTCCGTCACCGGCGTGGACCGGAGCCCCGAAGCCCTGGCAACCGCGCACCGGCGCGCCAGGGAGAGCGGGCTGCGCAACGTGAAATTCGAGCAGGCGGATATAGCGGCGCTCGTTTATCCCCGCGGTTTCGACGCCGTGATCGGACGCTATGTACTCGTTCACACCGTCGATCCCAGTGCCGTCCTGCGGTCTTTACGCTCGTGCCTGAGGCCGGGTGGCGTGCTGGCGTTTCACGAACTCGATCTTGTCAGCGCCCTGCGTTCCCATCCGCCGGTGAAAGTCTGGGACGATCTATGCGATTGGATTCTCGCGAACTTCGGCAAGACACTCAATCATCCGGACGCCGCACGGCGGCTGACGGAGCATTTTATGAAGGCGGGGCTGCCGGCTCCTCACCTGTTCTGCGAAATCCCGCTGGGGAATGGCGACCACAGCCCGCTCTACCACTGGCTGGCGGATACGGCGATGACCGTCAGATCGGGAATGGGCGGAGACCTGTCGGATATGCCTGCCGGCCTCGACGAAACGCTGCCGGACGTCCTCCGCAGGGACACAACGGCCTTATTCAGCCAGATCTTGGGGCCGGCCCAGATCTGCGCCTGGGCGAAGGCGGATTGAGGGGGCAAGACCAAAGTCCGGGCGGATGATGCAGACCGCCTGGCGGCGATCCACGTTCCCACCGAGACCGCCAAGACCGGACTCGGTCTCGACCGCAACAAGCTCGCTCCAGGCGCGGATGGCATCGCCGCGCCCTCGCCCGTCATGCTGCGGCGCGCATGCACAGCGAGCGCATGTCAGATCGAGACAGCGACTGTCATGCTAGCCGTATGCGTAGGGGCCGCCTGTCTCGAGGGCGCGCCGATAGGCAGGTCGAGACTGGATGCCGTGCAGCCACGCCAGCGTTCGCGGACGGCTTTCATCGAGGCCGCCGCGATCCCGCGCGGCCTCGATCGGAAAGCTCATCATGATATCGGCGGCGCTCATGTGATCGCTGGCGAACCACGGGCGCTGGCGCAGTTCGGCCTCGATGAAATCGAGATGCGTGTCGATCATCGGCTGTATCCGCCTGACCGCCAGCCTGCCCATGATCGGCACGCGGGCAAGCACCAGCTTCAAGAGCAGGGGCGGCATGACGGAACCTTCGGCATAATGGAGAAACATGCGGTAGCGCAGCGCCGCCTCCCGGTCGGCCGGCGGACCCAGCCGTCCGCCGGCCTTCTCGACGAGATATTCCACGATCGCTCCGCTCTCGACGATTACGCGTCCGTCATCCTCGACGACCGGCGATTTGCCCAGCGGATGCACGCGCCGCAGATCGGCCGGAGCCAGCAGGGTCCTCCTGTCGCGTTCATAACGCCGGACCTCATAGGGCAGGCCCAATTCCTCGAGCATCCAGAGCACGCGCTGCGAGCGGGAATTGTTGAGATGATGGACGATGATCATGGACCCCCCCGAAGCCGCGCTCGCGCGGGCTTGCCCGTCGCCGCATCGTTTGCGGCTGGGATCACTACGAAGGTTCGATGGCTACCGTGTGGCGGGCAGCGAACGATGAAGAGGGGCAATACGCGCGCCCTCCGCCTTGCCTTCTCGATATAGGACAGCACCTTCTCCATGTGATCCCGCGAGACGAGCGCGCCGACATGGGGGACGGGATCGAGCGGGTCACCGCGGAGCATGCCGTGAGGGGCCATCTGCATGGTTATTGCTTTAGACTATCAAATGGTCTAAGCACAGCAGAATATTGGACCGCTATATGGTCCAAATTGGAGCAAGCCATGCAAATTTCTGTGACAGAAGCCAAGGGGCAGTTGACAGAGTTGGTTCGGCGCGCCGAGGCGGGAGATGACGTCATCTTGACACGGCACGGTCACGCTGCCGTGCGGCTCGTGCCGATCAAGGCGGCGACGGACCGGAAATCTCGTCGGACTCTGCTCGCGGCTGTGCGAGCATCCGCCGCCGCCAAGGCGGCAGCCGGACCGAGCGCGGCGCACAGCCAGGATTTCCTCTACGGTGATGACGGTCTGCCGGAATGATCGCGGTCGATACGTCGGCACTGATGGCCATCGTGCTGAATGGGCCTGAGGCGGATGCGTGTGCCGCCGCACTGGAAGCCGAAGAGAACCTTCTGATCTCCGCCGGTACAGTGGCAGAAGCCTTGATTGTCGCTGCTCGGCGAAATGTTGGTGAAGAGATGGAGCGCCTCATTGAAGGTCTCGGCTTCGAGGTTGTCAGCGTGACGCCGGCATCGGCGCGACGCATCGCGCATGCCTACGAAATCTGGGGCAAGGGTGTGCATCCCGCAGCGCTGAACTTCGGCGACTGTTTTGCCTATGAAGTCGCGAAAGAGCATGGTTGTTTATTGCTGTATGTGGGCGAGGATTTCTCGCGAACCGATGTCGCAGGAGTCCTGTGATGGCATCCAGTTGTAAGCTGCCTGCCTCCTCTCGGGTACCCGGATGCCAATCCCGACGTTCGACCACGGGGTGGGAGCGCGCGCTATGGCTCAATACGAGGATGCAATCGGCGCGCCACATCAATGGCAAGGGGCGCTATCGATTTTCCAAACAGCCTGTTAGTTTCGTCGTGCGTCGGCCACCAGCCTTGAATAACAGCAATTGCCATCGTGATCGCTGCGCGGTTTGGCTTGAGCACGTCAGGCTTTGGCAAGAGCCAAGAACTGTTCACTCTCTTTAATTTTACTGCGAAACCTACGTGGCCGCTCTCCGATCTGTACATTCGTCCATACGACGGCGCGGAAACGTCGACAATCATCAAGGATCCGAGCCCATCCGCACCTCGCTGTGGCAGGAAAGGGCCGGAAAGAGGAGGGGTTCGAACCGGCAGCGAACAGCGGTGAAAGGACTGGCGACCCCGGCGGCCTATGATGAGTTACATGTAACCACGCTGGAGACTTGTCATGGCCTCGGCATCAGGCGCCAATCCCTCGCGCATCAAGGTACGGGAACATCGCGAGCGCCTGCGCGAGCAGGGCCTGCGCCCGATCCAGATTTGGGTGCCGGACGTGCGCTCCCCCGCCTTCCGCTCCGAAGCACATCGCCAATCAGCTGCCGTCGCCGCCAGTGCCCATGCAGCGGATGATCAAGCGTTCATCGACGCGATATCGGATTGGGGCGATGAATGAGGCGAGGCGGCATCTGGACCATCGCCGGCGGCAAGGACCATGCGGGCAAGCCGCGCCCCGTCGTCATCGTTCAGGACGATAGCTTCGACGCTACCGATTCAATCATCATCTGCGCCTTCACCACGGACGAGACCGATGCGCCATTGTTCCGCCTGCCGGTGGAGCCGAACGAGCGCAATGGATTGCGGGCGGCATGCCGTTTGATGGTGGACAAGATCACGACCGCGCCAAGGACGAAGGTTGGCGCGCGCGTCGGCGGCTGGACGACGAAGATATCCTGCGGCTCAACCAGGCAGTCCTCGTGTTTCTCGGACTGGCTGTCTCGCCAAGAACCAGGCATGAGGCGTGACGGGCAATGGCCCAAAGCGTAGCGACGGCGAATTAGATCGCAAATGTCGGGGACCCTTTGACGCGTAGCCGGCAGGCAGCCGTTCGCTTTTGTGGTAGCGCGGTGCTGGTATGCCAGTCTGGGTCGCCCCGAACAACGCGCTCCGCGCTTGCTCATAAGCCGTCCATAGTTCGTCGTTGTGAACCGAAGGAAGCCTAACTTCCTCATCCCGGTCAAAGCCAGCAAGCGAGCATCGACCAGGTTCTCGGTCGTCATCACTGCGGCTGGGTCGAAAGCTGAGAGTGGGACGCCGGAATGGTCGTAGAATTCGGTTGCGGTCCCGGCGGGAAGCACCGCCTGAACACGCACCCCGGTCGCCGCCAATTCCCCTTGAAGCCCGCGACTGAACGTCAGCACGTAGCTCTTCGTGGCGCTGTAGAGCGTGGTGATCGGGAGGGCATGAAATGCCATGATCGATGCGATATTGATGATCGCGCCGGTATCCCGCTTCAGAAACCCCGGCAGAACGGCGCGGGCGAGCCGGGTCGGCGCGATGACATTGAGCGCGATCGTTGCTGCCGTGTCGGCATCGGACATATCCGCCGTGCCGGCTGGCGCTGGAGATCGAGCCGGCGGCCGATCTTCTGTGGGCCAGCGTGAATGCCGCGTCGCTGCTTCACGTCACGGCCCGGCTACGCAAAGTGGCCCCCCACCTCTACGATGCTTGAGCAAATGCGCGAGAGCGCTCTGCGGTCCATCCTGAAAGGCTAATCACAATGAAAGTTCTCGTGACGGGAGGCACCGGCCTGCTCGGCAGTCGCCTGATCCCCCAACTCGTGGGCGAGGGACATCAGATTTTCGCGCTCACACGCTCCGCATCCTCTCGCCCCCGGCTGGAGGCGATGGGGGCCACACCGGTCAATGCCGATCTGGAAAGCGCCGCGCAGCTCGCCCTTCCTACGATCGACGCGGTGGTGCATGCCGCCGCCCTGTTCCGCTTTTCCGGGCCGCGCGCACCCTTTTTCCGCACCAATGTCGATGGCACCGCTGCGCTGCTGAAGGTCGCCGAAGCCGCCGGTGCGAAGACATTCGTTTATATCAGCGCGGCGGGGATCATCATGGATGATCGCGGCACGCCGATCCGCAACGCCGATGAAAGCGCGCCGACGTTTCCCAACCATTTTTCCGCCTATCTGGCCAGCAAGGCGCAGGCCGAGGCGCTGGTGCTGGCGGCCGACCGGTCCGGATTTCGCACCATCGCGCTCCGACCGCCGGCGATCTGGGGGCCTGGCGACCCGTTCAGCCGAGCGCTTCCCGAAGCCATCCGATCCGGGCAGTTCGCCTTTATCGACCGCGGCGATTACGCCGTTTCAACCTGCCACGTGGACAATGTGATCGAAGCCATACGATGCGCCCTCGACCGTGGAGGCGGCGGTCGCGCCTTCTTTATCAGGGACCAGGACGGGCTGACCTTCCGCGAGTTCATCGCTTCGCTCGCGGACCTGCAGGGACTGTCCATCGCCAGGCTGCGGTCGATGCCCTACTGGCTCGCCTCCGCCATGGGCCGACTGTTCGACACGATCTGGACGATCATGCGCAAAGAGGGCGATCCACCAATCTCGCGCTCGTTGATGCGCATGATTGGGCGAGAGTTCACCATAGACGATGCCGACGCACGCCGAGAACTGGGCTACGTCGGACGAGTTTCGCGCGCCGACGGCTTGCGAAGCTACGGGGAATTGTTTGTTCGACGATAGGGCTTTGGAGGGAAATCGGCAGCATTCGGCGGTAGGTCGTCACCTGCGGCGCCAGGTGATTCATGCGAAGGCCGACGAGATTGACCGGAAGATCCGTGAACTGACGGCGCTGCGCGATACGCTCCGCCACATCGCCGATTGCCCGGCGCCCTCCCATATGGAGTGCCCGACGTTTCGGCGACTGGTGGACGTGGCGGGCAAGCGCAGCGGAAAGCGCGGGAAGATGGAAAAGCCGAAAAGGGGCACCGGACCTACATGACGCCGCTCATCCGGTCGCGGCGATGGCGGATCGGCCCACCACTATGCGGCTCGTTGAACTGATGACGGCATCGCAGCCGGAGATGGCGCGGGTCAGAGCGGCAGCATCGCGGGCGTCGCCTTCGACGAGTTCGGCGCCGGCAATGTCTGCTGCCTTTGCCTTGGAACGAACGAGGGCCACGATCGCGTCTCCGTTCGCGATGGCCTTGCTGACAATCAGCCGGCGGGTGGCGCCGGTGGCGCCCGATACCAGAATTTTCATGTCAAACCTCCGAAGCTGTGCTGATGGACAGGGAAGCATCGCTGAGCCCCTGGTCGAGAAAATCAGCGATGGCGGTCACGGACCGCTCGGCCGCAAGAAACTGGCCGAGGGAGGATTGGAACACATGCGGCATGCCCTCCCAGACCAACAAAGTAATCTCGACGCCCGCCTTGCGGTCAATCCGCGTCGGTCCACCGCGCCGCGGCCTCCGCCGTATCTTCGGGACGGGTGTTGAATGCGATCGCCGCCTTCGGTGCGCCTTGGTGGATAGCGTTTACAACCCTCTCGAAGAACGGCAGCCCTTTGGGCGGGATGCGCAGGCCGCCACCGATCACGACGCAATCATAGTCCGCCTTCGCCAGCTGCGCGGCCAGCACCGCGATGCCAGTGTCATCGGGAGCGATCATGCAGAGGTCGCCCTCCCAACCGCGCTCGGTCATGGTCGCCTCCGCGATGTCGATGCCCGCCCGGATTTTTTCAGCATTGAACCCTGGTGGCAGGGAGGGATCGGAAAAGTCGACGGTTTCCGGTATCTGCCCTACAAATAATACGCGTGTCATGATCAAGCTCCTTTGAGTGGGTTGGAGGGGACGGCGCCGTCGGTCAGGGCATCGAGCGCTGGCGGAGGAAGTCGCTGATGGCGTTCACGGACTGCTCGGCTGCGAGAAACTGGCCGAGGGAGGACTGGAACACATGCGGCATGCCCTCCCAGACCGACAGCGTGATCTCCACGCCCGCCGCTCGCGCGCGCTCAGTGTAGCGGATGGAATCGGAGAGCAACACTTCGGCGTCGCCGACATCGATGCGGATCGGCGGCAGGTTGGCGGGGGACGCATGGAGCGGCGACGCCTTGGGGTTCGCGGCATTCTGGCCCTGCAGATACAGGTCTGCGAAGCCCTGGAGTACGCCGCGCGTGAAGATAGGGTCTGCTTCCGCCCTTGTCTCGAAGCTGTCGCCCGTCAGCGCCAGGTCGGTCCAGGGCGACATCACAGCCGCACCGACCGGTTGAACCATGCCCGTCGTCGTATCGGCGGCGAGGATCGACAGCAGGGACAGCGCAAGGCCGCCTCCCGCCGAATCGCCCACGACCACGATCCGCTCGGCTCCCTCCGCCGCGAGACCGCGATAGACGGCCACCGCATCGTCGATCGCTGCCGGGAACGGGTGCTCGGGTGCCAGCCGGTAATCCGGGACGAAGGCATCAACGCCGACGCGTACGGCGATCTGGCCGGCGAAATGGGTGACCGCCTGTGCCGAGCCAAGCACATAGCCACCGCCGTGAATATAAAGCATGCGCGCGCCCGCTCGCGCATTCGCCGGCCGCAGCCAGAGGCCCGCGATGCCGCCAACGGTTGCTGGCTCGACCCGCACATCCGCCGCAGCAGGTGTTGCGGCAAGCATGGCGTCGAACATCGGCCGCGCCTCGGGCCCGAGTGTCTCACCCTTATGAGCCGAGGCGGCCTGTCGCATCGCGGCCACCGCTGGAGCGTCTTCAGGCGAGAGAGGTTGGCTCGTCGTCATCATGTGTCCTCCTTGGCTCGGGTAAGCGCGCGGACTCAGGCGTTCGCCCACTGGGCGGCGGCATCCCTCGCAAAAGCGGAATAGGAGCGCGGGGCGCGACCGAGGAGCTTGGTCAGGCGCGCGATGTCGTCAGCGGTCGCCACCGCGCCTTCCGTCTGATAGCGGCTGAACATCAAGCGCAGGTCGAGCGCATGCCAGGCAGGAAGCATGGTCTTCGTGCGCTGCTCCATGACGACGAGATCGTCGCCGCCATAACGGATCGCGCGGCCGAGCGCTTCGCTCCAGACGGCGGCGATACCTTCGCCGGTCAGACCGTTCGGACCGACCAAGGCGTAGGTCTCGCGGCCGAGCGGCGTCGCAGACCGCTCACGGCGATCGAGTTCAATCGCGGCGGCTTCGCCGATGTCGCGGATATCGACCATCGAGACGCCCTTCGCGCCGATCGGCGAGCCATAGACGCCGGCCTTCAGAAGTCCGTCCTTCTGACGAAGATCGTTCTGGATGAAATAGGCGGGACGCAGAACCGTCGCGGGCAAGTCGAGCGCCTCGATCATGCGCTCGACCGTGTACTTGCCGGCAAAATGCGGCACGTCGGCATAGGCGTCGCCGCCGAAGACCGAGAGATAGACGATGCCCTTGACACCGGCCTCGCGGGCGACCGTCAGGGTCAGCATGGCCTGGGTGAGTTCATCGGCGACATTCGGGGCGAGCACGAACAGCGTGCTGACGCCAGCAAGTGCCGCGCGCACCGAATCCGGGTCGGCGAGATCACCGCGGACCGCCGTCACGCCGGCGGGAAGCTGCGCCGTCTCGGGCGAGCGCGTCAGAGCGCGCACATCGGCGTTGCGACCTTGAAGATGGGCCAGAACCTGCGCCCCGATGGTTCCTGTACTGCCTGTAACGAGAATGGCCATGTCGAAGTCTCCTTATGTCTGGTTCGAGTTGCATCTGTTGAGGAGCAAGATATCCGTTTCATTTACGTTTGGGAGATGCCATTATCGAGATAATTTGTCTCAAATACGGAACACTTTGATGGATCTTCAGGCTTTGTCCGACTTCGACCTTGTCGCTGCCCATGGCGGGTTTGGCCGCGCTGCCCGCGTCTCCGGACGCTCGAAAGCCACGCTGTCGCGGCGGGTCGCCGAACTCGAAGAGAGCCTCGGCGTGAGGCTGATCGAGCGCGGGTCCCAGAACCTGCGATTGACGGATGAAGGACGGGCGCTTCATGAGCGCACGCACGGGCTGCTGAGTGAAATCGCCGAAGCCGGAGAGGCGGTCGTCCTTGGCGCATCCACGCCGAAAGGCAGGCTACGGGTCAGTGCGCCCGTCGTCTTCGCGCATGTGGCGCTTCCCCGGATCGGCACGCGGTTTGCTCTGGCCTATCCGGAGGTCCAGCTCGACATCGTTGCCGAGGACCGCAAGGTCGATCCAGTCGAAGATGGCTATGATCTGATCATCCGGATCGACCCGTCGCCGGACGAGCGCCTCGTCGGCCGTCGCTTCCTCAACGATGAGCGCCTGATCGTGGCGCCGCCCGGCATGTCACGCCCCTTTCAAATGGCAGATGGCGAAGAATCGGCGGTAAAGGCTGTTCTGCTCTCCGCGACACCGCCCGGGACCGTCTGGCGGATGGGCTCCGGAACGGAGGCTGACATCGTCCTGAGGCCAGACCCGATCCTCCGCCTCTCATCGCTCCTGATGGTTCGTGACGCGGTTCTCGCGGGCGCGGGTGCGGCCTTACTGCCCAAACTCCTTGTTGCCGAAGACATCGCGGTCGGCAGGCTTGCTTATTGGGGAACCCATGCCGGTCCGCCCGTGGAGATCTGGGCGCTGCAGAGTTCACGCCGCCTGATCGGTGCCAAGGTGCGCGCCTTCCTGGAGGTGGTTGGGAGGGCGTTTCCAGAGAAGGCCTTCGTCACGCCGTCGGTATGAGCGACACAGCTTGCCGCATCTCAATCCTCAATCCGGGCGGCGGACTGAGGACGTGCCGGTCTCAGCGGTTGGTGTCGTAGCGCAGGCGGTTGCCGTGAATGGTTGCGAGATGCGCGACCGCCCATTGCGCCAACTGCCGCACGGGCTCGGACAGCGAGTGCCCGAGTTCGCTCAACGCATATTCCACCTGCGGCGGAGTGGCGGCACAGACCGTGCGCTCGACCATACCGTCGCGCTCGAGTGTCTTCAGAGTGCGCGTCAGCATCTGCTGCGAGATCCCGGCAATCTGGCGCTTGAGGTCGTTGAAACGCCGTGGCTGATCGCGAAGCGCAACGACCACCTGCATCGTCCACTTGTCTCCGACCCGGTTGAGAATCTCGCTGACCCCGCGGCAATCGGCAGAGTCGGGCGCTGCGGACATATCCATATGGCCTGGTCCTGAAAATATGCGTTCTTGTGCCGGGAGATTTAGTCACTTATCTGGAGTAAGTCAATATTTGAGACCAATCTCGAAATCACGCTGGCGAGGAGAATGACATGCAGCGCATTCAGTACCATCGATATGGCGGACCCGAGGTGATGCGCCTGGAGGCCTACGAACTCCCAGCCCCCGGCAAGAACGAAATTCTGGTACGCGTCAAGGCGGCCTCGATCAATCCGCTCGACTGGAAGCTACGCCAGGGCTTCATGAAGCTCATGATGGGCAGGCGCTTCCCGCGGGCGATGGGCATGGACTTCGCCGGCGTCGTCGAGGGGATCGGGCCCGGCGTGACCGGCTTTGCCCATGGAGACCAAGTCCTGGGGCAGGTGCCGATGATGAAGCCCGGCGCTTTTGCCGAAACGGCGATCACCACCTCCAATCTGGTGATCAAGAAACCAGCCTCGCTGTCCTTTGCCGCCGCCGCCGTTTTGCCGACGGTCGGCGTGACCGCCTGGCGCGCGCTGATCGACGGCGGCAAGCTGAAGCCAGGACAGTCGCTTTTCATCAATGGCGCCTCCGGTGGCGTGGGGCAGGCGGCCATCGCCATCGCCAAAGCGTTCGGAGCCGTCATCACCGCTCGCGTGGGGCCCTCTTCTCTCGCCAGTTCCGCTGATATGGGGCTGGCGGGGGTGCTGGATTACACTCAGCCCTTGCCCGACCATCTGAAGCGCGCCTTCGACGTCGTCTTCGACTGCCATGGCGGCCTGACGTCCAGGGAGGAGGATTTCCTGACCAGGCGCTCAGGCATCGCGGTGGACATCGACCCGACCGTCGGCAACTTGATCAGATCACTGATCTCATCCAAGCACAGCTTCGTCCGGGGCGTGCCGAGCACGTTGATCCTGCAAAAGATCGTCGACTTGGCCACTGCTGGCCAGTTCAAAATACCGATCAACCGCACTGCCCGTTTATCCGAGGCGATCGCCCTGATTGGCGACCTTGAAACTGGCAACCGGCTTCCGGGCAAATCCGTGATATTGATGGACTGACGGGTGACCCGTGCCCTGGAAATGCGACATCCCTGGAAGGCGCAAATGTCTCGACCGACCGTTCGGAAACTTCTTTTTGGCAAGTCCCTTTGACGCGCCCTACACCAATCGGCGGCGACCAGGCATCTACAGCGTAGAATATCGCATCATGACGTAGAATGGGTGGTAATGGCGGGCCGCGCCCGATGATGATGAGCACTACGTCTACGCTATAGCCCTCTAACGCCGCACGGCGCCTCCTCCAGTGCCAATTAGCGCAGTTCATCGGTCTTGCCCATTTCTATATGGCCGCGCCGGGGGGGCAGCGGAACGTCAGCTTCTAGACAAAGCGGTCACAACGGCTGGTTTGACGGGCTAGATTTCGCGCATTTTCAAGCGCGGCCTAAGAAGAAAGGCCAAGGCACCTTCAGGTAGCCCCGACCATCTTTGCACTGCAGGCGTGGGCGTTCTAAAACCTACCTGCAGTTGTTCCGGCGCCTCGAAAATCCTCAAATCGTCTGCGCTCGTGCGCATAATGTGCCTTCCGCAACAAAGCACGGCGCTTGTCACTAAACTGCTGACCAGAAGATGGCGCGCGTTCTCCTTCGTTTAGTAGAACGGCTTGGGAAATTGGGCTTGATCGCGGTAGTCATGAACATCGCCAGGAGATAACCGACGCCGATCAAAGCTATGATAACGACACCAACTTAATTGGCGTTGTGTCCTATTCGGTAACGCCCGGGGCTCTCGCCCACCTCACGGCGGAACGCGATACGGAAAGCCGTCGGGGAACCATAACCCAGGCGCTCAGCCAACGCCGTTATGTTGCGTTCGCCATTCCGCAACGCCGTGCGCGCGATCGTCATGCGCCAGCCCAGCAGATAGGTCATCGGCGGCACCCCGACCGCTTCGGCGAACCTCTTGGCAAACAGCGAGCGCGACATGCCGACGTGCCTGGCGAGCAGGTCGAGCGACCAGTCGTGACCGACCCGCTCGTGCATGACCGACAGCGCTGCACCGATCTGTCGATCGCTGGTCGCCGCTAGCCAGCTGGCGGAACGCTTCCCCATCGCGAGCCAGGCCCGCAGGATGTGAACGAGGACGAGGTTCGCCAGGCTGGACGCGGCAACGCGGCCTCCCTGGTTCATGGCACCGGTTTCGGCCTTGATCAGCGTCATGAGAAGGGGGAGTGGAGTGGCTGCCACATCTTGAGCCGGCACATGAATCAGCGGCGGCAGCACGCGTAACATGGCCGCCATGTCATCGTCCGCGAAGGTAAAGCGCCCGGCGACTGCGACAGAGCTGGTCTTGCCTTCGCCATAGATCAGATTGCCATCCGATGGGCGATACGACGCGAAAGCCGCAGTGGCTTCAGCCAATGGGGCGTCGGGATCGCTGGCCATGCAGTAGGGCCTGCCATCGGTCAGTAAGTAAAAGTCGCCGGCCCGAAGGCACTGCGGCTCTACACCCTCCGCCCAAAACCATCGCTCCCCCTTGATGATGCCGCCGAATTTCATATGGCGGAATGCCGGGTAGCGCAGCCCCCATCGCCCCCGCGCTTCCATCTGCACCGGAAAGACGCTCTCGCTCTGCAGCCTGGCGAGGAAGTCGGAAAGAGGATCGATCATGGACGATCGCCTACATTATTCAGTTGATCGATTATAGATCGTATCAGGACACGATGGTATCAAGTGAGAAATGATAAAAGGTATGGTGATGCAGTTTGCTCCACTCGGCTCCTCCGGCATGTTTGTTTCGCGCTTCTGCTTGGGTGCGATGACCTTTGGCGGAGCGGACAACCCGGCCGGTAACGCCATCGGCCGCCTGTCCGCAACGGAGGCAGACGCGATCGTCGGCATGGCGCTCGATGCCGGGATCAACTTCATCGACACGGCCGACGTCTATGGCGGCGGCGGGTCGGAGACTGTGCTGGGCGAGGTGCTGAAGGAGCGGCGACGCGATGTCGTGCTCGCCACCAAGGTCAGCGGCAAATCGGGCAGCGGTCCGAACGACATCGGCCAGTCGCGTAGCCACATTATGGAATCGCTGGAAGCGAGCCTGCGCCGCCTCAAGACCGATCATATCGATCTCTACCAGCTCCACAATTTCGATCCGTACACGCCGATCGAGGTGGTTTTGCGCTCGCTTGACGATGCGGTACGGCAAGGCAAGGTGCGCCACATCGGCTGTTCCAATTTCGCGGCGTGGCAACTGATGAAGGCACTCGGCATTTCCGCGCGTGAGGGGCTGGAGCCGATCGTCTCGATCCAGTCGTTTTACTCGCTCGCTGGCCGCGACATCGAGGACGAGGTGATCCCGGCGGTGTCCGACCAGAAGCTCGGCCTTTTGTGTTGGAGCCCGCTTGCGGGAGGATTGCTGTCGGGCAAGTTCGATCGCAGCGGCAGTAAAGACACCGCCGCACGTCGCGCCAAGATCTCCTTCCCGCCCGTCGACGAGGCACGCACCTTCAATGTGATCGATGCCTTGAAGGCGGTGGCCGAACGCCGGGAAAGTGAGCCCGCGCAGGTGGCACTGGCATGGCTGCTGGCGCAGTCCGCCGTTACCAGCGTCATTGTGGGGATCAAGCGCCTCGATCAACTTGAAGCTAACCTGTCGGCGCTCGATCTTGCGCTGGAAGACGACGACTTGCGCCAACTAGACGAGGCCAGCCAACGGCCGGCCGCCTATCCGGGATGGATCCAGAGTTATAATGCCGCGGCGCGCGTGCCGGCTGGCTATCCCTTCGACGGACCGAATTGGGCCCTCGGTGAACAACCTCGCTGACCGGTGGGGCGTTGGGGGGCGGTTCTCGCAGAAGGCGATGACCTCCACGCTTTTATCGCAGCGCGTTCACTTGGACCGCGGATGCTTACCCTGGCTCTCCCAGAGCTGGCCTCCGACAGTCCAGGCGGATTGCCATCGAGACCGCGAATAGAACGTCATCTGCGGCATGGATGGCGGCTTTAGGCGGCTCGCTGGGCTTCAACATCACGAACTATGCGCTTGGCTGCTGGGCGGCCATGCCGGCGAAGTTGGAGTTTGAAATCTGCCGAGAAGGAGGGTGTACGCCATGTTTGATATCCGCACATGTCGCCAGTGCGGCGATCGGCGGGGTCTGCGTAGCCATCGCCCGGAATATCGCATCATGACGTAGAATGGGTGGTAATGGCGGAAGGGGCGGGATTCGAACCCGCGATACGGTTTCCCGTATACACACTTTCCAGGCGTGCGCCTTCAACCACTCGGCCACCCTTCCGTCGAGCGGTGCTTATGGCGGCGTCGGCGGGTTTTGTAAACCTGTCATGCCGGTTTTTTCATCGGATTCGCGCCGCCGGGCGCTGGAAGGGACTCCAGCTTCGGCGAGGGATCGCCTAGGCTGGGCCTTCTCGCGGAGGAAACGGAGCCGATGCGTTTTCTTGCCCAATCCCTCGGGCTGTTCCTGGCCGCGGCGGCCTTCGTCGCCGTCATCGTCGACGGCACGCGCTCGATCGCCGACAGCGGCTGGACGGTGCTGTCGATCCACGGCCTCTGGCAATGGCTGAGCGCCTCCAGCCTCGCCCGTGCGCAAGCGGGGGTCGACAGCGTCTTCAGCGCCTTCGTCTGGAACGACATCGTCCTGCCGATCCTCGAACTTCCCTTCGCCTTGCTGCTGGCCGCCGGATCGGTGCTGTGCTTCTGGCTCGGGCGGGCGCCCCGCAGCCGGATCGGCTATGTCACCCATATATGACGGTCGGCCAACGGGCAGGCCGCCGACAGGGCGCCTGCCACGGCCGGGCAGCGCCGGAAGCCGCCCTTCTTTTCCGCCTTCGCGGCATTGACACGCCGCCTTCATCCCTGTTCGCTATAGCCACACAACTATAGCCAACCGGGATTCCGCCATGCTGTCCATCCTCCGCCGTGCCGTCCTCGCCCTGGTCCTCGGCCTGCCCCTCCTGTCCGCGCCGGCGCTGGCGGCCGACCTCACCGTCTTCGCGGCGGCCAGCCTCAAGGGACCGCTCGACGGCGCGGCCAAGGCGTGGACGGCGCAGTCCGGCAAGAAGGTCGTGATCTCCTATGCCGCCTCCTCGGCGCTGATGAGGCAGATCGAGCAGGGCGCGCCGGCCGACATCTTCGCCTCCGCCGATCTCGACTGGATGAAATACGGCACCGACCGCAAGCTGATCCGGCCCGACAGCGTCGCCAACCTGCTCGGCAATGCCCTCGTGCTGATCGCGCCCCTGGATTCGACCGCCACGCTCGCCTTGTCGCCGGGGGTCGATCTCGCCGGCGCCACCGGCGAGGGCAAGATCGCGGTGGGCGAGGTGAAGACCGTTCCCGCCGGCAAATATGCCAGGGCCGCCTTCCAGAAGCTCGGCATCCTCGCGGCGGTGGAGCCGAAATTCGCGATGGCCGACAATGTGCGCTCGGCGCTCGCCCTCGTCGCGCGCGGCGAGGCCAGATTCGGCGTGGTCTACGCCACCGACGCCAAGGCCGAGCCCAAGGTCAAGGTGGTCGCCACCTTCCCCGAGGACACGCATGACCCGATCATCTATCCCTTCGGCGTGACGACGGCCTCCGCCGACGCCGCGGACGCCGCCGCCTTCCTTGCCTTCCTGAAGACGCCGGCGGGCGAGAAGCCCTTCGCGGAGGCCGGCTTCACGGTCCTCCACTAGGCGGACGGACGCCGGTCCCGCCGGGGCAGGAGAGGACTACGGCACTTCCCCTGCCCGCCTGTCGCGGGCAGCCGGACATCCCGCGCAAGGGGCCGGAATGGCCGGTTTACGCAGGCGAAACAATCCTCACCGAAACGTGTGACATCGTGTTTGCCCGCAAAGCGGGCAGCGGGCCTTTCCGCATATTTTCTTCACATTTCATGCCCAGATGAAACTCGCCGGTTTCGTTCGTAACCGGCGGGTTCTGATCGGGGCTGCGCATGGACGTTCGAGCTGACGAAAGGCCTTCGGCCGCGGAGAGGTGGCGCGACATCCGCCGCAACAATCTGCTCGACGCGGCGAGCCGCATCTTCGCGCGCCAGGGCTATGAAGCCGCCTCCGTCGAGGAGATCGCCTTCGAGGCCGGCATCGGCAAGCCCACGGTCTACCGCTATTTCCCCAGCAAGGAGGCGCTGTTCGAGGCGGCGTTCGGCCATGCCCTCGACGATCTCGAAAGCAGGCTCGATACCGCGATGGTGCTGCCCGGCGGCTTCGAGCAGCGTCTCGTCCGCCTGGTGACGGAGATCGTTCCCACCATCCGCACCCATTTCGGCTCGATCAGCCCGATGGGCGAAGGCGAGACCTCCAAGCGCCGCCTGTTCCGCCAGCGCCGGGGGCAGGTCGAGGCGCGGCTGAAGGCGGCGATCGAAGCCGGGCAGGCCCGCGGCGAGGCGCGGCCCTTCGAGGCCGGGCTCGCCGCCAAGCTGATGATCGGCATGGTGCGCAGCGGCGTCACCGCCGACCACCTGTCCGACGCGCAGATCGCCCAAGCCGTGGTCGGCCTCGCCCTGCGCGGGCTGGGAGCGCCCTCGCCCGCCGCGGAGGCGGTGCCGTGAGCGATCGATCCGTCTCCCCGGGCCGCCTGCTGCCGCTCATCATCGCCACCGGGCTCTTCATGGAGAACCTCGATTCGACCGTGCTGTCGACCGCGCTGCCGACGATCGCCCGCGATTTCGGCACCAGCCCGATCTACCTCAAGCTGACCTTGACGAGCTATCTCCTCTCGCTCGCCGTGTTCATCCCGACCTCGGGATGGATGGCCGACCGTTTCGGGGCGCGCACCGTCTTCCGCGCCGCCATCGTCGTCTTCGCCCTCGGCTCGATCGCCTGCGGCCTGTCGCACGACCTCACCGAACTGGTGGCGGCCCGCATCCTCCAGGGCATGGGCGGGGCGATGATGACGCCGGTCGGCCGGCTGATCATCCTCAAGACCACGCCCAAGCACGATCTCGTCAACGCCATGATGTGGCTGACCTTTCCTGCCTTGCTCGGCCCCCTGAGCGGCCCGCCGCTCGGCGGCTTCATCACCACCTATTTCCATTGGCGCCTGATCTTCTGGATCAACATCCCCATCGCCGTGCTCGGCATCGTGCTGTCCTCGATCTTCGTCCCCAATGTGCGCGAGGAGGACCGCCGCCCCTTCGACCTCATCGGCTTCCTGCTGCTGGCCCCGGGCCTGGTGGCGCTGATGAGCGGCGCGACGCTGGCCGGCCTCGACGTCGTCGCGCCCGGCTACGACATGGCGCTCGCCGTGCTCGGCCTGGTGCTGATCGGGCTCTACGTGCCGCACGCCCGGCGCTCGGCCAATCCGCTGATCGAATTGCGCCTGCTGAGCATTCCCGCCTTCCGGGCCTCGATCTCGGGCGGCTTCCTGTTCCGCATCGGCGTCGGCGCCACGCCCTTCCTTCTCGCTCTGCTGTTCCAGCTCGGCTTCGACTTCTCCCCCTTCCAGTCCGGCCTGATGACGCTGTCGACCGGCCTCGGCGCCATGGCGATGAAGACGCTGGCCGGGCCCATCCTGCGCCGCGTCGGCTTCCGGCGCGTCCTCACCGTCAACGCGCTGCTCTCCTCGGCGCTGGTGGCGGCCCCGGCGCTGTTCTACGCCCATATGCCGGTCGCCGCGATCTGCGCCACGCTGCTCGCGGCGGGCTTCACCCGATCCCTCCAGTTCACCAGCATCAACACGGCCGGCGTCTCCGACGTGCCCGCCGCCCTCATGGGCCGCGTCACCAGCATGACATCGGTGCTGCAGGAACTGGCAGGCTCGGTCGGGGTGTCGGTCGCGGCCTTCGCGCTCGAAGCCTCGATGCAGCTTTCGGGCGCCACCACATTGACCGCGGCCGTCTTCCCGCCGGTCTTCATGGGCGTCGGCCTGATCGCAGCGGCGTCCACCTTCATCTTCATGCGCATGCCCCGCGACGTCGGGCATGAGCTTCTCGCGCCGGCACCGGTTCCCGTGCCGGAGCCGGTGACGATCGCCACCAGGCTGCCGGCCGGAAGACGGCCCTTGCCGCCCTCCGGCCAGGATCCGATGAGGGCCCGGTAGGAATGTCTTCTCATGATCACGGCCGTCGATGGACAGGTAACGCCATGTTCAACATTTCGAGATCGAGCTTGTATTGCGGCCCACGTCATATTTTAGACGCTGTATGCTCCGCAAAATGAGCTAAATAATTCTGTACCAGCTGCAATCGCCGCGACGTTTCCAACTATCGGACCAGATATATGACAAATTCACAAGAAAAGCGCTCTCGGCGCTGGCCGGTATACATGACGATAGTTCTCGTCGCGGCGGCGGCCGGCTATGGCGGCTGGCGGTATTATGACGGGAACCAGGCGCAGGCCCAGGCCGCCAGCAAGGCCGCGCCGCCGGTCGCCAAGGTTCCCGTCACCTTCGTGCAGGTTGCGAAGGCCGACTTTCCGGTGCGCACCTATGGCCTGGGCACGGTCACCCCGTTCAAGACCGCGACGGTGAAGAGCCGCGTCGACGGCCAGATCATCAAGGTCTTCTTCAAGCAGGGCCAGATGGTGAAGGAGGGCGATCCGCTCATCGAGATCGACAAGCGGCCCTACCAGTCCGCCCTCGACCAGGCGCTGGCCAAGAAGGCGCAGGACGAGGCCAATCTGCGCAACGACCAGCTCAATCTCGAGCGCTTCCAGAACCTCGCCAAGCAGAATTTCGAATCCAAGCAGAACCTCGATGCCCAGCAGGCGCTCGTCGACCAGATGACGGCGCAGATCAAGGGCGACCAGGCGGCGATCGACAACGCCCAGACCAATCTGAGCTACACGACGATCACCGCGCCCTTCAGCGGCCGCACCGGCTTCCGCCTGATCGACCCCGGCAACATCGTGCACGCCTCGGACCAGACCGGCATGGTCACCATCGCGATGCTGCAGCCGATCGCCGTCGTCTATACCGAGCCGGAGGATTCGCTGCCGGCCGTCAGCAAGGCCTATGACCGGGGCGGGGTCGCGGTCGACGCCCTGAGTTCGGACGGCCAGACCACCCTGTCGCACGGCGCGCTCGCCGTGATCGACAACTCCGTCAACCAGGCGACCGGCACGATCAGCCTGAAGGCGCGCTTCGACAACAAGGACAACGCGCTCTGGCCGGGTCTGTCGGTGACGACCCGCATGCTCGTCGACACCCTCAAGCAGGTCGTCGTCGTACCCGAGGACGTGGTGCAGCACGGGCCCGGCGGGCTCTTCGCCTATGTCATCGACGCCGACGGCAAGGTCGAGGCCCAGCCCATCAAGGTCGGCCTGAGCGGCGACGGCAAGGCCGTCGTCACCGACGGGCTGGCGCCCGGCCAGAAAGTCGTGGTGGAGGGGCAGTCGAGATTGCAGCCCGGCGCCGAGGTCGATGCCAAGCCGATGGCCGCCGACGGCGAGAAGGTGGCCGAACAGGCCGTCGCGCCCGCCGACGCTGCGGCGGCGAAGGAGGCGAACTGACATGGCCGGCGGCATCTCCACTCCGTTCATCCGCTTCCCGATCGCCACCTCCCTGCTGATGGTCGGCATCCTGTTCGTGGGCATCATCGCCTATCCGCAGCTGCCGGTGGCGCCCCTGCCGGAAGTCGACTTCCCGACGATCCAGGTCTCGGCCAGCCTGCCCGGCGCCGATCCGGCGACGATGGCGTCCTCGGTGGCGCAGCCGCTGGAGACCCAGTTCGCGCTGATCCCCGGCATCGCAGAGATGACCTCGTCGAGCCAGACGAGCTCCACCCAGATCACGCTGCAATTCGACCTGTCGCGCAACATCGACGGCGCCGGCAGCGACGTGCTGGCGGCCATCAACGCCGCCAACGGCCAATTGCCGAAGAACATGCCGAGCCCGCCGACCTATCGTAAGGTCAACCCGGCCGACTCGCCGATCCTGCTGCTCGGCGCGACCTCCGACACGCTGCCCCTGACCCAGGTCTCGGACGAGGCGCTGACCAAGCTCGCCCAGGCCATCAGCCAGATCAACGGCGTCGGGCAGGTCAATGTCGGCGGCCAGCAGACGCCGTCCATCCGCATCCAGGTCGATCCCGCCAAGCTCGTCGCCAAGGGCCTGTCGCTGGAGGACGTCCGCACGCCGCTGTCGGTCACCACCGTCAACAATCCCAAGGGCACCTTCAACGGCGCCACCAAATCCTACACCATCTACACCAACGACCAGCTGATGGATCCCAAGAGCTGGAACGATGCCATCATCGCCTACCGCAACGGCAGCCCGATCCGCGTCAAGGATATCGGCCAGGCGGTGAAGGCCGCCCAGGACGACACCCAGGCCGGCTGGGCCGACGGCAAGCGCGGCGTCTTCCTCGTCATCTTCAAGCAGCCCGGCGCCAACGTCATCCAGACCGTCGACAGGGTGATGGCCGAGATGCCGCATCTGACCGCCGGCATCAATCCGGCGATCAAGATCTTGGTGCTCAGCGACCGCACCCAGACCATCCGGGCCGCCGTGAAGGACGTGCAGTTCACGCTGCTGCTCACCATCGGCCTGGTGGTGATGGTCATCTTCGTGTTCCTGCGCAGCGTATGGGCGACGGTAATCCCCTCGATCACGGTGCCGCTGGCGCTGCTCGGCGCCTGCGCCCTGATGTGGCTGGCCGGCTACAGCCTCGACAACCTCTCGCTGATGGCGCTGACCATCGCGGTCGGCTTCGTCGTCGACGACGCCATCGTCATGCTGGAGAACATCACGCGCTACATCGAGGAAGGCGAGAGGCCGATGGCGGCGGCGCTGAAGGGCGCGGGCGAGATCGGCTTCACCATCCTGTCGATCTCCATCTCGCTGATCGCGGTGCTGATCCCCCTGCTGCTGATGAGCGGCATCATCGGCCGCCTGTTCCGGGAATTCTCGATCACCCTGGCCATGACCATCGTCGTCTCGGCCTTCGTCTCGCTGACGCTGACGCCGATGATGGCCTCGCGCTTCCTCAAGCCCATCCACGAGGAGCATCACGGCAAGCTCTATCAGATGAGCGAAAGGGCCTTCGACGCCCTGCTCGGCGCCTATGAGCGCGGCCTCGACATCGTGCTGAAGGCCCGCTTCGTCACGCTGATGGTGTTCTTCGCCACGCTGGCGCTGACCTGCTACCTGTTCGTGATCATTCCCAAGGGCTTCTTCCCCCAGCAGGACACCGGCCTGATCACCGGCATCGTCGAGACGGCGCAGGACACCTCCGTCGCCGACATGGCGCACCATATGGAGCAGCTGGGCCAGATCGTGCTCAAGGATCCGGCCATCGCCCATATGGCGATGCGCATGGGCGGCAACGGCAACACCCTCAACGACGGCAACATGTACATCACGCTGAAGCCGCGCGACGAGCGGACGGCGTCGGCGGACGACGTGATCCGCCGCCTTCAGGCGCAGACCAGCAAGGTCGAGGGGGCGCGGCTGTTCCTGCAGGCGGCGCAGGACGTGCGCATGGGCGGGCGGCCGTCGCGCACGCAATATCAGTTCACCCTGCAGGGAACCGACATCGGCGAGCTCAACCAATGGGCGCCCAAGCTGCTGGCCAAGATGAAGTCCATGCCGCAATTGCGCGACGTCGCCTCCGACCAGCAGGCCTCCGGCACCACGCTGACGCTGACGATCAACCGCGACCAGGCCGCGCGCTACGGCCTGACGCCCGACGTCATCGACGCCACGCTCTACGATGCCTTCGGGCAGCGCCAGATCGCGCAGTTCTCCACCCAGCTGTCGACCTATTACGTCATCCTGGAGGTGCTGCCGTCGCTGCAGAAGAACATCTCGACGCTGCAGCAGATCTATGTGCGCTCGCCGACGACAGGCGGGGAGGTGCCGCTGTCGGCCTTCACGACATGGACGACCGTGCCGGTGCAGCCGCTGGCCATCAACCACCAGGGCCAATTCCCGGCCGTGACCATCAGCTTCAACCTGGCACCGGGCGTGGCGCTTGGACAGGCGACCGACGCCATCAGCCAGGCCGAGCGGGACATGAATGTCCCCGCCACCATCAGCTCGACCTTCGAGGGCACCGCGCAGGCTTTCCAGGCCTCGCTCTCCTCGGTGCCGATGCTGATCGTCGCCGCGCTGATCGTGGTCTACCTGATCCTCGGTATCCTCTATGAGAGCTACATCCACCCGCTGACCATTCTCTCGACCCTGCCCTCCGCGGGCCTGGGCGCGCTCGCCACCCTGCTGTTGTTCCATTTCGACTTCAGCCTGATCGCGCTGATCGGCGTCATCCTCCTCATCGGCATCGTGAAGAAGAACGGCATCATGCTGGTGGACTTCGCCATCGTCGCCGAGCGCGACCACCACATGTCGGCCTTCGACGCCATCCGGCGGGCCTGCCTCCTGCGCTTCCGGCCCATCCTGATGACCACGATGGCGGCGCTGCTCGGCGGCGTGCCGCTGATGCTCGGCAGCGGCACCGGCGCGGAGATCCGCCAGCCCCTCGGCTACGCCATGGTCGGCGGCCTGCTGGTCAGCCAGGTGCTGACCCTGTTCACCACGCCGGTCATCTACCTCTATCTCGACAGGTTTTCCCACTGGATCGGCAGCTTCGGCTCTTCCGGCGACGAGGCGCCGCCCGCCGAGGAGGGCTTCACCGAAAATCCGGAGAAGGAGCACAAGCCGCAGACCATCGCGGCGGAGTGAGGCCCGCGCCATCGTCTGCACC
Organism: Labrys monachus; assembly: GCF_030814655.1. NCBI lineage: Bacteria > Pseudomonadati > Pseudomonadota > Alphaproteobacteria > Hyphomicrobiales > Xanthobacteraceae > Labrys > Labrys monachus. The sequence continues at coordinate 5,890,647 of NZ_JAUSVK010000001.1, forward strand.
TAAGACCCGCCCCGGCAGCCCCGCCGGGGCTTTTCCTCGGCCGGACGGCGAGGCGCCGGATGAGAGCCGATTGCAACCGGCGCGGATATTTTCCCGCCTCCTCGCGCTTCATGACAGGAAATTAATCGTAGCGGCCCGGAAGAAGCCCGCCTTCGCCCCTAAACTCCGCGCTTCATTTCATGACTCGATGGTTTCCGATGAAGCGTCTTTTCAATCTGGCGGTCCTCCTCTCGCTCCTTTTCGGCCTGGCCTGGTGGCAGCGGGCCTATGTCGCGCCCTGGATCGTGCGGACGGTTCCCGCCTCCGAGCCCTATGTCGCTGCGATCCCCGGTTTTGCCGCCGCGCTTCGCCTCGATGCCCCGGGCGGCGCCGGCGTTCCCGGGGGCGAGGTGCGGAAGCCCGGCGAGGGCACCGCGCCGGTGCCTGTGAGGCTGGCCAGGGCCGCGGTCAGGCAGGTGCCGGTCGTGATCGCCGCCGTGGGAACCGCCACGCCCTATGCCTCGATCCAGCTGCGCAGCCGCATCGACAATACCGCGGTCACCAGCGTTCGCGTCGCCGAGGGCGCGGAGGTCGAGCAGGGAGACATCCTCTTCACGCTCGACGACCGTACGATCTCCGCGCAGATCGCGCAGATCGAGGCCCAGATCGAGAAGGACACGGCCCAGATCGCCCAGGCCGAGCACGACCTTTCCCGCGCCGACAGCCTCCTCAGCCGCCACGCCGGTGCGGTCACCACGCGCGACACGGCGGCCACCGCCCTCAAGATCGCGCAGGCTCAGCTCGCCGCCGACCGGGCCACCCTCGCCTCGGCGCAGGCGACGCGCGACGATACCGTCATCCGCGCCCCGGTGTCGGGGCGGATCGGATCGATCCCGGTCAGGCCGGGCTCGAGCGTGCGCACCTCGGATGCGGCGCCTCTCGCCACCGTCAACCAGCTCGACCCGTCCATGGTCGCCTTCTCGATCCCGCAGGACCGCCTGGTGGCGCTGCGCGAAGCCATGGCGTCCGGCCCGGTGCGCGTCGACGTCACCGCCGGCAGGCACACGCTGACGGGAAAGGTCGCCTTCATCGAGAACGCCATCGATCCCGCCACCGGCACCATCCTGGTCAAGGCCGACATCCCCAACGAGCGCAACCTGCTGTGGGGCGGCGCCTTCGTGAAGGTCGAGGTCGTCTTTCCCGGCACCGCGCCGCAGGTCGTGGTCCCCAGCGCCGCGGTCCAGATCGGGCAGAACGGCAGCTATGTCTTCGTCGTCGAGGATGCCGTCGCCCATCTGCGCCCGGTGACGGTCGCCCGCGTCGCAGGGGCGGATGCGGTGCTGTCGGACGGCGTCGCGGATGGCGAGCAGGTGGCGAGCGAGGGCATGCTGCGCCTCGTCGACGGCGCTCCCGTCTCGGCCAAGGCCGCGACGGATACCGCCGCCGTCAAAAGCTGAGCCGGGGCGGAGACAAGCATGCTGTCCGAGATCTGCATCCGACGCCCGGTCATGACCATCCTGCTGATGGTCTCCTTCGTCGCCGCCGGCTGGTTCGGCTACCGGCAATTGCCGGTGGCCGCCGTGCCGCGCGTCGACCACCCGACGATCCAGGTCAGCGCCTCGCTGCCCGGCGCCAGCCCCGAAACCATGGCCTCGTCCGTCGCCGCCATCCTGGAGAAGCAATTTTCGGCGATCTCCGACGTCACACAGATGTCCTCGACCTCGACGCTCGGCCAGACGGCGATCGTGCTGCAGTTCGATCTCGACCGCAGCATCGACGGCGCCGCGCTCGACGTCCAGTCGGCGATCGCGACCGCGCAGCGCAACCTGCCCGCCGACATGGCGACGCCGCCGAGCTTCCGGAAGGTCAATCCGGCCGACCAGCCCGTATTGTTCCTGGCCCTCACCTCCGACCAGGCGCGGATGTCCGACATCGACCGCTTCGCCCAGTCGGACATCGTGCCGCAATTGTCCACCCTGCCCGGTATCGCGCAGGTCAACATCTACGGCAGCCAGCAATATGCGGTGCGCATCGAGGCCGATCTCGACCAGCTCACCGCACGCAACCTCACCCTGGCCGACCTGCAAGGCGCGGTCGCCTCGGCCAATTCGAACACCCCGGTCGGCTCCACCCATGCCGACGGCCGCAACATCATCCTCGAGGCGACCGGCCCGATCCGCCGCGCCGCAGGCTATATGCCGGTCGTCGTGGCCTCGCGCAGCGGGGCGCCGGTGCTCCTGCAGGATGTCGCCGAGGCCGTCGACAGCGTCGAGAACAACCAGACGGCGAGCTGGCGCGACGACAAGCGCGGCATCGTTCTGGCCATCCAGCGCCAGCCCGACGCCAACACGGTGGCCGTGGTCGATTCGATCAAGGCCGTGCTGCCGAAGATCCGGCAGGCGATGCCGGCCGGCGTGACGCTAGACGTGATGATCGACCGCTCCGTCTCGATCCGCCATGCGGTCGAGGACGTCGAGTTCACGCTCGGCCTGTCGATCGTCCTCGTCGTCATCGTCATCTATTTCTTCCTGCGCAGCGCCCGCGCCACCCTCATCCCGGCCATCGCCCTGCCGATCTCGCTGATCGGCACCTTCGCCGGCATGCATGTGCTGGGACTGTCGATCGACAACATCTCGCTGCTGGCGCTGACGCTGTGCGTCGGCTTCGTGGTCGACGACGCCATCGTGATGCTGGAGAACATCGTCCGGCATGTCGAACTCGGGCAGAAGCCCTTCGCCGCCGCCCTGATCGGCTCCCGCGAGGTCGGTTTTACCATCCTGTCGATGACGATGTCGCTGATCGCGGTGTTCATCCCCGTGATCTTCATGGGCGGCATCATCGGGCGCATGTTCTCCGAATTCGGCTATGTGATCGGCCTCGCCATCCTCATCTCCTGCGTCGTGTCGCTGACGCTCACGCCGATGCTGTGCGCGCGCCTGATCAAGCCGCATGAGCAGGGCCGGAAGGAGCCGCTGCTGCTGCGGCTTTTCGAGGCGGGCTTCGCGCGGCTCGCCAGGGGCTACGCCACCACGGTGCGGGCCGCGGTCGAGGCGCCGGTGCTCATGCTCGGGCTCACGGCCGCGACCTTCGTGCTCACCGCCATCCTCTTCGTCGACATTCCCAAAGGCTTCTTCCCGCAGGAGGATGCCGGCCTCGTCAGCGGCTCGACGGTCGGCCCGGACGACGTCTCCTTCGACGCCATGGCGGTCCGGCAGCAGGCCGTCGTCGAGGAATTGCGCAAGGACCCCGACGTCGGCTCGGTGATATCCACCGTGGGCGGCGGCGGTGCCGGACAGATCAGCGCCGGGCGGCTGTTCATCCAGCTCCGGGACAAACCGGCCCGCACGCAGCCGATCGGCGCCGTGATGGCGCGGCTGGAGCGGGCAGCGGCGCGGGTGCCGGGGATCAGCACCTATTTCCAGGCGGTGCAGTCGATCAACATCGGCGCCACGCGCTCGCGCAGCCAGTACCAATATGCGCTGATGTCGGCCGATATCGATGAACTGCGCCTCTACGCCCAGAAGATCGAGGAGCGGATGCGGGCGATGCCGCAGGTCACCGGCGTCAATTCGGACCTGCAGATCAACGCGCGCAACGCCGTCGTCCATATCGACCGCAACAACGCCGCCAAGCTCGGCGTCACCGTCGACCAGATCCGCGCGGGGCTCTACGCCGCCTATGGCACCAGCCAGATTTCGACGATCTATGCGCCGGAGAACACCTACCAGGTCATCCTCGAAGCGGGCGGCGACTACAGCTCGCCCGAGGCCCTCCTGCGCAAACTCACCATCCGCTCCAGCAGCGGCGCCCACATCCCGCTCGACAGCGTGGCGCGTATCGAGGAGGTGCCGGCCGCCGTGTCGCTGTCCCATATCGGGCAGCTGCCGTCGGTGACGATCTCCTTCAACCTGCGCCCCGGGGTGGCGCTGAGCCAGGCCGTCGCGGCGATCGAGAAGACGACGCGCGAGATCGACATGCCCAACACGATCAGCGCCAAGTTCCAGGGCACGGCGCAGCAATTCCAGGATTCGCTCTCGGGCATGCCGATGCTGCTCCTGGCGGCGGTGCTGGTCGTCTACATCCTGCTCGGCATCCTCTATGAGAGCTTCATCCATCCGCTGACGATCCTGTCGGGGCTGCCGACGGCGGGCATCGGCGCCCTGCTGACGCTGGAGATCTTCGGCATGGACCTGTCGATCATCGCCATGATCGGCCTGATCATGCTGATCGGCATCGTCAAGAAGAACGCCATCATGATGGTGGATTTCGCCATCGAGCGGCGTTCGGCCGGCGCGTCCGCCCGCGACGCCATCGTCGAGGCGGCGGTGCTGCGCTTCCGGCCGATCATGATGACCACGCTGGCGGCCATCCTCGGCGCGCTGCCGATCGCCCTCGGCCAGGGCGCCGGCGCCGAACTGCGCCAGCCGCTCGGCGTGGCGGTGGTCGGCGGTCTCCTGGTCTCGCAATTGCTGACGCTCTACATCACGCCGGTCGTCTATGTGGCGCTGGACCGGGTGTCGGGCTGGTTCGTCCGGCGGGAGGCGGCCGATCCCTCCCGCGCGGTCGACGTCCTGCCGGAGCCGGAGCAGCATGGGACGCAGCCGAGGGCCGGCGGCGGCGAACCGCTTCCCGGCGCCGCAGGGAAGGGCAAGGACCCGGTGGCGGCGGCGGCCGAATAACCGGCAGGCGAGGAGGAGAAACGGCATTGGTCGCGGCGCCTGTTTCCCCTATAGGGGAACCGGGGTTCGAAGCGGGGAGCAATCCGTGGCACGAGGGGCGAGATGGGCGAAGCGAGGCGCGGGCGGCCGGGCGGGCCTTCGCTGATGCGGCTCAAATCCATCTGCCGCATCGCCGCGGTCGCGGCGCTCGCTTTGCCGCTCATCCCGCTGCAATGGCTCGCCGTGCGGGCGGACTGGCCGCTGGCCCGGCGCCTGCCGGTGTTCTTCCATCGCTGCGTCCTCGCCATCATCGGCGTGAAGCTCACGGTCCGTGGCGCCGAGGACCGGCGTCGCCCGCTGCTCATCGTCGCCAATCACGTCTCCTGGCTCGACATCGTCGTGCTCGGGGCCTGCGCGCCGCTGTCCTTCATCGCCAAGAGCGAGGTGGCGGGGTGGCCGGTGATCGGCCTGTTCGCCCGGCTGCAGCGCTCCATCTTCATCGAGCGCGAGCGCCGCCACAAGACGGGCGCTGCGAATGCCGCCATCGGCGCGCGCCTGAGATCGGGCGACGCCATGGTGCTGTTCGGCGAGGGCACGACCGGTGACGGCATCCATGTCCTGCCCTTCCGCTCGGCCCTGCTCGGCGCGGCGCGCGAGGCGCTGGGCGGCGAGGAGGCGCCCGCCTTCGTGCAGCCGCTGGCGCTGCGCTATGTCCGGCGCGGCGGCCTGCCGATCGGCCGCAGCGGCATGAGCGAGATCGCCTGGATCGGCGATACCGATCTCGGCCCCCATCTCCTCGGCATCCTCGCCGGCGCGCCGATCGACGTGGTGGTGCAGTGGGGCGAGGCGCTGCCCTACCGGCCGGGCACCGACCGCAAGGCGCTGGCGAGGGAACTGGAGGCGACCGTGCGCCGGCTGGCGCTGAGCTGCCTGTAGATCGAGGTCCGCACGCCTCGGGTGCGCGTGCGGGAAGAGGCGGACAGGATGTCCGCGCTCCTATCGCGCCGCTTTCGTCGCCTGGTAGAGGCGGCGGAAGGCGGCGATCCGTTCCGCATAGGCGGCCGTCAGGTCCGGGCGCGGCTCGGCGACGTCGAGCACGGGCGGCGCCGGCGCGAGCGTGCGGATGTCGGCCCCGCAGGCCGCGGCCCTTGCCAGCCGTGCCGCACCGAAGGCCGGTCCCTTCTCGCCGCCACGGTAGCGCTTGAGCGGCCTTCCGAGCACATCGGCGATGATCTGGACCCAGAGGGCGCTGCGTGCGCCGCCGCCGATCACCGCGACGTCCTGGAGCTGCGTGCCCGCCTCGGCCAGGCAATCGGCGGCGTCCGCCAGGGAATAGGCGACCCCTTCCAGCACGGAGCGGGCGAGATCGCTCCTGCCGGTCGCGCCCGTCATGCCCGAGAAGACGCCGCTGGCAGCGGCATCGTTGTGCGGCGTGCGCTCGCCGGCGAGATAGGGCAGGAACGTCACCGCCCCCGGCCCGGGGGGCTGCGCCGCCACCTCGGCCAGCAGCGTCTCGATCGGCGTGCCGACCAGGGCGGCGAGCCAGGCGAGGCAGGAGGCTCCGTTGAGCAGGGCCGCCATCTGGATCCAGCAGCCGGGCACGGCATGGCAGAAGGCGTGCAGGAATTTGTCGGGCAGCGGCCGATATTGCCTGCCCGGCGCGAAGAACTGGCTCGACGTCCCCAGCGAGATGAAGGCACCGTCATCGATGGCGCCGATGCCGACAGCGCCGGCCATGGCGTCGCCGGCCCCGCCGGCGACCGGAATGCCCGGCCGGAGGCCGAGGCGGGTCGCGGCCGAGACGGTCAGGGAGCCGGACACCGCCGTTCCCTCGACGAGGCGCGGCATCACCGAACGGCTGACGGCGGTGGCGGCGAGCGCGGCGTCCGACCAGTCGCGCGCGGCTTCGTCCAGCCACCAGCTGCCGGCCGCGTCCGACATGTCGGTGACATGCTCGCCCGTCAGCTGGAGGCGGACATAGTCCTTCGGCAGCAGCACCTTGCGCAGCGCCACCAGCGTCGCGGGCTCGTGGCGCGACAGCCACAGCAGCTGTGGCGCGGCGAAGCCGGGCGCGGCCGGCACGCCCAGCCGCCAGGCGAGATCAGGATGGATGCGGTTGAGCTCGGCGGCTTCGGCGGCGGCACGGCTGTCGTTCCACAGCGTGACGGGGCGCAGCGGCCGGTCGTCCGCGCCGAGGCATACCGCCCCGTGCATCTGGCCCGAGAGGCCGATGCCCTCGACCGCCGCCAGCACGGCGCCGTGGTCTTGCCGCCACGCCAGCAGCACGGCCTCGACAGCGCCGACCCAGTCCTGCGCGTCCTGTTCGGACAGTCCCGGCCCCGGCCTGGAAAGGACGAGGGGCCGCTCGCCTTCCGCCAGCACCTTCTCGTCGTCGTCGACGATGACCGCCTTGACGGCGGAGGTTCCGATATCGAGGCCGAGATAGGGCATCACGTCATCCGGAGTGGGAGGCACCTGCGCCCCTGCCCGTCACGGTCTCGCCGCGACGCAGGAACGAGGGATCGCCCTACTCGGACAGCAAACGGCGCAGGAGGTCAACCTCCTCCGCAAGGCCGGTATCGCGCCCCACCAGGCCTTCGATCTTGCGCACGGCGTGCAGCACCGTGGTGTGGTCGCGCCCGCCGAAGCGGCGGCCGATTTCCGGCAGCGAGCGCGGCGTGAGCGACTTGGCCAGATACATCGCGATCTGGCGCGGCTTGACCACCGTCGCCGTGCGCCGCAGCGAGAGGATGTCGGCCCGGCTGACATTGTAATGCTTGGCGACGATGCGCTGGATATCCTCGATCTTGACGCGGCGCGGCTCGCGGTTGCGGACGAGATCGCGGATGGCCGCCTCCGCCGTCTCCAGCGACATGCCGGAGCCGGACAGCGCGGAATGGGCGAGGAGACGGTTCACCGCGCCGTCGAGGTCGCGGCCGTTGGTCGAGACCTGATGGGCGACATAGGCCACGACATTGTCCGGCACGTCGAAATTGGCGTGATGCGCCCGCGCCGCCTCGATGCGCGATTTGAGGATCTTGATGCGCAGCTCTTCGTCCAGCGCGCCGATTTCGACCACCAGCCCGCCCGACAGGCGGGACCGCACGCGCTCGTCCAGGGTATCGAGATCGGCCGGCGGCCGGTCCGCCGCGACGACGACCTGCTTGCCGCCGTCGATGAGCGCGTTGAGCGTGTGGCAGAATTCCTGCTGGATCGACTTGCCGGCCAGGAATTGCAGGTCGTCGATGACGAGGAGGTCGATCGCCCGCAGCTTCTCCTTGAAGGCGATGGCGGTCTGCGCCTTCAGCGCCGCGACGAAGCCGTACATGAAGCGCTCGGCCGTGAGGTAGAGCGCCCGCTTGCCGACGCTCTCCGACAGATGGGCGATGGCCTGGATGAGATGGGATTTGCCCAGGCCCACGGCGGCATGGAGGAAGAGCGGATTGTAGGGCAGCGGCTCGCTGGCGCCGGCCCTGGCGACCTGCTGGGCGGCGGCATGGGCAAGAGCATTGGAACGCCCGACGAAATAGGCGTCGAACGACATGCGCCGGTCGAGCGGGGAGCCGGCGAGATCGTCCTCGCGGGACGTCACCTCGATGGCCCGCAGGAAGGGCGCGGGCTTGGCCGTCGCCGCCACCATCGGCTCGGCCGCCCTGGCGCCCGGCGCGTGGTCGCGGCCGGCGATCGGCCGCACCCCTGCCGTCCGGACGTTGAGGGCGATATGGGCGGTGCCCGGCAGCTCGGCGGCCAGCATGCCGAGGATCTTGTCGAGATAATGGGCCTGGATCCAGCTGCGCAGAAAACGCGTCGGCACCGAAAGATGGACGGTGTCGTCGATGACGACATCGAGCTCCAGCCGGGCGAACCAGCTGGAAAAGACGTCTTCGCCGTATTCGGCGCGCAGAAGGCGCTTCACGCGATCCCAGGCAGCCGGCGGATCGGCAGTGACCGACCCATTGGATATGTCGCTCGCGGTCGGTGCCGCGGCAGCGAGTGTCAGGCGTTCGCTCGGGTTCATGGGGCTATCGTCTGGCAAAGAGTTCATGACACGGCTCCGGCATCACGGCCGGAGCTGCAGCGGCAAAACCACGAATGGAATCAGGACTGGACCCAAGGCAGGCCGGCAGCTTTCCAGCCGTCCACCAGGCCGCGGTGGCGCTCGGCGTTCGCCGGGCCCTCGAAGCCCGCCGCGATGTTGCGGCTGCCGAGCCACCCCGCGGCGATCATGGCCTGGGTTGCGGCGAGACTGCGCGCGCCGGAGCGGCAGAGGAATACGATCGTATCATGCTGGCCGACCGAGCGGCGCGCCAGTTCTCGTTCCAGCTGCGCAACGAAGTCCGACGCGATCTCCATGGTGGGATAGCGCTGCCATTCAGCCAGGACGGCTTCCTTGCCGAGAGCGGAGAGATCCGGAACGCCGACAAAGGACCATTCCGCCTTGGTGCGGACATCAACGAGTTGGGACTTGGGTTCCCGGCCGAGAAGCTCATAGGCCTCGCTGGCTGAAACATCCCCCGCATAGTCATTCATCCACCCCGACGACATGATACTCCAGTTCCGTCTTTCAGACCTGATTTGATTTTTTCAAAAACACGCCGGCCCACCGGCATGACGCGCATGCAGCACACGCTTACAAAATGACAGTATAGAACTTCAACACGACGTTAACCACACCCATACCGCACCGATCTATACTCGAAAAGGCGTTCGCACACGCCTCCCCGACGTCCGAAAGGACGCTGGTCCACTCGCAATATCGGGAAGGAACATACACGTGACCCGTTCCGAGAAAAAACATAGCGAACCATGGCAGGCGCTTGCAACAGACAAATCTCACTGATTCGTTAACGGTGCCCCGGCGTTCCCGATTCGGACGAGGGGCTCGCCGCACCCCGAAGCTGCAACGCGTTGAGGAGTCGATGGAATCGTGGAGGCGGCAAAACAGTTCGAAAAAACTCGTTTCGGCTGCGTAAAGATTTCAGACGGCCACATTTTGTGGGGACTCTCCCGACCCCCGGCGGGAGGCAACAAGCCTTAGGTCGTAAACGACTGATCTAACATGCGAAATTTTGATCGGCACGGCCTCCTCGAACGCTATTTGAGCAAAAGCCTGAGTCAAGGGGAAAGATTAGCACCGGTTTCGTGCAGGGTATTTTCATACCTGTTACTTGAACGGCCCGGGAACGACATCCTCCGCGACCGGCGTGACTGATGGGAGACGGGGAAATAGGGCGCAGGCGCGCCGCTCATCCGGCGAAATGCGCGGATGCGGTCACATGAAACCGAGCCTTCCCGGGGGTAGCAGGCGGCGGGCCGATACGGCGGGCCGCCAGCGCCGCGCGCCGGCGCTGGCCATCGGCCGGCAAGGACCATACGGCCAAGCATCTCGCGCCGAACGATGAAGCGGCTCGCGGCAAAACAAAACCCGGCACGACGGCCGGGTTTCGGTATCTCTACGTAAGGTCAATAGAATCCGACCCGTCCGGACGTCAGCACACGCCGGCACGAAGCATCGACCCGCTCAGGCGCCGAGCTTCCTCACCGCCTGCGCCAGGCGCGAAACCTTGCGAGCAGCCGTGTTGTCCTGGACGACGCCCTTCTGGGCGGCGCGCATGATCTCGGGCTCGGCGGCCTTGAATGCAAGCGTCGCCTTGGCCTGATCGCCTGCGGCGATGGCCTCCTCGACATTGCGAATGAAGGTGCGCATGCGGGAGCGGCGCGCCTTGTTCACTGCGGTGCGCACTTCGATCTTGCGCGTAGCCTTCTTGGCCGACTTGGTATTGGCCATGGTTCCTGCCTGTTGAGCCGACCGTCTCCTGGCGATCAGACGATCCCCCGGAAGCCGTGCGTTGTGTGAAACGACAAAAAGCGGACGCCAATTGCGTCCGACATTGGAGGCGGCTCTTTACATGGGGCGAGGCCCGCCGTCAACGCCATCCTGCATCGAAGCGCCAAAAAGCGGACGCCGAAGCCCGCGCGCCCGCGGGCGAAGGGCCAAAAGCCCGCCCATCCCTATCTATCCGTGCCCTATCCGTGGCGGAAGGCCGGCGGCCGCTTCTCGAGGAAGGCGGCCATGCCTTCCTTTTGGTCGGCGCTGGCAAAGAGGGCATAGAAGGCCTGCCGCTCGTAGCGGATGCCTTCGGCCAGCGTCAGCTCATAGGCGCGGTCGACGCAATCCTTGGCGGCGAGCACCGCCGGCAGCGGCATGGCGGCGATCGCCTCGGCGGTCCGCATCGCCTCGGCCAGAAGGTCGGCCGCCGGCACCACGCGGGCGACCAGCCCGGCACGCTCCGCCTCGGCCGCATCCATCATGCGCCCGGTCAGCACCATCTCCATCGCCTTCGCCTTGCCGATGGCCCGCACGAGGCGCTGCGTGCCGCCGATGCCGGGCACGATGCCGAGGCGGATCTCGGGCTGGCCGAAGCGGGCCCCGTCGGCGGCGATGATGAGGTCGCACATCATCGCGAGTTCGCAGCCGCCGCCGAGGGCGAAGCCGCCGACGGCGGCGATCACCGGCTTGCGCAGACGCGCGAAACCGTCCCACACGGCGATGAAATCCTCGATCCGGGCCTGCGGGTAGGTCTTGCCGGCCATTTCGGTGATGTCCGCCCCGGCGGCGAAGGCCTTCTCGGATCCGGTGATCACCGTGCAGCCCAGCGCCGCGTCGCGGTCGAAGGCGGCGAGGACCGCCGTCAGCTCGGCGGCGAGCGCCGCGTTGAGCGCATTGAGAACCTTGGGACGGTTCAGGGTGATGAGGCCGACCCGCCCCCGCCTTTCGACGAGCAGGGTTTCGTAGGTTCCATCCGGCTGCGTCATCATCGGCTCCGAATCAGGGGAAAGAGACTGTCTGGCAATCGTCCCGTCATCCCGGCGAGCCGGGCGAAGGAAGGGATCCGCGATTCGGGGCCGACTGTAGGGGAGGCCGCCGCCGCAGGGAATCGCCGGCCACCGGTTATCACCAGCCCTTGGCGGCCGGGAGCCGCCGGCGTCGATTGCGATCCGTCGAGCCGAAATTTTTCTCCAACCTGTGGTTTTCGCGCATTTTCCAATCGGAAAGCCCATCCGCTGTCCTGGAAAATGCTCTATCCGCCACTCAGGAGCTCCTCGAGCGCCCGGACCACCTCCCCGGGCGCCTCCTGCGGGATGTTGTGGCCGACGCCGGGCAGGACGCGGCGGGCATGGAGCCGCGGGAAGCGGATAGGGTCCCCCTCGCCCTCGTCCGGCGGCGCGACGCCGTCATCGGCGCCATACAGGGCGATGGTGGGCACCGATATGGCCGGCTGCCGGGCGAGGTCCCGTTCGATCGCCTCCAGCGACGGGTCCCCGGCGACATAGCCGTAGCGGTGGCGATAGGAATGGATGACGACGTCGACGAAATCGGAGTTGTCGAAGGAGGCCGCCGTGCGGTCATAGGTCGCCTGCTCGAAGCGCCAGGACGGCGACCACAGCTGCCAGAGCAGCTGGCAGAGCGGCCGGCGATTCGCGGCAAGGCCGTCCCGCCCGCGCTCGGTATTGAAATAATACTGATACCACAGGCGGTATTCCATCTCCGGCGCGAGCGGCCGCACCGAGCCCGGAATGTCCTGGATGTTGTAGCCGTCGCCAGTGACCAGGCAGCGCGCCCGCTCCGGCCACAGCGCCGCGACGATGCAGGCGGCCCGTCCGCCCCAGTCATAGCCTGCCAGGGCCGCCTGCCGGATCGAGAGCGCATCCATGAGGTCGAGCAAGTCCCGCGCCAGGGCCGCCTGCTGGCCGGATCGCAGCGTATGCGGCGACAGGAACCGCGTCGGCCCGTAGCCGCGCAGATAGGGCACGATCACGCGGCGGCCCTTCTCGGCCAGCATCGGCGCCGCCTCGTCATAGCCGCGCGGGTCGTAGGGAAAGCCGTGCAGCAGGATGACGACCTCGCCGTCGGCGGGACCATGCTCCTCATAGGCGATGTCGAGGACGGGCGTGCGCACGCGGCGGATCGGAAAGGCGGTGTCCGGCATCATGGCTCCCCTGCGCAGTCCGCGGCAGGATAGCAAACGAAGCCGGCCGGGGTAAAGGCGGCCGGGCGATTCAGCCCTGGCAGGTCCGGCACCAATAGGTCGACCGTCCCGACTGGACGAGGCGCTCGATGGCGCCGCCGCATCCGGGCGTCGCGCAGGTCTCGCCCTCGCGGTCATAGACGCGGAAGCGGTGCTGGAAATAGCCGAGGGAGCCGTCGGTGTGGCGATAATCGCGCAAGGTCGAGCCGCCGGCCTCGACCGCTTCGCCCAGGACGTCGCGGATGGCCTCGGCGAGCCGGCCCGCCTCGCCGGAGGTGAGCGTCCCCGCCGCCCGTTCCGGCGCCAGGCCGGCCCGATGCAGCGCCTCGCAGACATAGATGTTGCCGAGCCCGGCGATCAGGCCCTGGTCGAGCAGCGCCGCCTTGAGGGGCGCCGCCTTGCGGGCGAACAACGTCGCGACGAGGGCACCGCTCAGCTCGTTGCCGAGCGGCTCGATGCCCATCGCCTTGAAATGGCGCGAGGCCGCGAGGTCCGCCCGCGGCACCAGGTCCATGAAGCCGAAGCGGCGGGCATCGTTGTAGGTGACGACGAAGCCGTTGGAGAGGCGGAAGACGACATGGTCGTGGCGCCGCGCCTGACCGGCCTCCTGCGCGAAGTCCCCGGGCTCCTCGACGCCGCCGTCCGGCCTCGTGATGAGGAAGCGTCCGGTCATGCCGAGATGCATGACGAGCACCTCGCCGGAGGACAGGTCCGCCAGGAGATATTTGGCCCGCCGGCCCAGCGAGACCACCGTCCGGCCCGCAAGGCGGCCGGCGAAGTCCGCCGGCAGGGGAAAGCGCAGGTCCGGCCGGCGCGCCTCGACCTCGACCAGCCTCGCGCCGGCCATCGCCGGCTCGAGGCCGCGGCGCACGGTTTCGACTTCGGGCAGTTCGGGCATCGTTTCTCCGCGAGGCTGGGAACGTCACACATAGGGGCGGACCCGCGCCCGCGCCAGTATGCGCGGGGACCGCGTGGCTCCGGCACGCCGGAATGCGGCTTCCCTCGCCTTCCCCTCCTGTTCTATAGCTGGCGGCGACCGCGTGCCCGGAGTTCGACGATGCCTGCCAGCGCTGAAACCCATTTCGGCTTTTCCACCGTCCCGCTCGCCGAGAAGCAGGGTCTCGTCGACGACGTCTTCCACAAGGTCGCCGGCCGTTACGACCTGATGAACGACCTGATGTCGGCCGGCCTGCACCGGCTGTGGAAGGACAACCTCGTCAACCTGCTCGACCCGCCGCGCCGGCGCCCCTTCCGCCATCTCGACGTGGCCGGCGGCACCGGTGACGTCGCCTTCCGCATCGCCCGGGCGGGCGGGGCCGACACCCATGTCACCGTGCTGGACATCAACGCCTCGATGCTCGAAGTCGGCCGGACCCGCGGCGAGGCCCAGGGCCTCGGCGGCCAGCTTTCCTTCGTGGAGGCCAATGCGGAGGAACTGCCCTTCGAGACCGGCAGCTTCGACGGCTACACCATCGCCTTCGGCATCCGCAACGTGCCGCGCATCGACAAGGCGCTGGAAGAGGCCTATCGCGTGCTGCGGCGCGGGGGGCGCTTCCTCTGCCTCGAATTCTCGGCCGTCGACGTGCCGGGCCTCGACCGCATCTACGATCTCTATTCCCTCAACCTCATCCCCCCGATCGGCCGGATGGTGACGGGCGATGCCGAGCCCTATCGCTATCTGGTCGAATCGATCCGCAAATTCCCGCGGCCGGCCGATTTTGCGGCGATGATCGCCAGAGCGGGCTTCTCGCAGGTGAGCCACCGTTCCCTCAGCGGCAATATCGTGGCGATCCACTCGGGCTGGAAGCTGTAGGCCGGGCTTTCGGCCGGTTCCGGACGGCCCCCGCCGACATGCGCGGGCGTTGCGCATAATTCATTTGGCGAAGCGGCCGGCTTCGTTGTTCGATGTCCGCCGCGGGGCAGGCATCGGGGGACGGGATTTGGCAGGCACGTTCGACGCATCGGCATTGAAGGACGCCCTCGTCGTGCTCGGCACGGCGGCCGTCGTGGTCCCGCTCGTGCGCCGCCTCCACGTCAATTCGGTGATCGGCTTCCTCGCGGCCGGCGCGGTGATGGGCCCGAGCGGCCTCGGGGCCCTGTCCTCGCGTTTTCCCCTCATCGACTGGGTCACCATCGGCGAACGGGACAGGATCGCGGAGATCGCCGAGCTCGGCGTCGTCTTCCTGCTCTTCGTCATCGGCCTCGAGCTCTCGCTCGCCCGCCTGAAGACGATGCGCCGCCTCGTCTTCGGCCTGGGAGCGCTGCAGGTGGTCGTCTCGACGCTCGCCATCGCGCTCATCGCGCGCCTCGTCCTGCCGGCCACGGCGGCCCTCGTGCTCGCCTCGGGCCTGGCCCTGTCCTCCACGGCGATCGTGGTGGAGATCCTGGCGGCGAAGCGGCGCATGGCGTCCGCCACCGGGCGCGCCAATTTCGCGGTGCTGATCTTCCAGGACCTCGCCGTCGTGCCCGTGCTGTTCCTCGTCGGCACGCTCGGCGTTCCCGGCGGCGGCGGCCCCTCGATGTGGACGGGGCTCGCCTATGCCCTGCTGTCGGCGGCGGTCACCATCGGGGCGATCGTCGCGGCCGGCAATTTCCTGCTGCGTCCGCTCTTCCGCCTGGTGGCACGGCCGGAAAATCCGGAGCTCTTCATCGCCGCCACCCTGTTCGTGGCGATCGGCACCGGCGTGGCGGCGGCCGCCGCCGGCCTCTCCATGGCGCTCGGGGCCTTCATCGCCGGCCTGCTCCTGGCCGAGACGGAATATCGGCGCGCCATCGAGGCGACGATCGAGCCCTTCAAGAGCCTGCTGCTCGGCGTCTTCTTCTTCGCCATCGGCATGACCATCGACATCGCCGTGGTGCTGCAGCACCCGCTGCTGATCGCCGGCGCCGTGCTCGCCCTGATCCTCGTCAAGGCCGGCATCGTCTTCGCCCTCTGCCGCCTGTTCCGCCTGCCGACGGCGGTCTCGGTCGAGACCGCCTTCCTGCTCGCCTCCGCCGGCGAATTCGCCTTCGTGGTCTTCAACCTCGCCTCCTCCCTCGCCATCTTCACGCCGGAGCAGTCCTCGCTGGCGGTCGTCGTCACCTCCCTGTCGATGGCGCTCATTCCCATGCTCGGCTGGAGCGGCCGGCGCCTCGCCAAGCGTCTGGAGCGCACCCTGCCGGTCGAGGCCGCGGCGCTGGAGCCGCCGCCCGAGGATAGGCAGAGGCGGGCGATCATCGTGGGATATGGCCGCGTCGGCCGGCTGGTGGCCGAGATGCTGGCCGAGCACCGCATCCCTTATCTGGCGGTCGATGCGGACGCCCGGGGCGTGGCGAAATGGCGCGAGGACGGCAAGCCGGTCTATTGGGGCGACGCCACCAATGCCGTCTTCCTCGAGCGCTGCGGGCTGCTGGAGGCGTCCGCGCTAGTGGTCACCATCGATACGCCCCGGCAGATCGAGGCGGTGGTGACGGCGGCGCGGGCCCTCAGGCCCGACCTCGTCATCGTCGCACGCTCGCGTGACGCCGCCCATGCGAGCAAGCTCTACGCCCTCGGCGTCACCGACGCGGTGCCGGAGACCATCGAGGCCAGCCTCCAGCTCTCGGAGGCGGCGCTCGCCGGCCTCGGCGTGCCCGCCGGCCCGGTGATCGCCTCGATCCATGAGCGCCGCGACCTCTTCCGGCGCGAGCTGCAAAGCGCCGCAGGGCGGCCGACCCATGCGGTCATGCCCAAGCGGACGACGCGGCGAGGGCTGTAGCCGTCGGTCAGTCCCCCTTCACGAAGGCCGCGAACGTCTCGGCATAATCGGGATGCCAGCGCGACAGGGGCGGGCGGTTCTCGATGATGTCGCCGGCCGCCCAGGCGATGCGGCGCTCGTCGAGCGAGCGCGGCACGTCGTTGTCGGGGCACAGGATGTAGAAGTCGCCTTTCCCGAGGCTCGCGAGCATGAAATCGACGGTCTGTTCCGGCGTCCAGGCCGCGTCCGGCTTCTCGGTGCGCCCCTTTGCCGTCAGCCCGGTGAAGACGAAGCCGGGGATCAGCAGATGGGCGCTGATCCCCGCTTTCGGCGTGTTGCGGAGCTCGTGCTGCAGCGCTTCGGTGAAGGCCTTCACGCCCGCCTTCGCGACATTGTAGGCGGGATCGCCGGGCGGGGTGGTGATGCCCTGCTTGGAGCCGGTGTTGATGACGAGGCCGGGCCGCCCGCGCTCGATCATGCCGGGCACGAAGACCTGGCTGCCGTGGATGACGCCCCACAGATTGACGCCGAGCACCCGCTGCCAGGCGCCGGCCGGGCCGAACATGCCGCTGCCGGGCTGGATGCCGGCATTGTTCATCAGGACATCCGTGCCACCGAACCGCTCGCGCACCGCCTGCTCCAGCCGGCGTACCTGCTCTTCCTGGCCGACATCGGTCGCCGCGGTCATCACCCCCGCCGCCCCCTCGGGAGAGGCCGCCGCCACCGCCGCGCCCGCCTCGGCGAGCCGCTCCCCGCCGAGATCGGCGATGCAGACCTTGAGGCCGAGGCCGGCGAACTTGACGGCGGCGGCAAGGCCGATGCCGCTCGCGCCGCCGGTGATGACGGCGACCGCGCCGGGCGTCAGGGCAGGATGGGACATGGGAGATTCTCCAGAGATCAGGCTTGGGGTGCCTCTATGACGGATTTCTGTGTCAGATTTCCAGCACGCCAGACATAGAGCGCCAGGAGCGGCGCCGCCGCGGTCCGCATGGCATGCGGCACGCGGGAGGGATGATGGATGAGATCGCCCGGCGGCCTGGCGCGCCAGCCCTGCGGGCCGGCCGCCCACAGCGCCGTGCCGGCGAGGGGAATGTAGATCTCCTCGGCGTCGTGCGAATGGAAGGGATATTCGATGCCGGGCCCGAGCATGAGGAAGCCGGCGGCGATGCTGTCGCTGGCGAAGGCGCCCCTCTGGCCGATGATCTCGGTCCAGCCATAGCGGGAGAGGAAGGCGCTTCCGAAATCGCCGGCGCCATAGGTCTGCCGCCAGTCGAGGGCATCGCCGTTCTCGACCACCAGTTGCGTCAGGTCGGCGGTCGCGGCGCCCGTGTGGTCGAGCAGTTGCGGCAGCCGTGACAGCACAGGCAACGCCGCGGCGGCACGCCGGATCGGCGCCTGCGCTTGCGGCCATGCCGCCAGGAAGGGATCGGCGAGGGGCGATCGGCAGCGCGCGATGGCGGCGCGCATGTCGGCGGCGAGGCGCTCATACGGGGGCTTCACCGGTCAGGCCTTCAGGCGCCGGGCTCGCGCTTGCCGAAGGAGGCGATGATCGCCTCGGCCATGCGCATGAAGCGCCCGCTCGGCCCTTCGACACCGACGCTCTGGCGGCTGACGCGCGCCCCTTCGATGAGGAGCGCGAGCGTATCGGCGACGAGATCGGGCTGGGCGAGGCCCGCATCCGAACACAGTTTGGCGAGGCGGTTGCGATAGGCCGTCTTGAAATCCTCGATCACGCGGCGCGCCGGATGGCCGGCCTCGGTCAGCTCGACCGCCGCATTGGCCATCTCGCAGCCGCGCTTGTCCGCCTCGATGCAGGCGGCACCCTGCCGGACCCAGGCATGGAGCTGCGCCATCGCGTCGCCGGGATAGTCGGTCTCGAAGGCATCCCACCCCGTCTGCGCCTCGTCGACCGCCTTCTGCAGGCATTCGACGATCAGGTCGTCCTTGGAGCCGAAATGGCGATACAGCGTCATCTTGTTGGTGCCGGCCGCCTCCGCGATGGCGTCGACGCCGATACCCCGGATGCCGTGCTGGTGGAACAGGTCCCGCGCCTTGACGACGATGCGGTCGCGCGGGCGCATCGCGGCACAGGCCACCGGCGCGGCGGGCTCTTCGCGGTGCAATACGTCTTCTTCGCGCTGCAAAATTTTGTGAGACATGTCTCTTGACTAGGGTGTGACCGGTCTGTAACACTGCACTTGTTACCAAGCGGTAACATCTTTGATCGCGCGATGTCAAGGCCGATGACCTCCCAGGGAATTGAGGGAGGCCCGGCAGGAGCGGCAGAACCGGCCGAGATCGCAGAATTCAGCAAGCGGAACGCCGTCGCCCACGGATGTCCGCCAAGGAGGTCCCATGGCGTCGATGAACAACGATCTGTCGATCGATCAACTGTTGAGCGACCCGGTGACCGTCGCCGTGATGCGGGCCGACCGGGTCGACCCCAACGCGCTCCAGGCGATGCTCCGCGGCGTCGCCGCGCGCCTTCACGTCGCAAGAGACAACGCCGCGCCCGCCATCCCGGCGCGATCCATCCCCTTCTTCGGCAACCCCGCGCTCAAGGGACACAGGTTCCTTGCCGGCGGCAGGGCGCCGTTCGACCGTTGCAGAGCCCCCTGACATGGTGAACTTCTTCATCCAACGCCCGATCTTCGCTTCTGCGATCGCCATCATCATGGTGCTCGCGGGGGCGATCTGCTATTTCCTGCTGCCGGTCTCGCAGTTTCCCGACATCACGCCGCCCCAGGTGGTGGTGAGCGCCAACTATCCCGGCGCCAGCGCCCAGGTGGTCGCCGACACCGTGACCACGCCGCTCGAGCAGCAGATCAACGGCGTCGAGGGCATGACCTACATGTCCTCCTCCAGCTCCAATGACGGCAGTTCCAACATCACCGTCACCTTCGACGTCGGCTATCCCCTGTCGATCGCCGCCGTCGACGTCCAGAACCGCGTCTCGCAGGCCTCTTCGTCGCTTCCGGCCATCGTCAACCAGGCCGGCGTGACCATCAAGAAGCAGAATCCGAACTTCGTGCTGATCGTCAACCTGACGTCGCCCGACGGATCGGTCGACCCGATCGCGCTGTCGAACTATGCCTATCTGCAGGTGATCGACCCGCTCAAGCGCCTGCCAGGCGTCGGCGACGTCCAGATCTTCGGCGAGCGGCGCTATTCGATGCGCGTCTGGCTCGACCCGGACAAGCTCGCCAATCTCGGCATCACCGCCGTCGACGTGCAGAACGCCATCGCCGAGCAGAACGTCCAGGTCGCGGCCGGCAAGATCGGCCAGTCGCCGGCGCCCGCCGGCACGCCCTTCGAGATGCAGGTCAACGCCACCGGCCGCCTGAGCGACCCCAAGGAGTTCGGCGACATCGTCGTCAGGGCCGATTCGGCCCAGGGCTCGCTCGTCCGCCTGCGCGACGTCGCCCGCATCGAGCTCGGGGCGCTGCAATACACCTCCTCCGCCTTCTTCGGCAAGGATCCGACCGTCGTGCTCGCCGTCTACCAGATGCCGGGCTCCAACGCGCTCGACCTCCAGGCGCGTGTCCTGGGCAAGATGCAGGAATTGTCGAAGCATTTCCCCAAGGGCATCGCCTATGCCATGCATTACGACACGACCCGCTTCGTGTCGGCCTCGATGCATGACGTGGTGATCACCCTGGCGGAGGCGCTCGCCCTCGTCGTCGCGGTGGTGTTCGTCTTCCTGCAGAGCTGGCGCACCACCATCATCCCCACCATCGCGATCCCCGTCTCGCTGATCGCGACACTGGTGGTGATGGAGATGTTCGGCTTCTCCCTCAACATGCTCAGCCTGCTCGGCATGGTGCTGGCGATCGGCCTCGTGGTCGACGACGCCATCGTCGTCGTCGAGAATGTCGAACGCCAGCTCGAGGACGGCCATCCGCCGCTGGAAGCGGCCAGGCTCGCGATGAAGGAAGTCACCGGCCCCATCATCGCCACCACGGCGGTGCTGATGGCGGTGTTCGTGCCCGTCGCCTTCATTCCCGGCGTCGCCGGCCGGCTCTACAACCAGTTCGCGCTGACCGTGGCGATCTCCGTCGGCATCTCCGCCTTCAACTCGCTGACGCTGAGCCCGGCGCTCAGCGCCGCCTTCCTGCGCCACCGGACGCCCACGAATTTTCCGCCCTTCCGCTGGTTCAATCGCGGCTTCGAGCGGATCTCGCACGCCTATGCCTCGGCGGTGCGCTGGCTGATCCGCTTCCGCTGGCCGGTGCTCGGCCTGTTCGCCGCCGGCCTCGTCGGCACCTATCTCCTCTCCACCCGCATTCCCTCCACCTTCCTTCCCGTCGAGGACCAGGGCTATTTCTTCGTGGTGATCCAGCTGCCGGACGGCGCCTCGCTGGAACGCACCGACGCGGTGGCGAAGAAGGCGCGCGACATCCTGCAGAACACGCCGGGCGTCGACATCGTCGGCTCGATCAGCGGCCTCAACTTCCTGACCAACGCCGCGCAGTCGAATTCGGCGGTGGAGTTCGCCATCCTCAAGCCGTGGGACGAGCGGCCGCCGGAGCAGAACGCCTCGAAGATCGTCAACGAGGTCCGGGGCAAGCTCCTGCAGATCCCGGACGCCTTCGCCCTGAGCTTCGATCCGCCCTCCATCCCCGGCCTCGGCACCACAGGCGGCTTCGAGTTCGAAGTCGAGGACCTCACCGGACGCGGCGCCGTCGCGCTCAACGACGCCACGCAGGCCCTGATCGCGGAAGCCCGCAAGCAGCCCGAGCTCAACCCGCAGCAATTGTTCTCGTCCTTCTCGACCTCGACGCCGCAGTTCGACTACGACCTCGACCGCACCAAGGCCAAGCTGCTCGGCCTCAGCCTGCCGGACGTGTTCAACACCCTGCAGATCTATCTCGGCTCGCTCTATGTGAACGACTTCAACCTGTTCGGCCGTACTTTCCGCGTCACCCTGCAGGCCGACCAGAACGCCCGTGCCAAGGCGACGGACCTGTCGCGCCTCTATGTGCGCAACGCCGCCGGCGCCATGGTGCCGCTCTCCACGCTCGGCACCCTCAAGCCCATCGTCGGGCCGGAGACGGTGCCGCACTACAACAATTACGGCTCGGCCCTGATCAATGGCGGCGCCGCGCCGGGCTTCAGCTCGGGCCAGGCGGTCGCGGCGATGGAACGGGCCGCCGCCACGGCCTTGCCGCGGGATTTCGGCTTCGAATGGACGGGCATCACCTTCCAGGAACTCAAGGCCGGCTCCATCGCGACCGTGGTGTTCGCGCTCGCCATCGTCTTCGTCTTCCTGATCCTGGCAGCGCAGTATGAAAGCTGGACCATGCCCTTCATGGTCCTGCTGGCGGTGCCGCTCGCTCTGTTCGGCGCTCTGGCGGCGATCTGCCTGCGCGGCATGCAGATCGACGTCTATTCGCAGATCGGCTTCGTCATGCTCATCGGCCTCGCCGCGAAGAACGCGATCCTGATCGTCGAATTCGCCAGGCGCCGGCGCGAGGAGGGCCTCGGCATCGTCGAAGCCGCGATGGAGGCGGCGCGGCTGCGGCTGCGTCCCATCCTGATGACGGCCTTCGCCTTCATCCTCGGCGTCGTGCCGCTGATGCTGGCGACCGGCGCCGGCGCCGCCAGCCGGCAGTCCCTCGGCACCACCGTCTTCGGCGGCATGGTCGCCGCCACGATCCTGACCCTGGCCTTCGTGCCGGTCTTCTATGCCGTGATCGAGAAATGGCGGGAGCGCAGCCCCCGCCACGGCTCCGACGGCCATGCTTCCGACCCCCATGCCACGCCGGCCGACGCGGAGAAGCCCAATCGTCTCCCCCATGTCGAAGCGGCGGAATAGGAAAGCCTCCCCATGCGTTACCTCAAGACCACCACCGCTGTCGTCGCGATCGCTGCCGCAGCCCTCGTCTACGCCTATAACCAGCCGAGCATGCTGGGAGGCCTCGTCGCCGGCCCGGCGGGCGCCGCCACGCCGGCCCCCGCGATGCCGGCCATGCCGGTGCCGGTCACGCCGGTGATCAAGCGCAACATCCCGCTCTATCTCGACTATGCGGCCCGCACCGAATCGATCCGCAGCATCACGCTGCAGGCCAAGGTCTCCGGCTACATCCTCGACCAGGCGGTCGCCGACGGCAGCGACGTCAAGGCGGGCGACCTGCTCTACCGTATCGATCCGCGCGACTTCCAGGCCACGCTCGACCAGGTGAAGGCGCAGGCCCAGCGCGACGCCGCCTCGCTCGACTACGCCCGGATGAGCCTCAATCGCGGCAACGAGCTGACCAAGACCGGCTATCTGTCGAAGGACACGTTCGACCAGCGGACCAGCGCCGTGCAGCAGGGCGAGGCCACCATCGCGGCCGATGCCGCCGCCGTCCACTCGGCCGAGCTCAATCTGGGCTATACCGAGATCCGCGCCCCCTTCCCGGGCCGCATCGGCCGCAACCAGGCGCCGGTCGGCACGCTGGTCGGCGCCGGCGGGACGGTCCTCAACACGCTGGTGCAGCTCAATCCGATCTACGTCACCTTCAATCCGAGCGAGACCGATCTCGTCGCGATCCAGAAGGCGAAGGCCGCCGGCAGGATCAGCGCCGACATCTTCGTGCCCGGCGAGCCCGGCCCTCACCACAAGGGCGAGCTGACCTTCCTCGACAACGCGGTCGACCGCACGACGGGAACCATCACCGCCCGGGCGACGATCGCCAATGACGACCTGGCACTGCTGCCCGGGCAATATGTGCGGGTGAGGCTGGCGGTCGGCCAGCAGGCCGATGCACTGCTGGTGCCCCAGACGGCGCTCGGCTCCAGCCAGCTCGGCAAATATGTCTATGTCGTCGGCGAGGGCAGCCGGGTCGACCAGCGCCTGGTCGAGCTCGGCGCGACCGACGGCGACCTCATCTCGGTGGTCAAGGGCGTCGGCGAGCACGACAGCATCATCAGCGGCAACCTGCAGAAGATCGGCCCCGGCATGCCGGTCCAGCCGCTGCCGGCCAAGCCGGCGTCCTGATCGCGCAGGACCCGGCGGGGACGCCGATCCTGCTTCGCTCCAAGACATCGGCCGGGGGGGCCGCCCTCTCCAGCGAAGGCTGGGGAGGGCTTTTTTCCGGAACCGTGGACGTTTCGTCCGCAAGCCTCGGACGTACTGAAAATAGCGCGATTATCGTACTCCCAAGCGGAAGAAGGCTGCCCATTCTCTCGTCAGGCGCCTGGGGCGAAAAGTCCGCCGTCCCGGCATCCTGCCCTGACGATAGTCCGGCCCCGCAACAGATCGCTGCCGGCAAGCCGTTTCCTGTGGAGCGGGGACGGGATTCTCGCGTATCAGCAGCCGATCGAATTGATTGCGGATTTGCGACGGATTTCATGGCCATCCTTCTGGGTATCGACACCGGCGGCACCTTCACCGACGCCGTCCTCTATGACGAAGCGAGCGGCGTCGTCGCCAAGGCCAAATCCCTCACCACCCACCATGATCTGGCCATCGGCGTCGGCGGCGCCGTGGGGGCCGTGATCGAGGCTTCGGCGATCGCACCCGGCGTCATTGCCCTCGTCTCGCTCTCCACCACCCTCGCCACCAATGCCATGGTCGAAGGCCAGGGCGGGCGCGTCGGCCTCGTCTATATCGGCTTCGACGCGGCGGACGCCGAACGGCCGGACCTCAAGGCCGCGCTGAACGGGGATCCGGTCATCCTCGTCGGCGGCGGCCACGACGCCATGGGCCAGCCGCGCATGCCGCTCGACGCCGAAACGCTGGCCGCCGAGGCCCGCCGCCTCGCGCCCGGCCTCACCGGTTTCGCGGTGACCGGGCGCTTCGCCGTGCTCGACCCTTCGCACGAGATCGCCGCCCGGGACATCCTGCGGCGGGAAACCGGGCTGCCGGTGACCTGCGGCCACGAACTTTCGGCCAGGCTCGACGGCCCCAAGCGGGCGCTGACCTGCGTCCTCAATGCCCGCCTCATCCACCTCCTGGAGATGCTGATCGCGGCGACCGAGGGGCGCCTGGCCGCGCTCGGCATCCAGGCGCCGCTGATGGTGGTGCGCGGCGACGGCTCGCTGGTCTCGGCCGAAGTCGCCAAGGCGAGGCCGATCGAGACGATCTTCTCCGGCCCGGCCGCCAGCGCGGTGGGCGGCGCCTTCCTGGCGGGCACGCAGGAGGCGCTGGTCTCGGATATAGGCGGCACCACCACCGACGTCGTGGTGCTGCGCCAGGGGCGCCCGCGCATCGATCCCGCCGGCGCGCTGATCGGCGGCTTCCGCACCATGGTCGAGGCCATCGCCATCCGCACCTGCGGGCTCGGCGGCGACAGCGAGGTCACGCTCGAACAGCACGGGCTGGAGGCGTCGCTGAAGCTCGGCCCCCGCCGCGCGATCCCGCTCTCTTTGCTGGCGGCGAGCCATGGCGACCTCGTCCACGCCACGCTGGAGCGCCAACTCGGTGCGGACATGCCCAACGACCTCCATGGCCGCTTTGCCCTCAGCCTCAATCCGCCCCTGGCCGAAGTGCCGGCCCTGGAGGCCGAGCTCCTCGGCCGGCTTGCGCAAGGGCCGCAGCCGGCCGACAGGCTCATCGCCAACCGGCGCGAGCTCAACGCCCTGCAGCGTCTCGTCAATCGCCGCCTCGCCATCATGGCCTCGCTGACGCCGTCGGACGCCGCCCATGTCCTCGGCCTTCATGCCGCCTGGGACAGGGACGCCGCGGCCAAGGGTGCCCTGCTGTTCTCGCGGCGGCGCAACGCCATGGGCCTTCCCTTCGCGGCTACGCCCGACATCCTCGCCCGCCGCATCATCGAGGTCCTCACCCGCCGCTCCGCCGAGTTCCTGCTCGAATGCGCGCTCGCCGAGGACGGTTTCCAGGAGGCCGGCCTGTCCCGCCACGTGCTGGCCGCCGCCGCGCTGGACGGGCATGAGGGCCTGGTGCGCATCGGCCTGTCGCTGACGACGCCGGTGGTCGGTCTCGGTGCCTCCGCCGCCACCTATTACGGCGCCATCGCCGCGCTGGTGGGCGCGCCGGCGCTGGTGCCCGAGCACGCCGAGGTCGCCAACGCCGTGGGCGCGGTGGTCGGCGGCGTGCATGTCTCGGCGGAACTGCGCATCCTGCAGCCGGTCGAAGGCGTCTTCCGGGTCTTGGCGCGCAGCGGCACGCGCGACTTCGGCGACCTCGGCGCCGCCCTCGCACATGCGGAGGAGACGGCCCGGGCCCAGGCTCATGCCGATGCGCTGGAAGCGGGCGCCGCCTCGGTGGAGATCGCCGTGACGGTGGACGAGAAGAAGGCGGTGACGGAAGGACGGGAGATCTTCGTCGAAGCGCTCGTCACCGCCAGGGCGTCCGGCCGGCCGCGGATCGGGCGGTAATCCGGAGAGCGGACTGGACGTCCGCGCTCCAGGTCAGCCGCGCCCGACGAAGGGCATCTTGGTCGCCATCACCGTGAGGGTGAGCACATTGGCGTCGAGCGGCAGCCCGGCCATATAGAGGACGGCGTCGGCGACGTGCTTCACGTCGAAGGTGGGCTCGGGCTTGATCGAGCCGTCGGCCTGCATGACGCCGCCCGGCATGCGCGAGGCCATCGGGGTCAGCGTGTTGCCGATGTCGATCTGGCCGCAGGCGATGTCGTATTTGCGGCCGTCGAGGGCGGTCGACTTGGTCAGCCCGGCGACCGCATGCTTGGAGGCGGTATAGGGCGCGGAATTCGGCCGCGGCGCCGTCGCCGAGATCGAGCCGTTGTTGATGATGCGCCCGCCCCGCGGCGTCTGCGCCTTCATCACGCGGAAGGCCTCCTGCGTGCACAGGAACACGCCGGTGATGTTGGTGTCGACCACCGCCTGCCATTGTTCGACCGGCAGGTCTTCCACCGGCACGGCGGGGGCGTTGGTGCCGGCATTGTTGACGAGGAGGTCGACGCGGCCGAACCGCTCGACCGTCGCGGCGAAGAGCGCGTGCACCGAGGCGGGGTCGGTGACGTCGGAGGGGAAGGCGAGCGCGGCATCGGCGTGGCTGCTCTCTGCCACAGCCGCGTCCAGCGCCTCCTTGCGACGGCCACTGAACGTCACCGCCCAGCCATGCTCCAGCAGGGCAAGGGCGATGGCCTTGCCGATGCCGGTGGCGGCGCCGGTGACGATGGCGACTTGGCGTTGGTCAGACATGATCGATTCCTCCGGGCGGGCCCGTTGCCCGGGCCGCGATGGCATGTTCGTTTCCCCACTAACAAAAGTCGGCGCCGCCGGACAGATCGAATTTCCGCCGGATGGGTTCATGGTTTCTTTTTGTGATCGGTTCCCGTGGCGTGAGAAGGGCGCCGACATCGGCGCCAGCCATCGGCTCCTGTCTTGCCGGTCGCGCCGCTCACCTCTATCCTCTCCCCGCTCCGCGGGGCGAGGGGACATCGGCGTCGCGAAAATTCCGTGACGGCCGAGTCTCGCGGCAACGTCATCGGGGCTCGACGCAGTCGTCCCTTCGCCCCGCTTGCGGGGAGAAGGTGAGGAAGGGCCGCCGCCGGGTCTAGCCGAGGCAGGCGATGATGGTCTCGATGATCCGCTTCGTCTCCTCGGGATCGCGCACGCGGATCGAATCGACCCCCGCCTCCTTGGCCGCGTAGTCGTTCCCGCCGGGGAACAGGGCGTCGCCCACGAAGATCATCTCCTCGATGGCGATGCCCAGCCGGTCGCGCAGCTTGCGGATGCCGTAGCCCTTGTCGATGCCCTGGCGCGTCACGTCGATGGAGGTCGCGCCGCCCATCCGCACCGAAAAGTCCGGGATGGTCTCGTCCAGGAAGGTCTTCAGCAGCTTCCTCTTGGTGAAGTCCGGGTCCCACTTCGCCTTGGCCGCGACGGGCGCCTGCTGGCCGAGGGCCGACATGGTGATCTGGCTGCCGCGGTCCTCGATGACCTGGCCCCAGACCTGCTCGGGATGGAAGCCCCCGCGCGTGAACGCATCCTCCAGCGCATCGATGATCCGGCGCTTCTCGTCGGCTCCCAGATCCTCCGAATAAAGCGGCTTCCAGCCCGCCTCGAAATGGAAGAATTTGGTGCCGCAGGTCGGCAGGAGGGAAAGGCCCGAAAGATCCTCGGCGGGAAAATTGGACAGGAACTGCTTCTCGAATTGCGGCCAGTCTCCGCCGGAGATGATCGCCACCTTGGCGACGGCGAGGAGGTCGCGCAAAAGTCCGGCCATTTCGGCATCGACAGGGGACTTGCTTTCGGCGAGAGTGCCATCGAGGTCGAAAACAACGAGCTTCTTCATAGAGGTCCGGCGCCTTGTTCCCGGCCGGGCGATGGCCGGTCGGCGCGACCATCACATGCGACGGCGTCCGCAAACAAGGGGCGGCGGCAAAATTTAGCGTGCATTGCAGCAAAACGGGACCTTCTTCCCGGGAGCGCGGACGTCTCGTCCACCTCTCTCGGGACGTCCGTCGGGACGCGAGCCCGCGGAGAGGAAGAGCGGACAGGATGTCCGCGCTCCCGGGATATCCCTCAAGGCTCCATGCCGGTGATCACCTTCTCCACCTCTTCGACGCTCGTCTTCTTCGGATCGATGGCGTCGGCGACGACCCGGCCGCGGCGCATGACGACGATGCGGTCCACCACCTGGAAGACATGGTGGATGTTGTGGGCGATGAAGATGCAGGAATGGCCGGAATTACGGGCGTTGCGCACGAAATTGAGCACGCCCTGCGTCTCGGCGACGCCGAGATTGTTGGTGGGCTCGTCGAGGATGATGAGGTCGCTGTCGAAATACATGGCGCGGGCGATCGCCACCGCCTGACGCTCCCCGCCGGACAGCGCGCCGATCGGCGTGGTCGGCGCGATGTTCTTGGTGATGCCGACCTGGCGGAGGAGTTCGGCCGCCACCTCGTTCATCCTGGCCTGGTCCATGCGGTTGAGGAAGCGCGGTCCCTTGAGCGGCTCGCGCCCGAGGAAGAGGTTGCGGGCGATGGAGAGCTGCGGCACCAGGGCGGAATCCTGGTAGATCGTCTCGATGCCGCGGGCGATGGCGTCGGTGGTCGAGCGCATCTCCACCTTCTCGCCGCGGATGAAGATATCGCCCGAGGTGGCGGGCACCGCGCCGGAGAGGATCTTGATCAAAGTGGACTTGCCGGCGCCATTGTCGCCGAGCAGGCCGACGATCTCCTTTTCGCGGACGGTCAGCGTCACGTCCTCGATGGCGCGGATGCGGCCATAGGACTTGGCGATGTTCTGCATGCGGACGAGTTCGCCGGCCATCACGTGCCCTCCTGGTGGCGGCGTTCCAGCCATGAATGCAGCACCATCATGCCGAGGATGATGGCGCCCAGGAAGATCTTGTAGGCGAGGGCCGGCACCCCGACGAAGACGATGCCGTTGCGGATGCTGCGCAGCATGAAGATGCCGAGCACGGTGCCCGGGATCGAGCCGCGCCCGCCGGTCAGCACGGTGCCGCCGATCACCACCATGGCGATGACCTCGAGCTCGTAGCCGTCGCCGCTGTTGGGATTGGCGGCGGAGATGCGGATCGAGCTGATGATGCCGGCGAAGGAGGCGAGCACCGAACTCAGCATGAACAGGCTGACCTTGGTGCGGCTGACATTGACGCCGCGCGCCCGGGCCGCATTGGGATTGCCGCCGGAGGCCTGGATCCAGTTGCCGACCTTGGTCTGCGTCAGCACATAGCCGAGGATGATGGCGACCGCGCTGAACCAGAACAGCGACATGTAGACCCGGAAGGAACCGATATAGAAGGTGCCGACGAGGACATAGGCGAGCGGCTGGCCCTCCGCGCTCCAGGTGCGCTGCGGGAAGCCGTCGGTCACGTAGAGCGCCGTGCCGCGCACGATCAGCAGCATGCCGAGCGTGACGAGGAAGGAGGGGATCCTGAGGCGGGTGACGAAGAAGCCGTTCGCATAGCCGATCATGGCGGCGACGACGAGCGCGACGACGAGGGCCGCCCACAGCGGCAGGACGCCGGCATTGAAGAGCGTCCACATCAGGATCGGCGAAAAGCCGAAGAGCGAGCCGACCGAAAGATCGAATTCGCCCGCCGTCATCAGCATGGTCATCGCGAGGGCGATGAGCCCGAACTCGACGGTGAAGGCCAGGATGTTGCTGATATTGTCGGGGGAGAGGAAATCGCGGTTCTCGATGCCGAAGACCGCGATGACGACGATGAAGAGAACGAGGGGACCAAATTCCGGCCGGGCGACGAAGCGCTGAAGTATCGAATGTCTTTCCACGTTGTTTCCTTGCCCGGCTGCTGGCGGATGGAGACAGGATCGGCAGGACCGTCGCGGGGCGGCACCGGCCCGCCTCCCCTCCCGAGGAGGCGCCGGGCGCGCCGGCCGGCGGAAGCGCCCGGCCTTCGCATCACTTCTTGCCGCTCAGGATATCGTCATATTGCTGGGCGGTATCCTTGTCGTAGAGCGAGCCGGTGATGACGCTGAAACCGGGCCGGATGCCGGAGGCGGACATCGCCGCCATCGACAGGGCGATGTAGCTGGTCGCCTGCGGATCCTGCCACTGCGCGGCGTTGACATAGCCGTGCAGGACCTCCTGGGTGGTATCGAGGGAATCGCCCCAACCGATGACCGGGATCTCGCCCGGCTTGACGCCGACCTGGTCGAACACCCGCTTGATGCTGCCCATCGCCAGGTCGCCCATGCCGATGATCGCCTTCACCTTCTTGCGGTTGGCGGTGAGATAGTCGCTCATGCGGCTGATGATCTCGGCCTGGTCGAGCGTGGTCTCGGTCACCTCCCACTTGATGCCCGCCGGCTTGAACACGCTGGCGATGCCCTGCTCCTCCTGCACGCCATAGGTGGCGCCGGGTACCTCGACCGGCATCCACACGAAGTCGCCGGACTTCACCAGCCCCTTGTCGACCAGATATTGCGCCCAGGCGGTGCCGAACTTGACGTTGTCGCCGCCGACATAGGCGCCGAACTTGGCCTTCGGATCGGGCGTGTTGAAGTTGATGATGGGAATCTTCTTGTCGTTGGCTTCGTCCACCACCTTCACGAGGCTTCCCGGATCCGGGCTGGTGGTGACGATGCCCGCCGCGCCGGCCGCGATGGCGGAGCGGACCGCCTCCTGCTGGGCGGCGACGTCGCCATTGTGGAAGGAGGTGTTGACGGTGCTGCCGGTATCGGCCGCCCATTGCTTGGCGCCGGCCAGGAAGTAGGTCCACACCGGGTCCGCCGGCGAACCGTGCGAAATCCAGTAGAAGGTCTTCGGTGCGGCCTGAACCGCGGAGAAGGAGGCCGCCAGCGCCATCATGGCGCCCGCGAACAGCAGGACGAGTTTCCGGATCATGGGATTGCCTTGCTCGTAACCGATCATTGCCTGACCAACACCCAGGACTATCGCAACGGCAATACCGATAAGCAATCGGGATAAGTTCTCCCTCTCTAGAAAATCGCTTTTCCCTCAAATAAAATGTCAGTAATGCTGCCTCAAATACATGAGGATTTCAGATTGCATCGCAGTATATATTTATTGCACCGCACCCGAACACCTCTCCCCCCATTCCACGGTGACGATGTCGAGGCCCTTGAAGCAGAACAGCCTTCCCCGGGGGCGGGGAAGGCTGCGTTCGACGAGGAGGGGCGACGGAGCCCCGCCGGAATGCGGCGTCAGATGCCCATCTTGCGCTTGCGGCTGCCGAGCGTGCGCAGGCGCAGGGCGTTGAGCTTGATGAAGCCGGCGGCATCGCGATGGTCATAGGCGACGGCGCCTTCCTCGAAGGTGACGAGGTCCTGGCTGTAGAGCGAATAGGGGCTCTCGCGGCCGATGACATGCACGCCGCCCTTGTAGAGCTTGAGGCGGACCGACCCGGTCACCGCTTCCTGGCTCTTGTCGATCAGGGCCTGCAGCATCTCGCGCTCCGGCGAGAACCAGAAGCCGTTATAGATGATCTCCGCATATTTCGGCATCAGCTCATCCTTGAGATGGGCCGCGCCGCGGTCGAGCGTGATGCTCTCGATGCCGCGATGGGCCTGCAGCAGGATGGTGCCGCCGGGCGTCTCGTACATGCCGCGCGACTTCATGCCGACGAAGCGGTTCTCGACGAGGTCGAGCCGGCCGATGCCGTTGATGCGGCCGAGCTCGTTGAGCCGGGTGAGCAGCGTCGCCGGCGACATCCGCACGCCGTCGACGGCGACGGGATCGCCCTTCTCGAAGTCGATGCTGATCACCGTCGGCTTGTCCGGCGCATCTTCCGGGTTGACGGTGCGCGAATAGACGTAATCGGGCACCTCGACCGCCGGATCCTCGAGCACCTTGCCCTCGGAAGAGCAATGCAGGAGGTTGGCGTCGACGGAGAACGGCGCCTCGCCGCGCTTGTCCTTGGCGATGGGGATCTGGTGGTCCTCGGCGAATTTCAGCAGCTGCTCGCGCGAGCGCAGGTCCCATTCGCGCCAGGGCGCGATGATGGTGACGTCGGGCTTCAAGGCATAATAGGCAACTTCGTAGCGGACCTGATCGTTGCCCTTGCCCGTCGAGCCGTGTGAAACCGCGTCGGCGCCGAGCTTTTCGGCAATTTCGATCTGCTTCTTGGCGATCAGCGGGCGGGCGATCGAGGTGCCGAGCAGATAGAGGCCCTCATACTGGGCGTTGGCGCGGAACATCGGGAAGACGTAGTCGCGCACGAATTCCTCGCGGACGTCCTCGATGAAGATGTTCTCGGGCTTGATGCCGAGCAGCAGCGCCTTCTGGCGCGCAGGCTCCAGTTCCTCGCCCTGGCCGAGGTCGGCCGTGAAGGTCACGACCTCGCAGCCATAGGTGGTCTGCAGCCATTTGAGAATGATCGAGGTGTCGAGGCCGCCCGAATAGGCAAGCACCACCTTCTTGACAGATTGAGACATCGGGAACTCCGGGAAAATCGCGCGCGACTATAGCCGGGCTTTTCCGCAACACAAGGCGTTGCTGGAACCCTGACCGCCATGGCCGGCGAGAGACGGCGCGGCGCGCGTCAGGACCGCGAAGCCTGCATGCGCAAGCGGAAAGCGAGGGCCCGGATGTCGCCGTCGAGCACGCCGGGCCTGCCATAGCGCCAGCGGGGATCGTGGAACAGCGTCATCAGCGCCACCGCGATGAATTCGGTGAACAGCGCCGCCATGACGATGTCCGACAGGAAATGGCCGCCGAAGGCCATGCGCAGGAACGCCACGACGACCGCGAAGGCGATCGCCGCCATCAGGGCCGAGCCGGCATAGGCGGCGGGCACCAGGGCGGCGGCGGTGGCCATGGCGACGGCGCCGGAGACCTCGCCCGACACGAAGGAGCAGTTGACGTTGCAGGCGCCCGACGTGTCCCACCACGGCTTGAACTGGTTGACGCCGCCGAACTCGACGACCTGGATGGGCCGCGGGCGATGCCAATTGTCCTTGAGCACCACATTGACCAGCAGGCCGGGGCCGAGCACGAAGGTGAGCACGATCGCGGCGAGGCTCCGGGCATCGATCCGCGAGCGGTACAGCGGGTTGACGATGGGCGCGAGGAGAACCAGCAGGCAGCAGGCCGCCACGATGATCGGCATCCACAGCCCGACCTGGCGCATGACGAGCGCGGTCGCGTCGAGGCGCATGACGAAGCCGGTTCCGGTCGTGCCGAAGAGGCGGGCGGCGTCGACATCGATCCCGGGAGCAAGCCCGAACAGCAGGCCGGCGGCGATCGTCAGTGCCGCTACCAGCAGCAAGGCACGCATGCCCTTCATCACGACTTCCTTTCGGTTCACGCCCCGGGAGAGCCGGGCCCGTTCATACGCGTTCGGCGGCAGAAACATGGTCCCGGCATCCCGTGCCGGGCGGTCGAGGGATTCGCATCCCTACCGCATACCGGTGAAGGACTTGCCCGCGCAATGTTTCAGGCATTTTACAATTTGCGCAGCGAGACCTGCTCGATGCCGTGGCTTTCGCCCTTGCGCAGGATGAGATCGGCCCGCGGCCGGGTCGGCAGGATGTTCTCCACGAGGTTGGGCTGGTTGATCCGGCTCCACAGGCCATGCGCCGTCTCGAGGGCCTCGCCCTCGGTGAGGTCGGCATATTTGCGGAAGAAGGACAGCGGATTGCGGAACGCGGTTTGGCGCAGCGTCATGAAGCGCTCCACATACCAGCGGCGCAGGAGCGATTCGTCGGCGTCCAGATAGATCGAAAAGTCGAAGAAGTCCGACACGAAGGGAATGGCCTTGCCGTCGCGCGGCAGGCGCGCGGGCTGCAGCACGTTGAGGCCCTCGACGATGAGGATGTCGGGCAGGTCGACGGTGACGAACTCGCCGGGCACCACGTCATAGACGAGGTGGGAATAGACCGGAGCCGTCACCCTGCCCTGCCCCGCCTTGATGTCGGCGAGGAACTGCAGGAGGCGCTGGGTGTCGTAGCTCTCCGGAAAGCCCTTGCGCTCCATCAGGCCATGCTCACGCAGGAAGGCATTGGGAAAGAGGAAGCCGTCGGTGGTGATGAGGTCGACCTTCGGCGTGTTCGGCCAGCGCGTCAGCAACTGCCGCAGCACGCGCGCCGTCGTCGACTTGCCGACGGCGACCGAACCGGCGACGCCGATCAGATAGGGAACCTTGCCGAACTGCGTGGTCAGGAAGCTCTGCGTCGCCCGATGCAGCGCCTGCGTCGCCGCGACATAGAGGGACAGGAGGCGCGACAGCGGCAGGTAGATCTCCTCCACCTCCGCCAGGGAGACAGGGTCGTTGAGCGCCCGCAGGCGGTCGAGCTCGGCCGCCGTCAGCGTCATCGGGGTGTCGGCCCGCAGCTTGGCCCATTCGCCGCGGGAGAACACCGAATAGGGCGACACCCTGGAGTGCACGAGCTGATCCATCCTGTGCGCCCGCTCCCTATCCATGGTTCCGGCTGGCTTTTTCGGCGAGGCCGGACTGGGCCGTTCGCCGTTCGAGCTCCAGCATCACGTCATCCAGGCCGACGCCGCGCGAGCGCAGGGCGACCAGGAGATGATAGAGGACGTCGGCCGCCTCGGCGACGATCGGCGGCCTTTCGCCCTCGGCGAGGGCGATGACGAGTTCGACCGCTTCCTCGCCGAACTTCTTGGCGGCGCGCGGCGGGCCGCCCGCCAGCAGCCTGGCTGTCCATGACTGTTCGGGCGGCGCCTCGGCGCGTTCGGCCACCCGGGCCTCGAGGTCGGCGAGGGAAAATGTCATGCCGCGAGACCGCCCCTGTGCATGCCGTCCATGCGCATCGGCAGGCCCGCCGCCGCCATATGGGCCTTGGCCTGTCCGATCGAGAACGTGCCGAAATGGAAGATCGAGGCGGCCAGCACCGCGCTGGCATGGCCGTCGCGCACGCCCTCGACGAGATGGTCGAGCGTGCCGACGCCGCCGGAGGCGATCACCGGCACGCCGACGGCGTCCGCCACCGTCCGCGTCAGCCCCAGGTCGAAGCCGGCCTTGGTGCCGTCGCGGTCCATCGAGGTGAGCAGCAGTTCGCCAGCGCCGAGATCGACGACCTCGCGGGCGAAGGCGACCGCATCGATGCCGGTTTCCCGCCGCCCGCCATGGGTAAAGATCTCCCAGCGGCCGGCCTCGCCCGGCGCGGAGACCTTCTTGGCGTCGATGGCCACGACGATGCATTGCTGGCCGAATTTCTCGGCGGCCCGGGCGACGAAGTGCCGGTCGGCGACGGCGGCCGAATTGATCGAGACCTTGTCGGCGCCCGCCAGCAGCAGCTGGCGGATGTCGTCGATCGCCCGCACGCCCCCGCCCACGGTCAGGGGCATGAAGCAGGCCTCGGCGGTGCGCCGGACGACGTCGAGCAGGATGCCGCGCCCCTCATGCGTGGCGGCGATATCGAGGAAGCACAATTCGTCGGCGCCCGCCGCGTCATAGGCGCGGGCGCTTTCGACGGGATCGCCGGCGTCGCGCAGGTCGACGAAATTGACGCCCTTGACGACACGGCCGTCCTTGACGTCGAGACACGGGATGATACGCGCTTTGAGCATGGCTACCGGCCGGGGGTTAGCGGACGGGCGGCGTGGCGGGCCGTCCTGCCGAAGATCGGGCGACCATGACAGAATCGAGCCTGAAAATCACGTCATCTATCCGGGCGCGCCGCATCATGCCGCCTGCCGCAGCAGCGCCAGGGCCTCCTGCGGGTCGATCCGGCGGTCATAGAGCGCCCGCCCGGCGATCGCGCCTTCCAGGATGGCGGCGTCGGGCTCGACCAGCCGCCTGATATCGGCCATCGAAGCGAGCCCTCCGGAGGCGATCACCGGAATGCGCACCGCCTTGGCCAGAGCGAGCGTGCCGTCCCAGTCGATGCCCTGCAGCATGCCGTCGCGCGCGATGTTGGTGTAGATGATCGCCGCCACGCCGGCATCCTCGAAACGCCGGGCGATGTCCTCGGCCGTCACGGTGGAGACCTCGGCCCAGCCTTCCACCGCCACCAGCCCGTCGCGGGCGTCGAGCCCCACCGCGATGCGGCCGGGAAACGCCTTTGCCGCGGCCTTGACGAAGGCGGGATCGCGCACGGCCGCCGTGCCGATGATGACGCGGGCGATGCCGCGGTCGAGCCAGGCGGCGACCGTGCCCATGTCGCGGATGCCGCCGCCCAGCTGCACGTCCATGGTGACGCTGGCGAGGATGCGCTCCACCGCCGCGCCGTTCATCGGCTTGCCAGCGAAGGCGCCGTCGAGATCGACGACATGCAGATAGGTGAAGCCGAGCCCCTCGAAGGTGGCGGCCTGGGCGGCGGGATCGTCGTTGAAGACGGTGGCCTGCGCCATGTCGCCCTGGACGAGGCGCACGCAGCGCCCCTCCTTCAGGTCGATTGCGGGAAAAAGGATCAAGGGCGCCACCGGAGGAAATTGCCGATCAAGGCGAGGCCGAGCGCCTGGCTCTTCTCGGGATGGAACTGGGTGCCCACCATGTTGGCGCGCCCGACCATCGCCGTGATCGGGCCGCCATAATCGGCCTCGGCGATCACGCTGCCGGGATCGGAGGCGGCCAGATGGTAGGAGTGGACGAAATAGGCGTGCAGCCCGTCCGGGCCGGTCGGAATGCCCTCGAGCACCGGGTGGTTGCGCAAGACGCGCAGGGTGTTCCAGCCCATATGCGGTACCTTGAAGGCGGGATCGGCGGGCCGGATCGCCGTGACGTCGCCGCCGATCCAGCCGAGCCCCTCGGTGGTCTCGAATTCGAGGCCGCGTTCCGACATCAGCTGCATGCCGACGCAGATGCCGAGGAACGGCCGCCCGCGGACCGTCACCGCCTCGCCGAGCGCCTCGATCATGCCGTCGACTGCCGCCAGCCCGCGCTTGCAGTCGGCATAGGCGCCGACGCCCGGCAGGACGATGTGGTCGGCCCCGGCGACGAGGTCGGGGTCGGCGGTGAGGCGGATCTGCGTCGCCAGCCCGCTATCCGCGGCGGCCCGCTCGAAAGCCTTCACGGCGGAATGCAGATTGCCCGAACCATAGTCGATGATGGCGGCGATCACGTCCGTGCCCCCCATGGCTCCGGAAACAGGCCGAGCACGGCACCATGGCCGGCATCGGGGCGCGTCGGGCCGGCGGGCGAGGACGCGGCGGGAGGCGCCGGCGGCGCGGACGGCGGCGGCATACGTCCCTCGAAATGGCGGCTCTCGGCCTCGGTCAGGTCATGCCCGCAGGCGATGCCGGCCAGGCGCCATCCCTTGCGCCGCAGCGTCCAGCAGCGCAGCGCGCCGGCCTCGAGTGCGAAGAGCCAGGCGAACAGCAGCGACAGGCCGGCAGCCCACATGTCGCCCATATGCAGGGCGAAGGCGACGGCGCGCAGCACGACCTCGGCCGCCAGCCAGAACAAAAAGGCCAGCCACATGCGCTGCCACAGGAGCCAGAGCGGGGCGAAGAGGAAGGCGGGGAGGCTGAAGCCGTCCTTGACGAAGACGGAGCCGTCGGCTGCCGCCAGGGTGCCCGGCGCCGTGGCCCGGGGTTCGAAGACCGTCCAGCTCGCCATGTTATGCTCCGAGCTTGCCCTTGGTGGTCGGCAGTTCGCCGGCCATGCGCGGATCGATGGCGATGGCGGCACGCAGCGCCCGCGCCAGCGCCTTGAAGCAGCTCTCGGCGATATGGTGGGCATTGGCGCCGTAGAACGTCTCGACATGCAGGGTGATGCCGGCATTCATCGCGAAGGCCTGGAACCATTCGCGCACCAGTTCGGTGTCGAAGGTGCCGATCTTCTCGCGTGGGAACTCGACGCGGAACACCAGGAAGGGCCGGCCGGAAATGTCGACGGCGGCGCGCGACAGCGTCTCGTCCATCGGCAGCATGGCATCGGCATAGCGCATCACCCCCTTGAGGTCGCCGAGGGCCTTGCGGAGCGCCTGGCCGAGGGCGATGCCGACATCCTCCACCGTGTGGTGGTCGTCGATATGGAGATCGCCCTTGGCGCGCACGGTGATGTCGATGAGCGAATGGCGCGCAAGCTGCGCCAGCATGTGGTCGAAGAAGCCGACGCCGGTCTCGATATCGTGCCGCCCGGTGCCGTCGAGATCGACGGACACGGAGACCGAGGTTTCGTTGGTGGTGCGCTCGACGGCGGCGCTGCGCATGGAAAGGCCCTCGGACCGGATGGACGCAGCCTTATAGCGGGACGACTCCCGGCGGGGAAGCGCAAGTTTGGCGCGATTGCGACGCCCCTTCCGCCCTGCTCGCGCAGCGCCGAAGCGGCTCGGCCGATCGCAGCAGGCCCCGCCTCACCTCACCCCGCCCCGTGCAGAAGGTGCTCCATGATACAGCGCAGGCATGGCATGATGGCTATCACGGGACGGATCCGGACGTGCGGGCGTCCAGCGGGGGAGGCAAGGGCATGCGCAGGCGGTCATTGGCGATGGGAGTGGCGGCGGCCCTGATGGCCGTAACGGGATGCGCCTTCGCGCAGCAGGGCGCGCCCGCCGGGCCGGCCGCGCGCTGGTCGGAGGCTTCGGCGAGGCTGGGCTTCGACCTCCTCGGCCAGCCGGCCAAGGCCAAGGCGCCGCCCAATCCGGCCGTCTCGCCGGCGAGCCTCGCGGCGGCGCTTTCGCTGCTCGACATCGGCGCCGACGCCCCCTTCCGCCAGGCGCTGCGCACGGTGCTGCGGCTCGACGACGCCCCCTCCGACGGCCTCGCCGCCCTGCGGGGAACGCTCGCCCCCCTGCTGGCGGGCGGCGGCTCAGGACCGCTCTCCGGCGTCGGCGCCGTCTATTTCGATCCGAAATCCGAACCGCTGCCGGCGGCGATCGAGCTCCTGCGCAAGGCCGGCGCCCAGGCCGAGGTGAAGGACCTTTCCGATCCGGCCACGGTCGCGGCGATCAATGCCCTGGTCAAGGACCGCACCGGGGGCCTCATTCCCGGCATCCTCGATGCGCCGCTGACCAAAGGCGGCCTCGTCGTCCTCGACGCCCTGCATTTCAAGGACGACTGGCAGACGGCCTTCGATCCTTCCCGCACCACGCGGACGGACTTTCATCCGGCCGGCGGCCGGCCCGTCAAGGTCGCCATGATGCAAGGTCGGGAAGAAGCCCTGCCCGTGCGCCGGGAGGGCCGCTTCCTCGCCGTCGCGCTGCCCTACAGGACCAAGGACTATTCGCTCATCCTGATCACCACCACCGACGGTCCGGCGCGGCTCGCCGATTTCGCGCCCGTGGCCGGCTGGCTGTCGGGCGAGGGCTTCGCCGACAAATATGTGACGGTGGCGCTGCCGCGCTTCACCATCAGGGCCGGCGGGGATCTCCTGGCCGGGCTCGACGACAGGGGCCTGAAGCCGGCCCGGCTGTCGCCGACGGCGCTTTCGGGCTTCTCGTCCCGCCCGCAGGCCATCGACAGGATCGTCCAGAAGGTCGTCATCGCCGTCGACGAGAAGGGCACCGAGGCCGCAGCCGCGACCGCGATCACCACCACGCGCAGCATCGCCGGCCCGCCCCCGCTCGCCTTCGTCGCGGACAAGCCGTTCCTGTTCGCCCTGCACGATGCGGCGAGCGGGCAGACGCTGATCGAGGGCTATGTCGGCGACCCCTCCAAGGCGAAGTAGGAACGTCTTTCCGGCAAACCTTCTTTTTTCGGTCCCGCGCCTGACGGACGTCTGTTGCACGGCGGCCCGGGCGGCTATCTACGGGCCAGCCTTCCCGTGACGAAAGCAAGGAACCGCTCGATGAAACTGAATGTCGCCGTGCAGATGGACCCGATCGAGCGCATCAACATCAGGGGCGATTCGACCTTCGCCCTCATGCTGGAGGCGCAGGCCCGCGGCTACCCGCTGTCCGTCTACACGCCCGACACGCTCTCTCAGCGCGACGGCGTGGTCTCCGCGCTGACGAAGCCGGTCACCGTGCAGGATGTCGAGGGCGACCATGTCAAGTCCGGCGCCACCGTCCGGACCGACCTGACCAGCTTCGACGTCATCCTGCTGCGCCAGGACCCGCCCTTCGACATGGGCTATGTGTCGACGACGCATCTGCTCGACCGCGTCCATCCCAAGACGCTGGTGGTGAACGATCCCTTCCATGTCCGCAACGCGCCCGAAAAGATCTTCGTCACCGAATTTCCCGACCTGATGCCGGCGACGCTGATCACCCGCGACAAGGCCGAGATCGAGGACTTCAGGGCCGAGCACGGCGACGTGGTGATGAAGCCGCTCTACGGCAATGGCGGCGCCGCGGTGTTCAAGGTGGCGCGGGAGGATCCGAATTTCGGCTCCCTCTTCGACCTGTTCTCGACGATGTCGCGCGATCCCTGGGTGACGCAGCGCTTCCTGCCGCGCGTGGTGGAGGGCGACAAGCGCATCATCCTGATCGACGGCGTCGCCGCAGGAGCGGTGAACCGCGTGCCGCAACCCGGCGACATCCGCTCCAACATGGTGCGCGGGGGCGCCGCCAAGCCGACCGACCTCAGCCCGCGCGAGCAGGAGATCTGCGAGCGCATCGGCCCGTCCCTGCGCGAGAAAGGCCTGCTCTTCACCGGCATCGACGTCATCGACGGCCATCTCACCGAGATCAACGTGACCTCGCCGACCGGGCTCAGGGCGATCCAGCGCCTGGGCGGCCCCAATCTGGCGGTGCCGATCTGGGACGCGATCGCCGCCAAGCGGTCATAGGCGCTGCCGTTTCCCTAACGAAAGCATATTTTAAGTGGCGCGCGGTCTTGAATCGTGCGCTAATCTTCAGTGCACAGTTTCTTGTCGTGCAATCAAAACCGCTTTTATCGGGAGGCAAGAACGTCGATGACCGATCTGGCAACCTATATCGCCGACATCAAGAAATATACGTCCAATACAAACGAGGCCGCGGTCGCCGGCATCGTCCGGCATCTCGGCATTGCACTGCGCAACAGGGATTCTTCTCTCGTGGCGGGCAAGGACCCCGCCGAACTCGCCCGTCTCCGGGACGGCTTCCTCAAGAAGAAGCTTGCCCTGACGGATGACGACAAGAAGCTCGATGCCGCCATCCAGTCCGTCATCGAGAAGCTCAAGGCGGATCACACCAAATCGCGCGTGACGGTCTGCTACCTGCTCGCCGAGCATTTCAAGAAGCTCGATTTGTTCGTGAAGCCGGCCTGAGGCCGCGCATGATCCGGCGCCTGGGCGCGCCTTCGGCGGAGCCCCGCTTGCGAGCCGCGGGGCTTCCGGTTGGTCGCCTGGGCACCCCTGCAGCCTGGGGTTGCACTGCGCCGCTGCGGCGGCCGGATGCCGGCGGCTCCCGGCGCGAAAACTGCAAATAGCCGTTGCCGACATCGCTCAAAAAGGCTTCCATGGTCGGAACAGGGCGCACCACGCTCGTCCTGCGCCGGCTTCCGCCTCGATGCGGAGCATACGGCGCGGCATCACCAACGGGGACCACATGTCGAAACTTTTCAAAACGGGCCTTCTCGCCGCAGGCTTCGCCGCGCTTCTGGGTTCCACCGGCCTCAGCGCCAAGACGCTGGTCTTCTGCTCGGAAGGCAGTCCCGAGAACTTCCAGCCCGCGCTCAACACCACCAACACCACGCTCGACGCAGACCGGCCGGCCTATGACCAGCTGGTCGAATTCACCCCCGGCACCACCGACGTCGTTCCCGGTCTCGCCGAGAAATACGAGGTCTCGAAGGACGGTCTCGAGATCGTCTTCCATCTGCGCAAGGGCGTGAAATTCCATTCCTTGAAGGGCTTCAAGCCGACGCGCGACTTCAACGCCGACGACGTGCTGTTCTCGTTCAACCGGCAATGGAAGGACGACAATCCCTACCACAAGGTGTCGGGCGGCGCTTACGACTATTTCAACGACATGGACATGCCCAAGCTGTTGAAATCGATCGAGAAGGTCGACGACTACACGGTCAAGGTCACGCTGAACGAGCCGAACGCGACGATCATCCCCAACTTCGCCATGGACTTCGCATCGATCGAATCGGCCGAATATGCCGATTATCTGCTGAAGGCCGGCACGCCCGAGAAGATCGACCAGGAGCCCGTCGGCACCGGTCCGTTCCAGTTCGTGGCCTACCAGAAGGACGCGGTGCTGCGCTACAAGGCCTTCGACCAGTTCTGGGGCGGACGCCCGAAGATCGACACGCTCGTCTTCGCGATCACGCCGGATGCCGAGGCCCGCTACGCCAAGCTGCAGAAGAACGAATGCCAGATCATGGTCGGCCCGCTGCCGGCCGACCTGAAGGGAATGCAGGCCAATCCCGACCTCAATGTGATGTCGCAGCAGGGCCTCAACGACGCCTATCTGTCCTTCAACATGAAGAAGCCGCCCTTCGACAAGAAGGAGGTGCGGCAGGCCCTGGTGATGGCGATCGACAAGAAGAACATCATCGAGGACGTCTATGAGGGCACCGGCGCCTCGGCGACGACGCTGATCCCGCCCT
This sequence comes from Labrys monachus, assembly GCF_030814655.1. NCBI lineage: Bacteria > Pseudomonadati > Pseudomonadota > Alphaproteobacteria > Hyphomicrobiales > Xanthobacteraceae > Labrys > Labrys monachus. The sequence goes on from NZ_JAUSVK010000001.1 coordinate 5,932,779, forward strand.
TCATGCTGGGCTACAACGACAAGATCCCGGAATATCCCTACGATCCGGAGAAGGCCAAGCAGCTGCTCGCCTCCGCGGGCGTGAAGACGCCGCTCGACGTCGACCTGTGGTACCAGCCGGTCTACCGTCCCTACAACCCCAACGGCAAGCGCATGGGCGAGCTGATGCAGGCCGATCTCGCCAAGATCGGCGTCAACGCCCATCTCGTCACCTATGAATGGGGCGACTACCGCAAACGCCTGCAGAATGGCGAAGCCACCATCTCGCAGATGGGCTGGACCGGCGACAATGGCGACCCCGACAATTTCTTCTTCCTGTTCGACTGCGCCACGGCGCGCGACGGCGGACAGAACTACGCCCGCTGGTGCAACAAGGACTATAACGACCGCTTCCTCAAGGCCCAGCAGACCTTCGACAAGGACGAGCGCGCCAAGCTCTACCGGGAGATGCAGCAGATCACCCATGACGAGGTTCCCTATCTGAACATCGCCCATTCGGTCGTCTATGTGCCGATGCGCAAGAATCTCGTCGGCTTCAAGGTCTCGCCGCTCGGGCGCTTCGAGTTCCACCAGGTCGAGCTGAAGTAAGCAGCCTCGCCGGGGGCGGCGCGGCTCTCGAGCCCGCCGCTCTCCCGTTTCGCCTGCCCCGTTGCAAGCTTCGCGAGCGCCCATGCTGACCTATGCGCTCAAGCGCATCGCCCAGACCGTCCCGACCTTCATCGCCCTGGTGGCCCTGACCTTCTTCGCGCTCCGCCTCGTTCCCGGCGACCCGGTCGAGGTGCGCGTCGGCGAGCACGGCATCTCGCCGGAACGGCTCGCCGAGTTCCGCCACCAGCTCGGGCTCGACCTGCCCGTCTGGCAGCAATTCCTGCATTATCTCTGGCAGATCCTGCATGGAGACTTCGGGATTTCGGTCGTCAGCCAGCAATCCGTGCTGAGCGAGTTCTTCGCCCGCTTCCCGGCGACCATCGAATTGTCGGCGGTGTCGCTGGTCCTGGCCGTCGGCCTCGGCGTCCCCCTCGGCATCGTCGCCGCCCTGTCGCGCGGCACCTTCGTCGACTACACGGTGACGGCGCTCGCCGTGATCGGCAATTCCATGCCGATCTTCTGGTGGGGCATCCTCCTGGTGCTGCTGGTGTCGCTGAAGCTCGACCTCACGCCGGTGGACGGACGCATCGACAACGTCGCCTATTATTTCGATCCCGACCAGACCACCGGCTTCATGCTGTGGGACAGCTTCTGGTCCGACCAGGACGGCGCCTTCCTGTCGGCGCTCTCCCATCTCATCCTGCCCTCGATCGTGCTCGGCACCATTCCGCTCGCGGTGATCATGCGCATCACCCGGTCGGCGATGCTCGAAGTGCTGGGCGAGGATTATGTGCGCACGGCGCGGGCCAAGGGGCTTTCGCCGCTGCGCGTCGTCGGCCTGCACGCCCTGCGCAACGCCCTCATCCCGGTGGTCACCGCCATCGGGCTGATGGTCGGCACGCTGATCGCCGGCGCGGTGCAGACCGAGACGGTGTTCTCATGGCCCGGCATCGGCAAATGGCTGATCGATTCCTTCAACCGGCGCGACTATCCCGCCCTGCAGGGCGGCGTTCTGATCATCTCCATCCTCGTCACGCTGGTGAACCTGTCGGTCGACCTGCTCTACGGCATCATCAACCCGAGGATCAGCCATGGCCGCTGACACTGGAACGGCCGCCGAGGCCGGCCCTGCCCCCTCGGCGGCGCCCCCCACTTTGCTGGCGGAGACCTGGGACGGGCTGAAGCAGAACCGCGGCGCCGTCGGCGGCCTCGTCGTGCTCGTCCTCATCGTCCTTACCGCCGTCTTCGCCGATTTCCTGGCCCCACACAGCCCGATCGCCGGCAATGACGGCCACGAATTGCTGCCGCCCGCCTGGATCGCCGGCGGCGACTGGCGCTTTCCGCTCGGCACCGACGCCTCGAACGGGCGCGACATGCTCTCGCGCATCCTCTACGGCGCGCGCTACTCGCTCGGCATCGGCCTGTCCGTGATGCTGGTCTCGGTGCTGCTCGGCGTGGTGCTCGGCCTGGTCGCCGCCTTCCGCGGCGGCATCGTCGACATCGTGCTGATGCGGACGATGGACCTGATCATGTCGATCCCCGACCTGGTGCTCGCCATGGTGATCGTCGCCATCCTGCAGCCGAGCCTCACCAACACCATCGTGGCGGTGACCGTCGTCTTCCTGCCGCGCTATGTGCGCATCGTCCGGGCGACGGCCCTCGCCGAATTGTCGAAGGACTATGTCACGGCGGCGCGGGTGGTCGGCGTCGGCACGCTGCGCCTGATGTTCGTCACCGTGCTGCCCAACTGCCTCGCCCCCCTGATCGTGCAGGCGACGCTCGGCGTGTCCGACGCCATCCTGGAGGCGGCGGCGCTCGGCTTCCTCGGCATGGGCGCCCAGCCGCCCTCGCCGGAATGGGGCGCCATGCTGGCCGATGCGCGCCAGCAATTGCAGAGCGCGCCGTGGATCGCCACCATGCCGGGCCTCGCCATCCTCGTCACCGTCGTCGCCATCAACCTGTTCGGCGACGGCCTGCGGGACGCGCTCGACCCCAAGCTGAAGCGAGGCTGAGCCATGGCCCTGCTCGAAATCAGCAATCTCAGCGTCGAGTTTCAGGTCCGCCACGGCTCGTTCCGCGCCGTCGACGGCATCTCGCTGGCGCTGGATGCCGGCGAGATCGTCTCGATCGTCGGCGAATCCGGTTCGGGCAAATCGGTGGCGATGCTGGCGCTGATGGGCCTTTTACCGAAGACGGCGCGCGTCACCGCCGACAGGCTCGCCTTCGACGGGCGCGACCTCGCCCGCATCACGGCGCGCGAGCGGCGAGGGATCATCGGCAAGGACATGGCGATGATCTTCCAGGAGCCGATGAGCTCGCTCAATCCGTGCTTCACCGTCGGGTTCCAGCTCATCGAGGCGATCCGCGCCCATATGCCGCTCTCGCGCCGGCAGAGCCGCGACCGCGCGGTCGAGCTCCTCGCCGCCGTCGGCATCACCGATCCGGCGCGGCGCCTTTCGGCCTTCCCGCACCAGATGTCCGGCGGCATGAGCCAGCGGGTGATGATCGCCATGGCGATCGCCTGCAATCCCAAGCTCCTCATCGCCGACGAGCCCACCACCGCCCTCGACGTGACCATCCAGGCCCAGATCCTCGACCTCCTGATCGGCCTGCAGAAGGAGCGCGGCATGGCCGTGGTGCTGATCACCCACGACATGGGGGTCGTCGCCGAGACGGCGCATCGCGTCGTCGTGCAATATGCCGGCCAGCAGGTGGAGATGGCCGACACTCCGGCGCTCTTCCACAATCCCCGCCATCCCTACACCGCCGCTTTGCTCGCGGCCCTGCCCGAGCGGGCGACCACCCGCGTGCTCGCCTCCATCCCCGGCGTGGTGCCGGGCCCCTATGACCGGCCGGCCGGCTGCCTGTTCTCCCCGCGCTGCGACTTCGCCGTCGACGCCTGCCGGGCCGCCCCGCCCGGACGGGCGGGCGCCGCCTTCAACCATGCCCTGTGCATCCGGCCGCTCGACCACGGGGCGCCGGCCGAGCTGGACACCGCATCATGAACGCAGCGGCTTCCCCGGCGCTGGTCGAGGCGCGCGACCTCACCCGCTTCTACGACGCTCGCCGCGGCATGTTCGGGGCCACCGCCGTGGTGCGGGCGCTCGCCGGGGTGAGCTTCACCCTGCAGGCCCGCAAGACCCTGGCGGTGGTCGGCGAATCCGGTTGCGGCAAGTCGACGCTCGCCCGGCTCATCACCATGATCGAAACGCCATCGTCGGGCGAATTGAAGATCGGCGGGGTCGACGTGACGCTGGCGAGCGCCGCCCAGCGCAAGGCGCTCCGGCGCGAGATCCAGATCGTGTTCCAGAACCCGTTCGGCTCGCTCAATCCGCGCCAGACCATCGGCAAAGCGCTCGAGGAGCCGCTGCTCGTCAACACCGCCATGCGGGCGGCCGAGCGGCGCGAGGCGGCCTTGGCGATGATGCGGCGGGTGGGCCTCCGGCCGGAGCAGGCGCAGCGCTATCCGCACATGTTCTCGGGCGGCCAGCGCCAGCGCATCGCCATCGCCCGCGCTTTGATGCTGCACCCGAAGATCCTCGTGCTCGACGAGCCGGTCTCGGCGCTCGACGTCTCCGTCCGCGCCCAGGTGCTCAACCTCCTCGGCGAATTGCAGGCCGAATTCGGCCTCGCCTACATCTTCATCAGCCACGACCTATCGGTGGTGCGCCATATCGCCGACGACGTGATGGTGATGTATCTCGGCCGCGCCGTCGAGATGGGCAGCCGAGAAGCGCTGTTCTCCGCGCCGCAGCATCCCTATACGCGCGCGCTGATGGCCGCGACCCCGCAGGCCGATCCCGACCGCGTGCGCGAGCGCATCGTGCTGCAGGGCGAGCTGCCCTCGCCCTTCGCCCCGCCGCCCGGCTGCGCGTTCAACCCGCGATGCCCGCTGGCGCAGCCCCATTGTCGCGCCGAACGCCCGGAGCTCGAGATGAAGCACGGGCGACGGGTGGCGTGCTTCGAAGTGTGAGCCCCGGGACCGCAGGCTTCCAGCCTGCCTCTTCCGGAAGCTCCGGCGTTTCCAAGAGCAGGCTGGAAGCCCATAGGCGCTAACCTTGCCGAAAATAGCGCGATTTTTCTTCTCCCATGCGGGACTTCGCATTTCCAAAGGAAATGCGGTGTCCCGGCTCGGGAGAAGGCGGGTATTTCTCTTATGTTGGCGCATATGGGCTGGAAGCCTGCGCTCCCTTACTTCCCCGGCTCGCAGCGGAACGACATCATGTCCCGGGCGGCGTCGCCGCCCTTGGCGGGCGGAGCGGCGCCGTTGGCGCGCAGGAAGGCGGTGACGAACAGCGCCTTGAGGGCCACGGGACTGCCGTCCGCCGCGGCGAGGCCGACCAGCGCCCCATCCTTGTCGGCCAGCGCCCCGCCGCCGCCGGCGCTGAGGCCGACGCGCCGGGTATCGGCGCCCGGGCCGGCGAGCGCCGTCACCGTCGCGGCCACCGGCGAGGCGCCCGACAGCACCGACACCGCCTCGCCCATGGCGAGAGGCGCCGTCCGCCAGGACAACGGCGCGAGGCGGGCCGGCCTGGCGAGCCTGACGACGGCGATGTCGTTGGCGGGATCGCCGCCGATCACCGCCGCGCGGCTGCCGTCCGCCATGGTCACGCTCGTGCAGCCGGCCACCGCGCCGGCATAGGTGAGGATGTCGCCCTTGTCCGACACCAGGACGCCGAGGCCGGTCCTCGGTCCGGCGGGAGCGCCGGCGGGCAACGGCACCGGCGGCCCTGCCGGCTTGGCAGGCTCGGCCGGCGCAGCCGGCTTCTGGACGGGCTTGGCCGCAGGCTTTGCGGCTGTTTCGGCGGCCTCGTCCGGGCCGGCGAGCCGGAGGGACGCAGCCATGGCGATGGCGACGCGGTCGAAGGCGGGCGACAGCGCCGGATCCCAGCCGAGCGCGAAGCCGCGGGAGAGGCCGTCCGCGCGAAGGAAGCGCAGATAGAAGCTCTTGCCGTCATTGACGCCGGTGACGACGAAGAAATCCGGCCGCAGCAGCGAATAGGTCACCTTGCGGCCGGGGCGCTCGGTCTTCATGCGCGCGAACAGCGCCTCGAAGTCCTCCTTGTCGGCCGGCAGGCTCAGGACGTCGATGGAGACGTCGCCCTTCGGCGAAGCGAAATTCGGGCCGTTCTTGCCCTCCGTCCGCTTCGATGCGAGCTTGGCGGGGTAGCCCACCGTGAGGCCGCGATCGGTGATCTCGGTGAAGCCGTAGCGATCGGTGAACTTCGCGGCATGCTGGGCGAGCACCGCGCGCTCGGGCGGCAGCAGGATGCCGGTGTCCTTCGCCTTGATGCGTTTCTGGAAGGCCTTGATCGCCTCATAGCTGCGCTTGCCGAGGTCGCCGGTCGGCAGGGAATTGAGATCGCCCGTCCAGATCAGGTCCATCTGGACGGCGCTGAGGGCATCGGGGCCCTCTGCGGCGGCGGCAGCCTTGGCGGCCTCGAAGGCCGGGTCGGCGGCCGGCGCCGTCGCCGCCGGCGTTTTCGTCGCTGCCGGGCTCTTGGTCTGGGCGATCGCCGGCAGGGCGAACGCGGACAGGCTCAACAACAGGCAGGTTCCGACCGTCCAGTTCCTCTGCATCTCCGCCCCCCGAAGCTCGCCGGCCAGACCGACACGTTCCAGTTCTATAACGCCCATATATGACGGCAAGCGTTCTGCGGGAAACAGCGGGCGCCCGATGTGCCTTCCCGCACGATGCCGCAGACGTGCGAGCCTCATGCCGGCGGCGTCAGGAGGCCGCCAGCTTCTCGCGCAGCCGCGTCCAGCGCCGCCGTCCCATCGCGTCCTCGGCGGCCATGCGCAGGGCACGCCGGTCGGCGACGACCACGACGAGGCGCTTGCCGCGGGTGATGGCGGTGTAGAGCAGGTTGCGGGCGAGCATCGGATAATGGCCGTTGGCGATCACCACCACCACGGCAGGGTATTCGGAGCCCTGCGCCTTGTGGATGGTGGTGGCATAGGCGGGCACGAGGCTGTCGAGCTGCGCGGCGGTGTAATGCACCTCGCGCCCGTCGAAGGAGACGGTGAGCTGGCCGAGCTTCGGATCGGTGCGGGTGACGAAGCCGATGTCGCCGTTGAAGATTTCCCGGTCGTAGTCGTTGTCGATCTGCATGACCTTGTCACGCGGCGCGAACGTGCCGGAATCGCGGATGATCGCGCCTTCGCGCGCGGGATTGAGCATCTCGCGCAGAACCTGGGTCAGCGCCTGCGAGCCGAGCGGCCCCTTGTTCATCGGCGTCAGCACCTGGATGTCGCGCACGGGATCGAGCTCGAAGCGGCGCGGCAGGCGCCGGGTGACGATGTCGACGATCTTGTTGGCCCCGTCCTCGGCCGAGGCCATGTCGACGACGAAGAAGTCGCCCTCCTCCGGGCTCCTGGCGCCTTCCGGCACCTCGCCGTGGTTGACGGCATGGGCGGCGGCGATGATGCGGCTCGACTCGGCCTGGCGGAAGACCTCCGTCAGCCGCACGACGGGCACGGCGCCGGAGGCGATGACGTCCGCCAGCACCTGCCCGGGCCCCACCGAGGGAAGCTGGTCGGCGTCGCCGACGAGGACCAGCGCGGCGCGCGGCGACAGCGCGTCCAGCAGCGCGCGCATCAATTCGATGTCGATCATGCTCGCCTCGTCGGCGATCACGAGGTCGGCGTCGAGCGGATAGGATTTCTGGCGGCGGAAGGTCGCCGAGACCGGATCGATTTCGAGCAGGCGGTGGATGGTCTTGGCTTCCAGGCCGGTGCTCTCGGCCATGCGTTTGGCCGCCCGTCCGGTCGGGGCGCAGAGCGCGATCGTCACCTCCTTGCGGTCGAGGGCGCGCAGGATGGTGTCGATGATGGTGGTCTTGCCGACGCCCGGGCCGCCGGTGATGACGAGCAGGCGCGAGGCCAGCGCGCTTTCGACCGCGAGCGCCTGGGCCGGCGCGAGGCGCTTGCCGGTGCGGGCCTCGGCGGTGAGCACGGCCTCGGCCAGTCCGTCCTGCCGCCAGGGCGGCGTGCCGCCCGCCATCTGCTTGAGCCGCGCCGCGACCGTCTCCTCGGCATGCCACAGCGAGGGCAGGAAATAGGCCGGCACGCCCTCGATGGTGTCGCCGATGACGGCCTTGGCCTTGAGCAGCTCCGAGGCTGCCTCGTTCAGCAGATATTCGTCGACGTCGAGCATGCGCGCCGCCCGCTCGAACAGGACCTCGCGCGGCAGGCCGCAATGGCCGTTCGACGCGCCGTCGCCCAGCGCCCAGAGCAGGCCCGCGCTGAGGCGCGAAGGATCCTCGCGATCGCGCCCGAGGCTGAGCGCGAACTGGTCGGCGGTGTGGAAGTCGAAGCCCTTGATCTCGCGCGACAGGCGATAGGGATCGGCCTTGATCAGCTCGATCGCCCCGGAGCCGAGCGTCTTCTGCACATTCGCCGCGCGGTTCGGTCCGAGGCCATGCTCGGTGAGGAAGAGCAGCACGTCGCGGAAGCCCTGCTGCGCCGTCCAGCCCTCGCGGATGAGGCGGACGCGCTGCGGCGTGAGGCCCTCAACGGTATCGAGGCGCTCCGGCTCGGTGTCGAGCACCTTGAGCGTATCCTTGCCGAAGGCGGCGACCAGCTTCTTGGCCGTCTCCTGGCCGATGCCGCGCACGAAGCCCGAGGCGAGATAGCGCTCGATGCCGGAGGCCGACGCCGGCGGCTGCGTCGCGATGGTCTCGGCCTTGAACTGGAGGCCGCGTTCCGGGTCGACGCTCCAGCGCCCGGTGGCCTCCAGCTTCTCGCCGGGCGCCACCGAAGCCAGGCGCCCGAGCACGGTGGCGAGATCCTTGCGCCCCTTCACCTTGACCTTGAGCACGGCGAAGCCGGTCTCCGGCTTGTGATAGGTCACCCGGTCGATGATGCCCGAGATGGCGAGATCGGCCGGAACGTCCTCAGCGGAAACCGGGGTCGAATCGCGTCTGAAGCTGGGGCTGCGCATGGCCGCACCATGGGCAGGCGCGGCGGAATTGTCGAGATGGATGTTCCGGCGCGACACGGCGGCCGCGTCAGGCGCTCCTGCGCGGAAAGCCGTCGGCACGCCGCAGCGCCGGAAACAGCCGCGACCAGGCCAGCGCGACGATCACGGTTCCCGCGCCGCCGAGGACGACCGCGGGAACCGTGCCGAACAGGGTCGCCGTCATGCCGGATTCGAACTCGCCGAGCTGGTTCGAGGTGCCGACGAACATGGAATTGACCGCGCTGACCCGCCCGCGCATCGCGTCGGGCGTGCCGAGCTGGACCAGCGTGCTGCGAACGACGACGCTGACCACGTCCGCCGCCCCCATCACGCTCAGCGCGAGCATCGAGAGGGGAAACCAGGAGGAGGCGCCGAACACCATGGTGGCGAAGCCGAAGGTCGCCACCGCCCCGAACATCTTCAGGCCGACATGCCGTTCCATCGGCCAGCGCGCCAGCACCAGCGATGTCGCCAGGGCGCCCAGGGCAGGCGAGGCGCGCAGGACGCCGAGGCCGAGGGAATTGGTGTGGAGGATGTCGCGCGCATAGACCGGCAGCAGGGCCGTGGCGCCGCCGAGCAGCACCGCCACCATGTCCAGCGAGATGGCGCCGAGGATGACCGGCCGGCTGCGGATGAAGCCGAAGCCCGAGAACACCGAACGCAGCGTCTGCGTCTCGCGGGGAGCGGGCGGCACTAGGATCCTCAGCGAGGAGACCAGCGCCGCCGCGACGAGGTAGAGCAGGCCGACGGCGATATAGGCCAGGCCCGGTCCCGCGATGTAGAGGAGGCCGCCGAAGGCCGGACCGATGATGGTGGCGGTCTGGATGGCGGAGACCGAGAGCGCCAGGGCCTTGGGAAGGATCGACGGGCTCACCACCATCGGCAGGAGAGCGGCCACGGTCGGCGCCTCGAAGGTGCGGCAGGCGCCGACGAGCACCGCGGCGGCGAAGATGACATGGGGACTGATGACGCCGGACCAGGAGGCGAGCGCCAGGCCCGCCGCCGTCATCCCTTCGACGAGCTGGCAGGTGCGGACCACCACGCGCCGGTCGAAGCGGTCGGCGATATGGCCGGCGGGAAGGGTGAGCAGCAGCATCGGCAGGAACTGGCACAGACCCACCAGGCCGAGGTCGAAGGTGCTGCTGGTCAGCGCGTAGATCTGCCAGCCGATGACGACGGAGACGATCTGGAAACAGCTGGTCGACAGGACACGGGCCGACCAGAACAGGACAAAATTGCTCTGGCGGATGAGCGGGAGCCCATCCTCGATAGGGGGAGGCATCAATGACTTCCTGGAAATCCGCTGACGCGGCACGGCTGAAAAAAACCGTGCGAGTTTGCGCGCGATCGGCTTGCCGCTCAACGGCAAAGCGCGGCGGACGGCAATGCTGCGCCGCGGATCCGGGAGAATAAAAAAAGCCCGGCTTTCGCCGGGCTTCCCGTGCAACCGCTCCGGGAGGAGAGAGCGGCGTTTCGCCGGATCAGAACTTGTAGCTGACGCCCAGCTCGGTCGTGGTCTCGTTGAAGCGGGTCTTCACCCGGTCGCCGAGGATGTTGACGTTCTGCTTGCCGAAGTCGGTGTAACGGACTTCGCCGCGCACGATCCAGTTCTGGTCGATGGCGTATTCGACGCCGCCGCCGGCCGTCCAGCCGACACGGGTCTTGCTCGACGAATCGGAACCGATGCCGGGAATATCGACGCTGAGCTTCTCATCGCCGAAGGCGACGCCGCCGGTGACGTAGGGCAGGATGCGGTCGAAGGCATAGCCGGCGCGGGCACGGACCGAACCCTGCCAGTCGCTCTTGAACTTGGCCGAGCCCGACACGCTGTCGACGGTCTCCGTGGTCGTCTTCGACAGGCTGGTGTAGTCGATGTCGCCTTCGAGGCCGATCACGACATTGTTGTCGAATTCCTCATTGTAGCCGGCATGGGCGCCGCCGATGAAGCCGGTGCTGTTGAACTTCGCCCGGGCGCCAAGAGCCGGATCGCTGGCCTTGGCATCGCCGAACACGGCGCCGGCGTGAACACCGGCGTAGAAGCCGGTCCAGCTGAAGACGGGTGCGACGGGCATCGGAGCCGCCGGCTCGACCGACTGAGGGGCGAGATCAGCCGCAAAAGCCGAGGTCGAGGTGAGCAGCAAGGCTGCAAGGGCCAAACGCATTTTCATAAAACGAACTCCAAAACGACGAGATACAGTAGCTCACTATAAAACAGAAATCGCCGTCCAAGTCTGTAGCGTTTGCGCCACATGCCCGTCGAGCGTCTTGGCCGGACCGCGTAGATTCAAAGGCAAAATTAAGACCGGTCATCCCGAGTCAAATTGTCACTTTACATATTTTATTCGAGAAATATCTTTATATATACTTCTTGTACAAGTTTTATTATAAAATAATACGTTAATTTCCTCACTTCAACAACACGAGATTGGGCGCGGCGCAACATCTTGGCTCGATT